>NZ_AMFF02000073.1 GCF_000297215.2 Piscirickettsia salmonis LF-89 = ATCC VR-1361
CATGGCTCGCAGCGAATGAAAAAACTATTACTAGAGTTACAGTCTGTGGTTGACAATAAAAAAGAATTTCGCCGAAAATTAAATGAGCTCTTACAAGATAAGCAATCAGTCACTCAAATAAAAGAACAGTTCAATGGCTTTCAAAACTATCGACTACCAACAGATTCACAATAAATGTACTTAATAATAAAAACATAAAGTAGGCAATGTAATGGATAAAACAACAACCACTGAAAATATTAGTTTAAATGATTTATTATTAAGCGCAAGCCTTACCACAGAGACCTCTGATTACTTACCAATGATCAGTGATGACTTATCCACAGTTAATGAAAAAGTCAGTGATGAAGAACGGTTAATTTCCAGCGTTGCAGCGCTACTTGTTAACCTTGATGAAGATGAGCAAAATAACGGCTTTAACAAAAGCATGATTCAAGGGTTAATACATCGTGTTGACAGCATTATTAATGATCAAGTCAATGAAGTACTACACGCACCTGAATTCCAGCGCTTAGAGTCCACATGGTGCTCTATCGATGACCTCATTAAAAACACTAATTTTCGCGCCAACATTAAAATTGACCTTTTCGATGCCGATAAAGAAGAAATTGCTGAAGACTTTGAATGCAACTCTTCAGATATGACTGGCAGTGCACTTTTCAAAAAAGTTTATACTGAAGAATATGATCAATACGGTGGTGAGCCTTATGGATCAATTATTGGCCTCTATGAGTTTAAACACACACCAAAGGATATAGAGTGGCTAAAAAACATGTCAAAGCTTGCCGCTGCAAGCCACTCGCCATTCACAGCATCTGTTGGCCCACAATTTTTTGGTTGTAACACAGCAGAAGAACTATCGAATATAAAAGACTTAGAAGGGCTGATGAAACATCCTAAATATGGAGGTTGGAATGCGTTTAGGGAGACAGATGAGGCCGCATATATCGCTCTAACACTGCCCCGCTATATGGTTCGCCTGCCTTATGACCCAGTGAACAATCCAGCGGGTAATATCTTACGATCATTTAAAGAAGACACTTCAGGACATGATAATAAAGGCTATTTGTGGGGCAATGCGTCTATGCTCTTTGCACGCAACCTAGTTCGCGCTTTCGAAAATACCGGCTGGTGTCAATCTATTCGTGGGCCCAAAGGTGGTGGTGAGATTTCAGGTCTACCTGTCCACACATTTAATACTCGTGGTCAAGAAGAAATTAAAATCCCTGTTGAATTTGCTATTCCAGATTACCGTGAACTTGAATTCGCAAACTCTGGTTTTATGCCATTGATATACCAAAAAGGTTCTGCAAACGCCTGTTTCTTCAGTACACAGTCTCTAAGAGCCCCTGAAGAATTTGTTGATCCTAAAGACAGTGAGAATGCTAAACTCGTCACTAATCTAGCCTATACAATGTCAGTGACTCGTATTGCCCACTATGTCAAACGTATGATGCGAGATAATATTGGCTCTTCGGCAGAGCAGAACTATATCCAAAAGCAAATGACATCATGGGTCACTAATTATGTTTCTGAAATCACAAACCCTGATGACATTACCATTGGACGCTTTCCATTTAAAAAAGCAGATGTTTCCGTCACTCCAACACCAGGCGAACCTGGCTGGTTCCATTGTATAGCACTCAACGAATAGTTTCTGACATTGACTTCATTACTTGACTAAGCGCTGTCTCTAAATTTATTTCATCTTGATCAAGCTTCATGCGAACCCTATTTTTAAGCGGTGACCATACATGCTCTATCGGGTTTAAATCAGGAGAATAAGGGGGTAAAAATAATAAGTGACAACCCGCA
>NZ_AMFF02000074.1:0-2504 GCF_000297215.2 Piscirickettsia salmonis LF-89 = ATCC VR-1361
ACGATTTAACCGCACTTATCGTGGTGATATTTTAGATTGCAATCAATTTACTTCATTGCAGCAAGTTCAGAAACTTAGCGATGACTGGATCGTTGAATATAATACGATCAGACCACATCAATCTTTAAAGAATCTTTCACCAGACACATTTGCTGAGAAACGTGAAAAACAGTTAGAAAAAATTTCGACAAAAACAGAGGGATAATTCCAGTTTTAAACTGTCTCACTTATGGGGGGTTGACAGGGGCATCAGCAAGAAACGCTATGTAGAATGATTGATGAAACTTAGGCATAACACTTTTACCTTTTAATAAAAAATAAAATTAATTATTTTTTTATTTTTTAACAAATAAAGCAATTACCAGCAAGACTACCCGTTTTAGCAGTTACAACAAATTTTTTTTGCATAACAAACTAAAATATTAAGCACATTGACAACTTCCAATCATCCGCTTAGTATCCCAAAGAAAACAACTAAAGATTTATTAAAAACAGTTTCATCACCTATAATAAAACAATGAAATACTATACTACCTCGTTTATTAACGTAAAATCCTGCCAATGCGCCTTAATGCTAGCCTTACTGGCTTTATTTGTTATTACAATGGGCAGCACAGACGTAGTTTATGCCAATGGTCGCTATAGCGACCCCAATAATCTGTTTTTATTTTTAGCAAAAACAGATAAAAATACCAAAGATTTTGAAGTTAGCGTCCATCAACAACAAAGCAATCCAGAGATTCTTCATGTTCACTGGGATATTGCACCAGGTTTGCAACTTTACAAAGATAAAATTCAATTTTCCATTCAGCCCAAAACACACCAAATTCAATTGGGCCGAATCGATATGCCACAAGGCAATTACAATAATGATACAGTCATTGGCAATTATCAGGTATATAAAAATGCCTTAGATATTCAAATCCCTGTCAAAAACTCTAAAAACCTGCCCTACAGCCTGACAATAGATTATCAAGGCTGCCAACCAGGGCGTTATTGCTACCCTCCGCAAACACAAACCTTTTACTTTAATCAAGCTCAGTCCACTGCATCTAAACCATCACAAGAGCAAGAAAAAACAAGCTTATTTACCACAGCTAATTTAACAACGATTCAACATCTTTTCTCAGAACAAAATATTCCCTTAATCTTATTCAGCTTTTTTATCTTTGGCCTATTGCTTTCTTTAACTCCCTGTGTGCTACCTATGCTTCCTATTCTGATGGGCATCGTGCTTGGACAAAAAAACAATACAGCAAAGCAAGCATTTTTACTTTCACTCGCTTATGTTCTCGGCATCGCAATCAGTTATGCAATTGCAGGCATTATTGCTGCAAAATTAGGCCAATCTTTACAAGTTTTTTTACAAAACCCTTGGGTTATCAGCGTATTTAGTCTGATTTTTATTGTTCTCGCTCTTTCTTTATTCGGTGCTTATAACTTACAACTACCAATAAAAATTCAAAACTCTCTCCATAATATCAACCAAAAATTCAGAGGCGGTTCTTATTTAAGTGCAGCAATGATGGGGATGATATCAAGCCTTGTCGCTTCACCTTGTCTTACCGCCCCGCTTGCTGGGGCATTAGTTTATTTAAGTAGTACAGGTAATCAATTTATTGGTGGCAGCGCCCTATTTAGCTTAGGTATAGGTTTTGGCATTCCCATGCTTATTTTAGGTGCCTCAGGAGGTAAATTAATACTAAAAGCCGGCAACTGGATGAAGCATATTAAAACTCTGCTTGGCTTAATTTTAATCGCAATGGCTATTTGGATGCAGAGCAGGGTTCTTTCAGACACAATCATGCCATTAATCTGGGGAGCCTTTTTAGTTATCACACCTATTGCTCTAGGTATACTAGAGCCTGCTAAGACACTTTGGCAGCGCATCTATAAAGCACTTGGCATTACTATCTTGATTGTAGGGACAGGATTGATTTTAAAAACACTTATCTCTCCCAATATCAATAACAATCAGACCAATTCAAAACAACAAACCTTAAATAAAAATAATAATAGCCACTATTTTAATACTGTATATACCATGAATCAGCTGCAAACAGCGCTAGATAAAGCAAAAATCAAAAAACAGCCGGTAATGGTCGACTATTATGCAAGCTGGTGTACCACTTGCAAAGAACTCGATGCAACAACCTTTAAAAACAATAATGTACTAGTAGCACTTAAAAATTTTTCCATTATTCGCGTGGATATTACTAAAAATGATCTACATGCAAAACAAATCCAACAAGCTTTTCATGTCTTTGGCCCACCAACCATCCAATTTTTTAATACGCATGGAAAATTAATCCCTCATGCCGAAGTTGTTGGTTATATTGCAGCAGACAATCTAGTTAATAAAATTCATCTAGTGAAATAACCATCGGTAACCCTCCCTTAAAATAGTACAAGTGATAAGTGGAATCTTCTGTTAAATTAACTTAGACAGGAGAGAGAAGATGAAACGATCAAAACTACGTAAGCGTCGCTACCTCGGTAGGTAT
>NZ_AMFF02000074.1:7184-10005 GCF_000297215.2 Piscirickettsia salmonis LF-89 = ATCC VR-1361
CAATACAAAACAAACCAATTAAGCTGGTATCCATAAGTAGCTCCTTGCAATGGATTTAGACTTTGAGAACCTAAATATTAATTGCAAACGGGCTGCTTTTTCAATAGGACCTTATATCGAACTCACGTTAAATAGCTTTAAAAGCACTTAACATCGAGTAAAAATTGTTTAATACGGCAATCACTTGATATACAGTATCATGTCAAAGATTACTAAAAGTAATAATTAACATTCAGCTAACCAAATTTAAGTAAAAGAGCACACTATATGAAGCCATTTCAATTTATCCGTGAAGAGTATAAATTTCTCATCGGACTACTATTTGTTCTCATCTTTTTTTCTCCTCAATTTAGTCAACAACTTGTTCCTCACAGTATAAACTTTGCCGCGATCGGATTTATTGTTGTATTTATTATTATGATTGCTTGTGCTTTTAATGTCGTAAAACATGCTGACTGGCTGGCCCACCGCTTTGGTGAACCTTATGGGACCATTATTCTCACCATTTCTGTCATCTCTATTGAAGTTGCCTTAATTTCTGCGGTGATGCTTGCAGGTGGAAAAAGTCCAACATTGGCACGCGATACCATGTTTGCAGTCATCATCATCTCTTTAAACGGTCTAGTCGGACTCAGTTTATTACTTGGCGGCATTCGCCATCACTCACAACGCTACAACTTGAATGGAGCGAATGCATTTCTATCTGTCCTGGTGCCTTTATCTATTATTTGTCTAGTCTCTCCCAACTACACAAAAGCTGCCAGCTATGGTGTACTTTCTCACGGCCAAGCAGGCTTTATCGTTATCATGAGTTTGGTCCTTTATGGTGTTTTTCTATCGATTCAAACCGTGCGTCACAAAGATTTTTTTGAACACCCAGACCCAACTGACGAACAAATTACAGCCGCACAAAAAGATGGCAGCTTACCTCGAAAAGTTTATTTTCATATCGCCATGCTGTTTATGGCACTTATCGTCATGGTTTTGCTCTCCAAAAAACTTGCCATGTATATCGATTTTACTATTTCTGCCCTACACGCACCTAAAGCATTAAGCGGCTTCATTGTTGCTATTCTTGTGCTAACTCCAGAGGGCATGAGTGCAATTAAGTCAGCCGCAAATAACCAAATGCAACGCTGTGTTAATCTTTGCTTGGGCTCAGCTTTAGCTTCTATCAGCTTAACCATTCCTGCAGTACTGGTAATTAGTTTTCTTACCCAACAAACTATTACGTTAGGCTTGTCTAGCCTTGATGTATTACTTCTTATACTCACCCTCGCAGTCAGCATGATTACTTTTATCAGCCATCGAACCCATATCCTTCAAGGGGTCGTTCACCTTGCTTTATTTTTTACTTATATTGTCTTTATCTTTGATTTAGCCAAATAGCAAGTATCGCTATTTTCTATCGGTGTAGTGTCACTAACTTAAGAGACTAAGCAACTAGACATAATTTTTATAAATATCCACGGCTAAAGCCGTGGTGTTTTGTCTGCGACCGTATCAAAGTTACAGCCTTAGAAGATCACACATGAAAATGAATTTAACCAATCAGATGTGCTAGAATACTCGTTACTTTTGACCTAAATTAACACAACAAGGCAGCAATAATGACAATAAATAAAAGAGATTTTTTTGATGCAATTAACTACGCTGATACAGCTGTTCAGATTCATGAATATCTTCTCAACATTCTAGAAAAACAGCAAAAAGATTTTGCTGAAAACTGTAATAATGATAACGACAGTGAGAAAAGCAAAGCCTTAGCGAGTATTAGTGATGTCGAATTACGTTTTGCTCAGCTTGATATGCTAAGTGCAATCTATCGTAAAATACTTTTAAATACGTTAAATGAAATAGAAGGTTGCAATGATCAAGAACTCAAGACCATTAAAAATGGTTTACTGCATATGGTCGCCACCACGCTGGAAGCCTGTGTTAATGACTTTACTATTGAAGCAAAAATAACGATTGATATTAAAGAAGAGCAATAGCCCCTCTTGCGAACTTTAAACACCAGCTCCTGCAAAAGTAAACAAAGGCTCTTTATTACCAGATAATTGAAAGTCAATCGCCCCCACTTGCCCGGTATTTAAAATAGCAATATGCTGTGATTGATAACGATGAAGCACTTTTACATGAGGCAATCGGTAGGCATTATAACGCCCTGCACTGATGATCACCGTATGAGGAGATACCGCTTTAATAAATGGCGACGTCGATGAACTATTACCACCATGATGAGGTGCAAAAAGAATATCACTTTTTAAGCTTAAAGGCGCTTGAAGCAGCAGCTTTTTCTCTTGGCGTTTTTCTATATCTCCAGTGAGCAGCATACTACTTCCTTCTTCATTAACACTCACCTTAAGCACACATGATTGATTATTACGGCCATAAGGAAAAGGATAAGTTGGTGACAAAAACTCAAAGGTCACACCATCCCACAACCAACGATCTCCTGCAACACACGCCTGAGTCTTTGTATAAGGTAACAAAGGGCTGGAACTAACAACTCGTGTTTTTGGATAAGCAGCCAATACACTGGCTAACCCACCACTATGATCAGAATCAATATGGCTAATTACAAGTTTATCAATATGCTGAATGCCCATGGCATATAGGTTAGGGACCACTACCACGCCCTCCGTCATCTGAAGTGCAACACTCAGTAGAGAGTTCATATTCATACAGATAAACTCTCTAGTTCGCCTTTTGACTTAGAGGGTAGAGATGGTTTATCGGCACTTAAATGAAAAAGATCGTTTTTATATCGAACAACGGTTATCAGAGGGAGACTCGCTCAGATCAATTGCTAGAGCAC
>NZ_AMFF02000074.1:15800-20391 GCF_000297215.2 Piscirickettsia salmonis LF-89 = ATCC VR-1361
AATAGCTTTTGAAGAGCTTAGGCGATTAAAATGTTTATGGCCTGTGCGTAAGGTGAGTTTTCGAGTATCATGCTCTGGAATAGAAACAACATTTCCCGTAATAACTACGACCTGGTTCAAAACAGAATCATCCAAACACAAGTAATCTTGCCAGAAAATTATTATAATTGCCCATAAGCTGCCAAGACCAAGACAACAAAGCAGTTTGACCTTACGCTTTGATTTTATAAAATAACACAATCCCCCTATACTAAGACTGAGTAATACAGCACCCTGCCAACCTAAAAAAAAGAGGGTGAGAAAGCCAATAACAAATATAAACCCCAGCATAGGACTTCAACTTATCCATGTTTAATTGGTTTAAAAAGAAAATCCCGACACGAGAATCACTTCAAGACCATAAAATTTTAGCTAAACTCTATCACCTACTGCACTATCATTATCTATGGCACTTTAATCGTCACAGCGTTTCTAAAGCCATCGCTATCGGTAGCTTTTTTGCTTTTATTCCTGTTCCGTTTCAAATGATTCCCGCAGCACTCTGTGCCTTAGTGTTTCGAGCAAATGTCGGAATCTCAATTGCAACCGTCTGGATTTCTAACCCAATCACTATTCCCCCGATGGTTTACGCGGCCTATAAGCTAGGTAGCTGGATGATAGGCCATCCTGGGCTTAACATTTCATTAGAGCAACCACATGATATCATTCACTTACTCTCTCAATCATGGCCACCATTTCTACTCGGTTGTATCACACTCAGCATTACTTTTTCACTCATTAATTACATCATTGCTCGGCTATTTTACCGACTTTGGATAATCCACAAATGGCACAAAAATAGAGAAAAGCATAAACAAGCCAACATAACAAAAAAGGAGCGATAGGCTCCTCTTTCTTACACTCGGCTTCTATAATCACACTTAACCCAAATAACCGTCTAACCTACTTTTGACCCTAGGATTAACATAATCATCTAGTTTGGTACTCTCATTAACCTTACGACGCATTGGCTCCAACCAATCACGACAGTACTTTTCAAACTGTATATCCTTAAAGTTACCACTAAGTCCATGATCTCGAGCATATACCCGCTCAATTTTTTCCATTCTAGTAACCTCCCTAAAAGTGCATGTTTAAGTAAGAGGGTTACTCTACTCTAACTAGATTTTTAATTTTTCACAAGCATATATAAATAAATTTCTAATTTTACCTTCATAAAAAACTTTAGATAAAATCAGCCTTATTCAATCATAAAAGACGTAAAGTGTTTATAAACAAGTCAATTTAAAATATAAAAACCAGAAAAAATCTAAAAAAAACCAAAGATCAAATATATTTTTTATTTACTATAACGAATAATTATTATTTTTTCCGATATATTGATAACAAAAATCGATAAAGTGATGAACTAGCGCGGGGATATGTTTTTTCTTATGTATCAACAAATAAAATGCTCTCTCCAACTTACGCTCATACGGCAGCTTAGCTAAACGTTTTTCTCTTAACGCACACTCTACAACATGACGAGAAAGACAGCTCACTCCCACTCCTGTTTCCACTGACTGAGCAATCGCTGTTGAATCACTCAACTCTAAACAAACTTGAGCATAAGTAAGCTCCGGCAACACACGGCGATTAAAAAACTCGCGAGTCCCTGAACCTTGCTCACGCAATACCCAAACGGCATTTGATAAATCACTTGCTTCCACCAAACCCTTATAAGCTAAAGGGTGTGTCGGTGCCACAATAAGAAGCATTTCATCCATACACCATAGCTGGCGTTTGATATCTGCATGCGTCACTTCACCCTCGACAAAAGCACAATCAAATTGATAATCAAGTAATTTTTCTTGTGACCGTCGCGTATTAGAAATTTCAAGACGTAAACGCAATTGCGGATATTTTTGCAAGTATTCGCTCATCAAACCTGCCAACATATAGTTACCAACGGTAGAGCTTGCTCCAACAACCAACTCTCCTTGCACATCACTTTCAAATAGCTGCTCAACTTCTCGTGCTTGCTGCATCAAGCTCACGGCCTTATCTAATAACAGGCGCCCCTCATTCGTCAACTGTAAGTTCTTATGTGCTCGATCAAACAAGGTCTTGCCAAGCTGACGCTCAAGTTCTGCCAATGCCATGCTTACAGCAGATTGAGAAAGATAAAGTGAATTTGCAGCTTGAGTGACGTGACCATGCTGAGAAATAGCTACAAAAATTTCTAATTGCCGCAGTGTAATCTTAACACTCATCTCAAGCTCCTAGAAAATAGCATAAACCTAACATTAGCCAAGTTAACATGCACTATTCTAGAAAACAACTGCTGCCACAATTATCGTTTCACTCAACCCCCTGATAACACTGATTGCTTGAATTTGCTCTTAAAATACTAGCAAACTCACTCTTAACATACCACCTAATAACTAAATTATCTTAACAAACAAATAATTAACACACCTAAATCAAATATTTCATCAATTTAGTATTTACAAAATATCCATATAACATCGTAAGCGTCGCTACCTCGGTAGGTATTTTGCACATCCAATGATGCAAAATCGCCGAGCAAAACGCGACGACTATAAACCCTCGGCTGTCCGCGTCACACAGCGTTACGTGCCTTGAATCGGCACACTCCACTACTGTTCTCACATGACTCTACGGTTCGTATAGATTTTTAGACACTCGTTACGCTTGCTACAGACCTAACGGCCTTTCGCAACTCCGCTCTGCTAAAAACCCGAACCTACCTCGGCCTACTCACCCCGTGCTTAGCACTCCATGGCTCGCAGCGATTGATTATTCGACTATCAAATGGTAATTTAGGCAGCTTTGAGAACACCATATAATTATATTCAGGGAATTAAAGGAATTTTGGGTGGTGATTGTTATGGTATAACTCGAAGCAAGTTAAAAATAATTTAGAGATTTATCCATGCCTCATATCGAAGTCAATTACCCACAATGCAGCGAGAATGATGTCATTAAATTTGGCAGGAACGGCTTCAGGCAATCAGCGTTATAAATGCAAAATACAGGCTGTGATAAAGATAAAAAGTATCTCGCGATTGACCCATGACTTTGCATGCTTTGGAAACGTTCACTTTTTCAAGTAAGATGTGAGATTAAATCAGAGCTAACTCATCTACCTCCTACTGTTAGAACCTATACTTAGCAAGCATAGAAACAACCTCCTTCCTCGAGTTGCCCCAAATAGAATTATACTCTAATATCAACTCAACATTATCTTTATATTCATATTTTAAAGCCACACCTAAATCATATTCCAATTTTTTTGAATTTACTGATTGTACTTGAATGGAGCCTGGAAAATCTACTGAAGAAACATTCATAAAGCTTGGATCATTTAAAACAGAGTATTGAATCTTAAAGCTTGCAGCTGGTGTTATAATGCCAGAATAGGGCTTTATTTCCTTATCAATTGATAACCCAATACCAAAATTCAGCTGATGCCAGGTATCGACTTGAACTGACTGCCCACCTAAATTTAAATAATCTTCTTGATAATCATAGCCCATAACCTGACTATAGTTAACATCGAAAAACAGTTTTAAATCATAATTATTTAAATTTTCAGGATAAAAGCCATATAAAAATCGGTTATTAAATAAAACCGAGTGATTTGAAAATGAAGACTGAAATGAATTTACACTTTTTGACGTATCAGTCCTTTCATTATTAAAATCATTAAAAAAATATGAAAAACTACTATAATAATCTAGATCTTTAAATGACTTTTCAAGAAAAAAAGTAATACCATAAGAATTACTCTTAATCGTAGAGTTAGTCATTTCTGTAGTAAATCTATTTTCACTATAACTAAAAAAAAGACCAAACTTATCTAATGTATTATAATCTATACCAAATGAAACGCCTTTAATCGATTGAGTATACCCATCATAGCCATCAGCAGGGTCCTCTGTCTCATGTGCGGTATATGCATCTATCCAAGGTGAAAACCCTCTATCTACTTTTGCTCCAGTGCTAACCCCAGAAAAAGGTGTACTGAGACTTTTATTATCCGAGCTTCTTTTTGCTGCCAATACTTTATTAATATAAACATTATTAACATTAACCGGAACTGATGTAAGGACCGGTGCTTTTTCCAGAACTCTTTTTGCTATATTTGAATCAGAGCTACTATAAGTATCAGATAAATTATCTATGCCTTTACATACATTCTCTAAGCCATCTCTAGCCGTTCCTTCGATAAAGTCGCATGTACTTTTTACTTTAGATACCAGCACAACACTGCCATTGTTAACCCCTGAGCCAGGTCGAGAAAAAAATTCAATTAGAGGTAGCTGATTTACAGTATTGCCATTATTGTCAATATAAGTTATGTTTCCATTAAAATTAGCTTTTTCCAAATCATCATGATTACTCACAGATGAACCATTTAAAATAGGGTATTCCGTACCACTCTTTATAAGATGACCTGCCCCCACAAGATTAATTGTATAGTTTATATATTTTTCACTCCCCCCAGTATTATCGTAAGCGTCGCTACCTCGGTAGGTATTTTGCACATCCAATGATGCAAAATCGCCGAGCAAAACGCGACGACTAT
>NZ_AMFF02000075.1:0-2259 GCF_000297215.2 Piscirickettsia salmonis LF-89 = ATCC VR-1361
AAAACCAGCTCATTGATAAATTATTTGGATTAGCTGCTTATTCTAAGGTAGCTAACACAAGAAAATAACCTTTCTGAAACTCACGATAACTTTTCGCAACAGTGCCAAAAATAGAGCATACATTGAACACCAGAAGAAGAGCGAGTTTGAATTATTGCTCACCTAATCATGTTTTTTTAGAGTATTTGATGGCGGCTTAGTATAGAGTAGTGTTGCACTTCAGATGACGGAGGGCGATTTTATTAATGAGTTAATGTTTGGTCGAGGGAATGTCCCTCTTAATACATCACCACAATCAAACTGGACTAATCTCTCAATGACTGAGAACGATGATAAAAAAGTTATAATTAGACAAAATTCTAATGATGTTACAACATATAATAAAGATAATATTGTTTTTTTTGTCGATGATGATAATATGTTTCGTCATGCAGCTTTGAAAATTAAACATGATATCTATTTATCACTATTTGGTAATTCAGGAGGTTTAATGTTTTCAAATCGTCAAGAGATGTTGAAAGCATTTGGTGCAACAAAATCATTTATTGCAAAAAAACCAAGAAGAAGATAAAGGGCATATTGATATTTCCTATTTACCGGCAAAAATTATTAAATTAATCAATAGTTATTTGGACGGAGAATCAAAATTATCATTTCAACAAACTAGTCCATTCATTTTTTTAAAATTGAACGAAGGAAAAAATTGCCTTATGTCAAATACTGAGAGCCATGAAGTGCAAAGTACGAGGTGAGTAGGTGTTCGTAAGCGTCGCGGTTCTGTCCCAATTTGATCTGGTGGTATGTGCCGGCCAAGTCATATTGGACACTTGTGGAGCGTTATAGGAATAGCGTCGCCCTCCGTCATCTGAAGTGCAACACTCAGTAGTATAATGCTCCCGAGTTTTCAGGCAGAATAATTTAACAATTTATTCCTGAAAGATTAAAGAAAAAACTGATCAACGGCCATATTAATCAGTATTTAATTTATTTTTTTTATAATGGTATTAAGATGAAAGAAGAAAAAATATTACAATCTGTTCCTGTTTCAATTGTTCGCGGAGGAACTAGTAAAGCAATTTTTATCGAAGAAAAAAATTTACCAAGAGATCATAATGAAAGGGATAATTTAATATTATCCATTTTTGGCAGTCCTGATGTTCGCCAAATTGATGGTTTAGGAGGCGCAGATGTATTGACAAGTAAGTTAGGCATAATTGGAGCCTCCACAAGAACTGATGCTGACATTGACTATGTTTTTGGCCAAGTATCTATTGATAAGCCGATGATTGATTACAGAGGAAATTGTGGAAATATATCAGCAGCTGTAGGAATTTTTGCTATTAATAAAGGCTATATTCATATAAAAAAAAATGAAGAAATTTCGACTGTTAGGATTCATATGAAAAATACAGGGCGTATATTAACAGTATTCATACCTGTTTATAATTCATTTTGCTGTATTGAGGGTGATTATTCAATAGATGGTGTTCCAGGCACCGGGCCAAAAATTGATATGGACTGGGCTGATTGCGGTGGTGATACTACAGGAAATCTATTACCTACAGGGAATGTAAGAGATATTATCAAGGTAAATGGACAGATATTCGATGTTTCTATTGTTGATGCAGGAAATTTAGTTGTATTTATTAACGCTGATGCGTTAGGTATTATAGGTAATGAATATCCAGAAAATATATATTCCAATCGAGATTTAATGAATATTATTGAAATAATTAGAGGAAAAGCTGCAGAAAAAATTGGTTTAATTGATGACTTTGAAAAATCTATTGATATGTCTCCATATATTCCTTTCGTTTCTATAGTTAGCCCTTCAAGTCATTTTATATCATTAAATGGCAATAATTTTTTAAAAAACAATTCAGACATTACTTCTCGACTAATATTTATGCAAAATGTTCATAAGGCTCACCCTGTAAGTGCAACAATTGCACTCAGTGTTGCAAGTTTGATCCCAGGAAGTGTGGTTAATAGTCAATTAATAAAGTCAAAAAATTTTCTACGCATTAGTCACCCTAGTGGAATTATTAGTATTGAAACATGTTTAAAAAAAGTAAACAATCAATTTAAATTAAAGAAAAGTTTAATCTCTAGAACTGCACGTATTATATTAGATGGCACTGTATATATCTCATCCAACACTATGAAGCAGAAGGCACTGTTGCGAAAAATTTAGATTTGAGTAGGGTGTAGTAATCAACGGAAGTTAAGAGTGAATTACTGTGGCTAGACGTAAACGAT
>NZ_AMFF02000075.1:4995-11600 GCF_000297215.2 Piscirickettsia salmonis LF-89 = ATCC VR-1361
CTACAGACCTAACGGTCTTTCGCAACTCCCCCCGGCTAAAAACCCGAACCTACCTCGGCCTACTCACCCCGTGCTTAGCACTCCATGGCTCGCAGCGTACGATTTAAGACGTTTATTTTTTCTAGGTATTTCAATGTCTTAATATGTGTCTTATAATAGGAGTGTTACAACCTTTTAGAGATTAAAAGACATGATTTCATTATCACAACTTACAACGATAGAAAGAAATGATCTGTTCTCACGCTTACGAACAAGCTTTACTCACCACTCTAATGCAATTGAGGGTATCAGCCTAACTTTTGGTGAAACTAAACGACTTCTTGAATCTGGAATGACTGCCGGAGATAAACCCCTTCACGAACAACTTGTCGTTATGGGGTTTGCGGATGCATTTGATTTTATTATTAGGGAAGCAAATAATACATCAAGTAAGCTGGATGATAGTTTTATCAAAGACGTTCATGCAATTCTGTTTTCAAAAGCCATGAAAATATGCCCTGAAAGATTAGAAAAACCAATAGGGGCATGGAGAACAGATGAGCGTTACATTAAAGGTATAGACATTAAGTTGTCTCAACCTCAAATGATTGACCAAGATATTAATAACTTACTATATCAAACCAAGGATAAAACCTTGTCTTTAGCTGATATTGCAGACTTTCATATTAGGTTTGAGCGTATACACCCATTTGCTGATGGTAATGGTCGAGTTGGGCGGCTTCTGATTGCTTATCAAGCAATAAAAAGTGATTATATTCCACCTCTTATTTTAAATGATCATCGTGCAGAATATCTAAAGTCGCTATCAAATACAGGTGTGCTTGAAGAGTTCTTAAACAAAGCAATAGCTAACAGCTATGAATTAGTGCAGGAGTGACTTGTGGCATTAGTTGGTTATGCAAGAGTATCGTCTTATGGTCAAAACTTAGAGTCTCAGATAAAAAAATTACAAGACTATGGGTGCAAGAAAATATATCAGGAAAAAGTCAGTGGAGTAGATCAAAACCGCCAGGAATTAAAAAATTGCTTAGATTACCTGCGTGATGAGGATACATTAGTTGTTACTAAGCTTGATCGTCTTGCACGTTCAAATACACACTTAAATCAAATTGTAGAGAGCCTAATTGTTTCTGAAATTAATCTTGTTGTATTAGATCAAAAAATTGATACACGCAGTGCTCTAGGTAAAATGATGTATCAGCTATTAGGGGTTTTTGCCGAGTTTGAGAATAACATACGCAAAGAGCGTCAAACTGATGGAATTAGAATTGCCAAGGCGAAAGGTGTAAAGTTTGGACGAAAACGCCAGTACAGCAATGATGAAATTGAATCTATGATTAAGGATAGAGAGTCAGGAATGACAATTAAACTGATTATAGAAAAATATAAAATTAGTAAGGCATCATTTTATAGGCTTTGCTCAAATAAAGTATAAAATAGTGTTTAAATTTGCTTTTAAAGTTTGGCGCAATATAGAGTATGGCTACTAGTTATTTAAAAAGAACTGGAAAAAAAGGCGACTATAAACATTGGTTTTGGAATGATACTCTTGGATTAGTGACTTCGCCGCAGGGCAATAAAAAAGAAAAACCCCCTAAATACCACTATAGTAAGCACCCAACAGTTGAAAAAAGGCCATTACAAGTTGGCGATATTGCTTTTTCTCTCCCTAAAAAAGAATTCGTTCGGTTAATTAGTAAAAGCAAAGGTGAGCGCTGGGAAGTTATAGGCCGTAAAACTAACTCTATATTTTATGATAAGAAAAAAAATCTTCAGTTAGTTTGTGGAAATATTATTGGTTGTAATAAGAAAGAAAAAGATGAGACTTTATTGAATAATAAGTTTGGAGCGAAAACAAAAGACGAGGTTGAATTTGCTGAGGATATGGGATCAGGAACGGTAGTCGAAGTTTTAATTAAGAATTTTCCTAATTTTGAAATTGATGAAAGAACCTTGTTTTTTTGCCATCATGCTTGGTTTGGTGAGCTATATGAGTGGGCTGGTCAATATAGAACTGAAGATGTTGTCGTTGGTAAGAAAGATAATCCTACTATGCCAATCAATGAAAACCTAAGCGCAGCTATACAAGAGTCTATGAAAGATGTCAGTGTTTTTTTTAAGAACTTTGAGAAAATAACAAAAGAACATCTTGCTAATTTATTAGCATCGTTGCATATAGACTTAGCTTGGATACATCCGTTTCCTGATGGTAATGGCCGGGCTATTCGATTGTTCTTAGAAGTAATTGCGAGAGAACAAGGTTTTCGTTTAAATCTTAATTATGACTCAAAGCACAAAAGAAGGAGTTATAATAGAGCAGTAGAGTTAGATGTAAGAAATAAGTACCAGAACAACCAAGTATCTACTTATTTATATAAATACTTTATGAGTCATGAGTTAATTTCAAAGGTTTTGTAATCTGGTAGCTCAAAAGAAGATGCTGCTTTTTGAGCACGCTTATGCCTGCTATCATCTAGCCTAATACCTTCAAGTTCAGATGAAGCTCTTACAGATGAACGAAGTTCACGTCTTAAACGTTTTTCGCTTATTTTATCACCATGAATGCTTACTTTCACTTTCATTCCAAACTTCGCCTTTTTAAGCCTTACTATATAAATATTAGTACACTTCTGAGTCTGTGAGTTTACCACTAAATCATTTTTTTTTAAAGAAGTTACCCAAGCATAAGCTGATATGGCCTAGCTATCTTATTGTTTTTGAAAAGGTTGTTGTAAATTAATAGCATGTAATTTAACAGTTTATGATGTAAATATAGCCATAACATATGTAAAGAAAGCGCCTGCACTAAAAAGTGTCATTGCTTTCGAGCTAACAATCAACAACCTAGCATCTTCAATTCGAGGTTTAGTTGATTTCGGTAGTCTAATTAGCTTATTTGCATAGCGATTCACTTGTAGATATAAGAAAATCACAAAAGTTGCTCCTAGCAGGAGGCTGGGGAATAACCCTGAAGTTGTAAGGACATAACACCATGAAAATAATAGAAAAAGGCCAAGCCCATAAGCAAAAGCCTTTGTGTGCTTTGCAAGTGGGTCTTTTGCGGTCATATCTGTTAAGAGTGTAAGTAATTTTTCTTTCGCATTAAGCATGCATGAACCTTGTTTATTACTGGGTAGTGATTTTTTGTTTGTGGATTTTGGTTATTCTATAGCACTCAGGGCATTTTGTTAGCCCTGATGTTCTCGCATCAATTCGGGTGCGCCAGCCATGCCCGTCAGCACATTTCCACCATGCATACTTTCTAGAGCCTTTTGTGACCTCGTAGGGCGTTAATTCATTGCGTTCATGGTCCCATTCTTGAGCGATCTCTGGATGCAATAGAGCTAATGAATTAAAGCTTGCTTTGGCTTTTTTATTTGCACAATACGGACAACCCATGCCTAGAGTGCGCCGATAGACAGGGGCCTGCCAGCTATGACCATAAGAGCATCGCCAGGTAGCTACTTGGCCGCTATTTGTTGCGACCTGATGAGGTGATTGATTATTTATGGCTGTATCCCACTCATTAGCTATTTCAGGGTGAGAATCTGCTAAGGCGGTGTGCCGACAATATGGGCAATTTTTGACTTTATAAACACGATGGCAAACTGTGCTCTGCCATTCATGACCATTTTCACAAAGCCACCAAATTGCTTGATTAGAAGAAACAGTAAAATCATTCGCAGACAAATCGCCATTTTTAGCTGGATGCCATTGATTGATGAGTTGCTGTGGTAGTGGCTTTTTGTTCATATTGACTTATGAGTGTATTTTTCCAAGGGCGCTAATCGCTAAACCAATAGTTGAAGCAATTAAAAGGCCCACTAGCATTTCTTTGGTAATATAAGGGATAACGTCACCGCCTTTAAGAGCTTGTAAGCAAAATAAGCTGAGAACAATACCAGCAAGGGCAGGCGCTAAGCTTTTTATTGATGCAATACCAAACTGAAACAAGGCAACTGCAAAAAGCAAAAACTCGATAAAGTGCTCTAAAGCTGTGCCGCCAATAATGCCAGAGACTTTTAGATAAATAGCAATACCAAAGGTTAAAACCACCCAAAATAAGTGCGGTAGTGCTGGTGTAGGGTCCAAGCTGTCTTTAATATAACTCACTAGATAGTCTTTTTTTGTCGGTTTTGTATTATCTGACATGATTAATCCCTTAAGCTGTGGCTGTCTCTTCATAGAGGCTTTCTATCGCTTTAGTACCAAGCGCAAGCTGTTCTTTGGTCGGCTGAAATCGGGTTTTAAAAAGAAATACACACTCCTTTTTATTCACTTTCTCTTGTTGTCGTTGCAATGCAAAATAATAGGCAACACTTTCTGTTTCAGCGATGGATAGGGGGTTAATGTCATTTTCATGCAATAAGTCGATAGCAATTGAGAACATCCATTTTTTTACTGTAGGCAAAAATTCATCTTTTTTAGGTTTTGCTATTTTTCTTAGTAATTCACTGCTCATGCGGCTACGGCGGCTATAACGCTCTGCTATAGCGTTAAATTGCCTGAGTGCTTCTTGTGTGCCGCAGGGGAGATCATAGACGCGCTCAAAGAGCTTACGGCTCCCCTCATCGAGTTTTTTTATCAACCCTGTAGGTCTGGAATCAACTCCCACTTTTGATAAAAGCCCTAGTTTTTTACCTGTTTTCTTTTCAATTGCGTGTTCGGTTTTTTTGGCTGCATCAAGCAAGGCTTCAAGCATGACTTGCTTGGGTATAAATTCAACTTTATGTTTACGTGCAATACTGGCGAGTTCATTAATTGCATCAAGAAATTTTTCATCGGTATGATAAACGTCAGATTTTAGGTTTTTAACGGGTGACTCTAATTCTGTTGCTGAAAATAATACACTGCTATACCAGTTTTGTAGTGCTGTAATTTCATCGGCGGTGAGGTTTTGTATGTGTGACTTGTCAAGCTTTGCAGGGTACTCACTCACTGAGGCAGGTAATTTTATCTTAGTGGCTTGTTCGTAGTTTTGTTTTCTGTTGCCATTACTATCTATTTTCCCCACGTCACGCATCACGTTAATGTAGCAGGTGCCATTTTTGTTTTGTCGTAAACCATACCTAAGCATATAAAAAAGCCTCTTTTTTACCTATGACATAATTATCTCATACTGTGTTGCAATTTGCAATAATAATTGCAAATAATAGTTGCGTAATTATTGATGTTTACGTTATAAGTCATTGTGTTTTTTAATTGATATTTTGCATAATAATTTATTAATCAGGCGATAATGTAGTAAATAAGTGTTAATTATAGTTGCACTTTTTCATGGTTTTGGTATTATAGAGGTGTAGGAGGGATGGCCCTCTTACAGAGTCCAACTAGGAGAAAAAATCAATGAATAATTTCAAGCCTGCCGTTTATATTGCCTCACTTTCTGATTATAACAATGGAATTTTACATGGGGAATGGGCCAAAGTCGATGGCGATGAAGATGCGCTTTATGAAGCGATTAACCAGGTTTTGCGTTCTTCAGAGTGTGAAGATGCAGAAGAGTGGGCATTTCATGACCTTGAAGATTTGCCAGGTTATATCGGTGAGTATTCAGGCGTAAAGTCCGTCTGCGAGGCGGCAGGTTTTATTGAAGAGCATGGTGATTTAGGTTTTTATTTGCTAAATGAGTTAGAAAGCATAGAAGAGGCTGAAAGAATGCGGAGTAATTATCTCGGTGCTTATGATTCTTTAGCGGATTACATGGAGCAGTTAACAGAAGAATGCACTGATATTCCAACTCATTTGCGTAACTATATCGACTATGAGGCGATGGCGCATGATGCAGAGTGTAGCGGTGAATATTTCACTATTCATGATGGCTATAACTTCCATATTTATTTATCTTGCTAAGATGGGCGCGTTTCGCGCCTTTATACAACTATAATTTGTTAATGATAGTTGTATTTTGTTGTGGTTATGGTATTATGCTTTTGTGGCAAGGGGAAAAGGTGAGTCGGAGCCACATTCGCTAAATTGATTAAAATATAAGGAAACCACCATGTTTAAATATCAAATAGCCTCTTTTAGTTACACTAGTTCGCCAAACAGTGTGTTCGATTTTTCTGGCTTTTATCTAAGCTATAATTGTTATACTGGAGGGGTATATGGTTGTGATTCAACAGCAATTGTTTTAGGTGAGATGGCGCTTTTTTTGATTTTAAACGGTGATCATCAGCAACCTTTGTCACATATTGCCAAAAATGACGGACTTCAAGGCTGCATTGATTATTTTATTGATCATATTAATGAAGTAAATCGCCATAGTGAGCACATCAAAGCATACAGCGGCTTAGAATTATTAGGACAATCAAATATTGATCGCATTGCTCAATGCCGTAAGCGAGTGTGGTTAAATTTTGCCTTTAAATACAACTATAATTAGCAAATAATAGTTGTATTTATTTTGAGGTGTGGTATTATGGAAGCATAGAAAAAGAAGACAAGCGAGATAGGATGATGAGCACAATATTTAGATTTAAACACAGCAACTCTAACGCTGCGAGCCATGGAGTGCTAAGCACGGGGTGAGTAGGCCGAGGTAGGTTCGGGGTTTTAGAGCAGAGCGGAGTTGCGAAAGACCGTTAGGTCTGTAGCAAGCGTAA
>NZ_AMFF02000075.1:16597-21434 GCF_000297215.2 Piscirickettsia salmonis LF-89 = ATCC VR-1361
AGCGAGTTTGAATTATGCCCAACTAATCATGTTTTTTTAGAGTATTTGATGGCGGCTTAGTATAGAGTAGTGTTGCACTTCAGATGACGGAGGGCGATTATTATTTTACTTTTACACCTTTTATAAGATGGCTATAAGTGATAAACAAAGAAAATCTATTTTACAGTATTTTGTTTGTTGTATGTATAGTGTTGTGTTTTGGACTGTAGCCACATTAGCCCAAACAAGCGTTACAATTTTTACACAAAATAATCTAGATCGTTATATCTTTGGATTTGAATTTCCTTCTGGTTCTGTTATTGCATTTTGGTATGGTAGTATGATTTTAGCTATTTTTGTAATATCTGTTTTCATTAGAAACAAAGATATTATTAAAAACTTGGTACTTGGGTTAATTACTACAACTTTAGCATGTATGACAATTTTTTCCGCCGTCTATATAAGGGGAATTTATAATCATGTGCCTTTTATATCAATTGTTATTTTTTACCTATTTTTAGGTTTTGGAGAAGTATTTGTGCAACCTACTGGGAATGCTGCGGCTGGTGAGTTTATGCCAGAGAATAGGAGAGGGATTGCCCTTGGAATATGGCAATTTTCTGGAGGGTTAGGCGTTGCTTTATCTGGTTATTTAGCTAATTTAACGGTAAACGATAATTTAAGTAGGCTTTCAGATAGTAACTTAATTTACAGTAAAATCTATATGGAGATAGGAGTTACTTGCTTAGCACTTACTTTAATTTTATATGTCGTATCAAGAAACTTGCAGGCAAAAATTTAGATTTTGTAGCGTAGCATACGCTACGCTTTCATAGTGTGAACACACTCAGTCATAACGTGTTCTAAACTATTTTCTTTGATAAAGTCAAAGACCTCTTTTTTCTTGTAACATCCGAGGTTGTTCTTTACTACCTCTAAATGATCCTTTACAGTATCCGGAGATTTTTCTAGGAACTTTGCTATTTTCTTAACAGAATAACCATTAAACCATAAGGATAAGCATTCCAGCTGTTTTGCACGTATTGTAAGATCATATTCTTTTAATTTACCTAGTGTCTTTGAAAAATAATAGCTTTGATCCCGTGTGATCATAGGTTTATCTATATAGAGACTTAAACACTCTTTTGATGTATCTATTAGTTGACTCATTATTTGAGTAATATCAGATGATACCGTGTAATGTGAGATTTTGCCTTTATTACTATAATAAACACATGTTACAACGAACTTAACTTTTTTTCCTGTGGCCTTAATTCCTTTAAAAGTTCCTAAGTGTTTAACTGTTTCTTCAAATCTTATCAAAGTACATTCCGGGCTAAGGATTACACATTCAATGACTTTAAAGTCGATCCCGCTGAATAAGCTAAACCAATTACGGTAACTGTCTTTGATGCCTTCGGGACCTATTTTTACCCCAAACTCAGTTGTATTTATGCTCGTATCAAGCAGTAAATCATCTACAATTGATAACTCTTGATCACGTAATGTTATATTTAAGTACTCAATAAGTGCTTTTTTATTTAACATCATTTGCTTCCATTGCTTATGAAGAGTAGATTTTACACTCATTTCATAATGAAAAGGAAGGTAGCCACTGTATTAATTATTTTGGATGAATATATAGAAAATCTAATTCTATTTCTAATACATAGTTTCCAGCCTTATTTTTAAGGCTAATAACATAAGCTTTAATTAATTCATCTAACCGTTTTTTATCTTGGTTGCTCATTTTGGTATATTGTTCAGGGCTTAAAGCATCCTCTAATACTGAAAATCTAGTAATTTCAAAGATGTCTTCGAATGACTTTGAGTAATAATGGCCATAGCTTTGTTCTATAGTGTACTGATATCCCTCTTCATCAAAGAAAGCTTTAAGTGGTCCGCTATTTTGATAATGTGAATTTATATAAGAGCATAATTCATAATGTTTACCTCTATTTGCTCCTATAACTATCACTGCAATACCATCAGGTGCTGTTAATTCCATAACTTTATTAATAAACATCGGCCACTCTATAAGAGGAACATGATAGAGCATGTGACAACAGAGAACGAAACTGAATTGTTCTTTTATATCCGCATCTTGAAATTTTGACTGTAAAACTTCATAGCCTTCTTTTTTAAGTTGATTAAAATAATTTTCTTTTGGCTCTATAGCTAGAGAATATTTAAATATTGGTGAAAATTTTTTTAATAATTTTCCAGGGCCTGCACCAATATCTAAAAAGCTTTTTTTAACTCCTATCTTAGGTAATGCATTTTTATTAATGGATTCAATAATTACTTCTTTATTTTTTGTAAATCTATTTAAAATGTTAAATATTTTTTCATATTCTATATTTTTATGAGTTGTTTCCATTAATTGAACCTTCTATATAATTGTTTTGAAAGAAATTGTCGCATATTAAAAACACTAATTACACCCCCTTTTTTTATGGGTGATACCCCTCTTTTTTTTATGAAAAAATATGATCATTAGTTAAGCAATCATTTAGATAAACAGATATTAAGGAAAAAAATAGTGAAATCATCAAGCATTATATCTGCATACAGCAAAGCATGTAGGTATATTATCAATCCCGATAAAAACAACACGAATGACCCTGCTATTAAACTTGCAGCACGTAAAACCTGGGGGCGGTCAGGGAAGTTAAGTCAAAACTCTATCAGCTCTTTTACTATCTTTCATTATGCTTATCAAGACGCCTTAAAGATCTACTCACCGGAATAGGATATCCCATGGATAAAAAACAAGCTAAAGCAATAGCTGACGCTATTGTTAACGAGGACGTTTTGCCTTTTTTAAAATCATTACAGCCTAAAATGGTCAGTGATGAGGTGTTTTTAGCCTTTTGTCAGATGGTTATTTTAACATTGACCAATACCATGTATAAATTTTGTGATGATTTTGAGGAGTTTGAAAATAAACCGTTATGGGTAGATAGCGTTAAAAAAAGCCTTCACCAAGGGATTGATAAATGCTTTCCTGCCAGCCTTTTAATTTCTCAAAATTACACCAGTGATTCACTGCAAAAAACCCACTAAAATAGCCTGTTTATGGAAAATGTAACCGGCGGTTACTATTTGCTAGAAAAACATGCAAATTAACGTTAAAAACATGCACTTAATGTAACCGCTGGTTATCACACCTTTCATCAATATTCATTTAAAATAGATATATTCATCAAGGAGTTTTGAATGATTGATACGGCAACAGATTTAGACAGTTATGAATACATTCTTAACCACTATGGTTTAGAGTCCTTGGAAAAAATAGGGTATGAAACGGGTAAGAGTGTTAATGCAATTAAACAGATAGTTGCAAGATTAAAAAGCAGGGGAGAGTTAGCAAAAAATGAAAAGGAACACGCCACAATGCTTTTAAATGAAAAAAAGGAAGAAATCCAGGTATTACAGGCAACCGTTAAGTTTTATCAGTCGGCTTGCAAAGAGTTTACTTTGTTGTCTGACATTGTTCTAAAACAGATCAATAGCTAAAAAAATTACATAAAAGTTAATTTCGGTAATTTAAGGATAGGGAAAGATGGCGGTTGTTAGTGAAGAAATGATTAGACGAGTTGGCTTGGATGAGGCTTATTTTATTAGCTGCTTGTTGTCATACATTAAAAAACACAAAGAAGAAAAACGGCATTTTTATGAAGGGCGGACATGGAACCGCTCAACGTGTGAAGGACTAGCTGAATCATTAGCCGTGAATTGGTCGGCTGATAAAATTGGCAGAGTGACCCGTTCGTTGATTAAAAAAGGCATTTTGATCAAGGGCAATCATAACAACATTTCGTATGATAGAACCACGTGGATTACCTTTGTTAATGAGCGTGAAATCTTCAATTTTCATAGTTATCACTTTGAAGATTACTTAAATAAAAAACAGCAAGAAATATCGCCTTTAAAAGTACAAAAAGAGTCACAGAGTGAGGAAACACAACATTTTGCAAATTTGCAGAATGGAAGTTGCACAGATGCAGAATCGATTCTGCACGTATGCGGTGACTATACCAATCCCAATACAACAATCCCAATACAGTATAGAGAGAGAGGGGAACCCTCACAAAAAGACCCCTTTGATTTTGAATTTACCGAAACCCAAAAAGAAATAGCTAACTCCAAAAACATTGATATTAATTTTGAGTTTAAAGTTTTTAAGGATTATTGGCAGGCAGACAAGTTACCTAAAAAATTCAGCGCTTCACGACGCTTTTCAACCTGGTTACACAATGCAAGATCACGGAGTACAAGCAATGCAAACAATCTCACGACTCAACAGCAGCTCAAGCAACACCTTAAGGACCTTGAAGAAACAGGGCCGAGTCCAGACTTTAGACCGAGCGAGTACTGAGGCTAGAGGTCCAAGCTTAGAAATGAAAAAGTTTATTGAGCGCTTAGGTGAGATCAAGCCAGGGTTCACCAAGGGGAAGAGCAGGGATGAAATAGCTCAATTAGCGCTTGATTGGGAGAATATCGTAAGAAGTTTTCCCAAGCAGGTGCTTAAGGCAGTGAATAACATGTTGCTAGAAGCGAGCTCACATTATGCGCCAAACCCTGGAGAGTATCGAGAAATGTGTTTTAAGGTGAAACCTGAAGAGCTCGGCTACACGAACACCAAGCAAGCTTATGCCGAGTGTTATTTAAATATTCGCCAGCGCCACAAAGTCACTCAGCCGCGTCATTGGTCACATGCAACGGTCTTTATCGCCTCAGAGGCGCTTAGAGCACAGAACTATGCTTGTGGCATAAGTGAGTATCGATATTTCGAGAAAAGCTATTTAAAGGCCGTTTACCGCGATTTAAACGATGAACGCTTGCCATATCCTCC
>NZ_AMFF02000076.1:0-12867 GCF_000297215.2 Piscirickettsia salmonis LF-89 = ATCC VR-1361
AGGTAGCGACGCTTACGTTGTCAAACAACTATCTTGACTATAACAAAAGTTATGAGTGATTTTTGTGTGGGTTATAAGGATTTTGAACATAAAGAAATTTGGCTGGAAGGCGTGAAAGATAAAATTCATCAGGGAGTAGACAAATTTTTTAATGCAGGAAATGAGAATTCTGATTTAACAGTAACGTCAAAAACTTTTTTTCAATAATTTGTGATTTTGGTCGTCCGAATTGGTTGTTTGTTTTGTAGGAGAGGTAACATCCTCATTTTTATGCCAAGCCTAAAGTGGAGTTTCTGTGGTTTTGTCTCTCATTTTTTTAAATTAATGGGTGAAAAGTTCGCTACTGAACTATGGGTTGCTTACAATCGTGAGGCCACTCGTTTTGCGGATGTATTATAACTATGAAAAGTTTCAATTAAAAATGTGTGGGATGGTTGATCAGAATATTGGGGTCATATCATTATGGCGCCCAACCTTTTTTTAGAGTTATTGAGTCTAAGTCTGTTGCTGGAATAACTAAGTCCCCTTCTTTTCCCATTACATGATCTTTAATCAATGTAGCTACCTCCCAAATGACTTCTGGGGCCTTTTTTTCAAGCAATGGGGTGATTACGATATCGGCTCCATTATAGTAATAACGGTGTTCATCATTCAGGACGTGTTCAATACTTTCAAACAACTTGATTAGCTCAGAGTAAAAGTGCTCATCAGTACTGCTGTGCTTATCTATAGGGTGACCATATTTCTTTAGAGTAGCGAAATCGTCTACCATCTTGGCGATAAATCTTTTCAAAAAGTAAATTTTCAGTCTTGGGTGTTCAATGTTTGGCTCAGGCCAAATCTGCTTGATAGTAGATAATATTGAGGTAAAGTCATTGTGTGGAATAGATAGTAGTAGTTTATCCAGATCAGACTTTTGTTTTAAAGTAATTTTACTTGCAACGCTTGCTAAGCGATTTAGTTTATCACACACGCGCTGAATTCTCTCTTGTTCTGGGATTTTAATATTAGGCACATTTCTCTCCTGTTTTAAAATATGTATTTTTACACTGAAGCTTTCACAATGATGCGCTAAAGCTTATTTGATGTTTAGAGTTAAGGTTTATCGACTGTATATATACTAGAAGCAATTGGCTTGAAGGTGAAAAATACAGCTGTGATTGTTATTTTTTTTAGTGTCATGTTCATATCCTTATGCTGTGAAAATATACTGTTGAGACTTTAATGTATCATTTTAAATTAATTATTTATATCTGTGCATATATTGGAATATTATGCTACGTACTAAAAATAGTGGCTGTGTCACTGCATTGATTTATAATTATTAAAAATTGTAACCAGAGGCAGGTGAATGATCTTGTTAAGGTTAGCATGTTATGAAAGATAGCAAGCTATACTTTAAAATATATGAACAGTAAAGTTTTCATGAATTTTCGTAAAGTGGCTAATTTATGTTTAAAGTGATTTTTTTATTGGTTTTGTTTGCTATGTTGATGCCAGTACATGCTATTTCTGTATCGCTTTCTGTTTATCTTGATGAAAGTATACCGACAAAAATTATATTATCGCAAGTAAAAGAGTATGATAAAGGGTTAGAAAAAAAATTTCAGCGTAAATACCACTTATATCTGTGATACTAAGACACCTAGGTTTGCGTTAATTAAAGCCTGACTAGTTAAGTTAGCCAGGCTTTATTTTTTAAGCGGGGATTTGGCAAAGATAATGATTTAAGTTTAGGCGTTTAAAGCCGCGACGATAACAGCTTTTAATATAGCGAATGATGTCTTTTTGAGCATAGACAAGGCCTATTTGCAGAGGAAATTGAAGCTGGTCCTGTTCATCGCGAAAAACAAGGAGCTCCTTTTTTGTGAAAACTCGAACCTTTGAGTGATAGTTGAAAATCCGCCCTTGGAATGATATACGCACAATCCTCTCCTCTTCTCATTAGTCGTCATTCATGATCTTATTAAGATACATGGTAATATACATGATATTTGATGATGGTGATGTTAATGAAGAGTAAATTGCATTGATTATTAGTTAATTTAGTTAAGTTGCTAATGAGTGTTATAAAATTGGCTAGTGCTGTGCTTTCATAATACTATTTAAGTGAAGTGCAATAGGCAGGGGAGGCCATTATGAAGATAAAACGGACGATGTTATTTCTATGTGCCATTGGAGTGACAGTTACCACTTATGCGAATGAGAAAGCGAGCTGTCAGCAATTTCTAAAGTATGGCAATCCTGGCGGGGTTGATCAATATCTTTGTCGAGAAGGCTATGTTGTTGGCTATAATTATGCGACCAAGCAGCCACGTTGGGTTGCTTATCGTTTGACTCGATCATCTGTTTCACACGCTTTTTTACAAAAAGAAGCTTTTTATGCTGATGATGATGTTCCTAGTTCTTTTCGCGTAATTCTCAAAGATTACTCAAAATCTGGTTATAGTTATGTGCAGTTTGCACCGCAAGCTTCGATGGATTTTAATAAACTATCGTTAAAACAGTCTTTTTTGCTGTCAAACACCAGTCCGCAGAATAAGCAGCTAAGCCGTTTAGCATGGCGAAAATTAGAAAAAGATGTGCGTAATTGGACGAATCGTTATGGTGAAGTGTATGTCTACACGGGGCCGACGATTGATGGTGACCACCTTAAAAAAATAGGCAATGGTATTTTTGTACCCACAGGGTTTTTTAAAATTATTTATGCGCCAAAACAGGAAAAAGCACTGGCTTTTTGGGTGCCTAATAAGAAAGTTGCACCGCGTAAGATAGGCTTATATTTAACAACGGTCAAAGTGATAGAGGAGAAGACAGGATTAAGGTTCTTGAGTAAATTAAATAGCTCAAGTCAAGATCATATTAATATTGCTTATAATAAACTGTGGCCATCTTATAATTAAATTTAGTTAGAGTATTATGCGATTATTTTTTAGGTGCTCATTGTTGTTAAGTGCATTATTGGCAGGTCTTTTATTCATTGGTATTGACCGTGTTTATCATCACTTTCAGGCTGAAAAACCAGAAAAAATACAAATTATAAAAGATTGAACTGATTATTACTTTTATTGCTTATTGCCTTTTGAGGGAAGAGTGGGTAATAATCTAGTTTTAAAAGGAGAGGATCATATGGGAAAAACTGAACTTGTTGAAGTAATTAGTAAAAAAGCAGATATCAGTAAAAAAGCAGCTGGCCGTCTTGTTGATATCATGCTTGAAAGTATTGAAGGTGGCTTAAAAGAAGGAGATAGTGTTGATTTAAAAGGATTTGGCAAGTTTGAAATGAAGCAACGTGCTGCACGTGTTGGTCGTAATCCGCGCACAGGTGAAGAAATTGAGATTCCAGCAGCGACAGTGCCTGTATTTAAGCCTTCAAAAGCCTTAAAAGCTGCTGTGAGCGTTGAAGCTGAAGAAATTATTTAATTCGTATTTCTAGTTATTTCCTGTGGCAAATCATTTGCTACAGGAAAATAATCAATTTTTGTGAAAATTAATTATAACCTATTGAGATAGACTTGTTGTTGTAGCCATTGGACTGCAATAATTGCAATGGAGTTACGAATAGCACCTTGCTGTAATAATTTAAAGCAATCATTAAAAGAAATAATGTGGCGCTTAATATCTTCTTGTTCACTATCTAAGCCATAAATTGCTTCTTTAGCTTGGCCTTTTAGTTTGGCGGTGGCTGCAAATAAATAAACGTGTTCACTGCTGCTGCCAGGGCTCGTATAGAACGATTGAACAAGGTGTAAGTTTTTGATGTTAGTCAGTCCAGCTTCTTCATGAATTTCTCGTCTGGCAACATCTTCATTGTTTTCTCCAGCTTCAATCAACCCTGCAATAATTTCAAGTAGCCAAGGTGTTTGAGCATCATTAATTGCACCGGCTCTAAACTGCTCGAGCAGTACTACTAATTTTTCATGCGGATCATAGACGATTGCAGCAACCGCATTACGACGCACCATGACCTCTCGTTCTACTGATTTTAGTGTGGTGCCATTAAAAATAGCGTGGTTGAGTTGGTATTTTTTTATCGGTAAAAAGCCGCTATAACATGTTTTCTCTGTTATGATCTGAACATGTTTATTATAAAAAGACATATCTTTAGTCATGGGTGTTTAGTTTTAAATAAAATAGATCGTAGTCATATTTTTAATAGGCAGGTTGCCAGGCTTAGGCTGGGTTTAACAATTAGCGAGTATGTATAATTATACTCACTAATTGAAAATTATTTTAACAGGGTTATAACTAGAATAAGTGCTCAACAGCCGCACGTTCTTCAAGGAGCTCTTGGGTGACAGCTTCAATGCGTTTTTTGCTAAAGTCACTCCACTTTAGGCCTTGAACGATTTCATAATCACCATTCTTGCAGCGGCAGGGAAAGCCATAAATCAGACCTTTCGGTGTGCCATAAGAGCCATCGGATACTACGCCCATGCTAACCCAGTCATCGCCTTCAGTGCCGGCAACCCAGTCATGGATATGGTCAATGGCAGCATTCGCCGCACTAGCTGCACTGGATAAACCACGTGCCTCAATGATGGCTGCACCACGCTTTTGTACGGTTGGGATAAAATCATTTTCGATCCAGTGTTGATCTACTTGGTCACCCAAGGGCTTGTTATCAACGGTGGCTTCAAAAATATCTGGGTATTGCATGGCGGAGTGGTTGCCCCAGATGGTCATTTTTTTAATCGCTGTGGTTGATACACCAACTTTTTCAGAAATTTGCGATAGGGCGCGGTTATGGTCTAAGCGCATCATTGCATGAATATTACGTGGGTTGAGATTCGGTGCATTTTTCTGGGTGATTAACGCATTGGTGTTCGCCGGGTTGCCAACGATGAGGACCTTGACATTGGGGTTGGCGTGATCATTGAGGGCTTGGCCTTGTGCTGAGAAGATGGCTGCATTGGCTTCGAGCAGGTCAGCACGCTCCATGCCTTTACTGCGTGGGCGAGCGCCAACGAGCAGTGCATAATTAGCATCTTTAAAGGCAACATTTGGGTCAGATGAAACGGTGATATCATGCAATGCTGGAAATGCACAATCACGTAGCTCCATCACGACACCTTCCACGGCTTTGAGTGCTTGTGGTAGCTCAAGTAACTGTAAGATGACCGGTTGGTCTTTACCTAACATTTCGCCTGAAGCAATACGGAACAGTAGTGCATAACCAATTTGGCCAGCAGCGCCTGTGACTGCAACACGAACAGGTGTTTTCATTATTCTCCCCTTAGTTTTCGAGTGTCATTGTCTTCTATATATTATGCTATCTCGGCACTATCTGTAGTAGTACACAGCATGATAATAAAAGAGAGTTTATGATTTTTTCACTTGTAACCAGCTGTTAATTTTTTTTAAGTCATCGATAGCTAGTGAACCGGTATCCGCTTTTAAGTTTAATGTATCAATAATATATTGATATTTTTGCTGGGCATAAGATGAACGGCTATCAAAGAGCTTTTTCTGTGCATCAAGGACATTAACAATCGTTTCTGTGCCTACTGCATAGCCGGCTTGAAATGACTTTAATGAGCTTTCACTAGAAATCACCGCTTGTTTATAGGCGTTTACTGTACCAATGCCAGCAATAACACTGAGAAAGTCTTGGCGTGTTTTTGTGGTGGTACTGCGTTCAGTGTTGACATAATTACTTGCTGTTGCTTTGGCGGTGTAACTGGCTTGCTTATAGGTTGCGTAGTCTGTGCCACCTTGAAAGAGATTCCAGGTCGCAGAGAGCTGGCCACTTTGAGCTAAGTTGCTTTGTGCACCTGCTGCACTGGCATTTGAAGCTGCGCGTGTATAAGTTGCTGTGCCGTCGAGAGTGGGAATAAAGGCGCCTGCCGCAATGCCAACAGCATCATTTCCTGCGTCTTGATCGTAACGTGCACTAGCGAGTGCTGGGTTGCCTTTAAGTGCGGCTGCAACCCAATTGTCGATATTATTGGGCATCGGCTTGGTCAGCGGAATATCATAGCGCATTGGTATGATATTCTTTTGAATAACACCGGTGATTTCAGCAAGGGCCTCTTGGTTGTTAGCAACGGTGTTTTCTGCCTGTACGCGGGTTGCAATGGCGGATTCATAGCTTGCACGTGTGGTTTGCACATCGGTAATGGCAACCAAGCCAACATTAAAGCGTTGTTGTGATTGCTTAAGGGTTTCTGCAAGCGCATCTTCATTTGCTTGGGCGGCTTTTAATTCATCTTCAGCTTGTAGGATATCCAGATAAGTTTGAGCAACTCGTAAAATCAAGCTTTGTTTTGCACTTTCATAATCTGCGGCAGCACCTGCGACTTGTGGGTAGCTTTGAGCGAGTGTTTTCCAGTTACTATAACTAAAAATAGATTGCGTTAAGGTGAGGCTAAAACCATGTGAGTTGTAACGCTCAGGTGCACTAGGACTTTGGCGGTTGCCTTGTGTATTCGCTGTACCAACAATTTGAGGTAGTAATCCTGCACGGGCAATGGGTGTGAGTTGCTGTTGTGCTTGATAAGTTGCAGCCGCTGCTTTGAGTGTTGGGTCTTTCTGCAGTGCTTGCTGATAGGCGGTGATTAAATCAACAGCAAGGCTCTGTGGTTGCTGGGCCTTACTCTTATCCTTATCTGGAGCTGAATGCTGGGCTGGCTTCTTATCTGATTTTTTATCTAAGTTTGAGGCTTGAGTGTCTGTTTTTGTTGTTACTGCTGCATCTGCTGCAAAAGCATTCATGGCGATTAGGGCGCTGATTAGGAGTGCGCCCGTGCAAATAGTTTTGCACATGCTGTTATTTTCCTTCTTTATCATCATTAAAAAACAAATGGGTCTGTCGCTTGCTCTTGAGCAAGTGCTTTAACATGCGTATCAAAAAGTGGTTTGCTAATAAATTGTTCTCTTGAGGCTCTCGTCATTAATGTTGCTACCATTGCCGCTGTTGTGCCGATTATTGCAAATAATCGACCGCCGATGCTCAGGCGATTTTTGAGCTTTTCTGGGACATTAGGAACTGAGCCGCTAAGAATAATCACATCATAGTTCTCTTCACTAGGCCAGTCTTGTTCAGCATAGCCTTGCTCAAAGCTGACATTACTGATCAGTAATTTTTTGAGATGGCTATCAGCGAGCTTGATCATTTGTACATCAATATCAACGCTTGTTACATATTTAGCCTGTTTAGCGATCAATGTCGTAAGGTAGCCTGTGCCAGTGCCAACTTCAAGGACATTATCAGTGTGTTTGATTTGTACGGCTTGTAAAATATGGCCTTCGATTTTAGGTGAAAGCATCATTTGCCCATTGGCAAGAGGGATGCTCACATCAGCATAGGCGAGATTGTGGTATTGACTGGGGACAAACTGCTCTCGAGCCACTGATTCTATAAGCTGAAGTACCGCGTCATCAAGGACGTCCCAAGTACGTAGCTGTTGTTTAATCATGTTGGTTCGCGCGCTTGCTAAATTCATTCTTTTTGCCTGTTTTTTAATATCTTTGTTCTTTAATATTACACGTTATTATACATCGTATTTTCAATAGGCAAAGGGCCAGGGGGTTTTTGTGCTATGATCACAGCGGCTTAAGGAGTTTGGTATGCGACGTATTTGTTATATTCATGGCTTTAATAGTGGACCAGAAAGTGTTAAAGCGCAATTAGTAAAAGATTACTTTCAAGGCAAAACAGAGGTGATGTTACCCCGATTAGCACTGGCGCCAGAACTGGCAATAGCACAGTTATTAGCGCTTTGTGGTGGTGATGGTAATGAGCTGGTATTGATTGGTAGCTCGTTAGGTGGTTTTTATGCGCTGTATTTAGCTGAATATTACCAATGCCCCGCGGTTTTAGTAAATCCACTGATTAACCCTAAAAAGTACCAACAGGGAATGGTGGGTACACATATTAATCCCTATAATAGCAAAAAAATAATAGTCACAGAAAAGGAAGTGATACAAAGCTTTGATTATATTTGCCCTGAAGTTAAAGAAAGTAAACGTTATTTAGTGTTATTAACAAAAGATGATGAAGTACTGGATTATCGTGATGCGCTTGCTTTATTTGCTAGTGAAAGTTGTTATGTCTCTGTTGCAGGAGGTCATGCATTTACTGATTTTGCAGATTGGCTACCTAAAATTGAGCAGCATCTTCAGTTGTGGGACTAAACACATAGCCTGGTATTGTTTTGTAGGTATGGTTTTTAAGGTCTAGGAAAAATAAAGTTTGTCAAAGGATGTGTTTAATTAAAGATATTCATATTCATGAAAGCCCCTAAATACCAACGGTTTTTTGAAGTTTGAAGCGACTTCAAATTAAAGGCATTTAATATTGGAGAAGGTAAGACGCTACTTTTCTAATCTAATCTAATCTAATTGCTGTTTTTCCCGCCTTGGTGGGCGGCTAAATAGGTCACTACCACAGGGTAAAATTAGCAAACTTGCGCCTTAGAACCATCGGGGTACAATGCTGATACTTGTTAAAAGGCATGTATTTTGATTTTTATAGAGATAAGGCCCCGTATGAGTCGACAAGCAATCAAGCCGTTAAAACCCTCTCGTTGGCTAATGCACTATGCCAAGCGATCGCGATTGGCCTTGTTGGTCACGGTTGGTTTTGCCTTGCTAGGTGCTTTTTTACTGATCTTACAAGCCTATTGTATTGCCCATGTTATTGCTGGCGCTTTTATATATCATTTAGATTTTAGTAAATTATTACCCTATCTTTGGGCGATTTTGGCTTTGACTGCCTCACGTGCAGTATTACTTTATGGTCAGCGTCGCGCCAGTTTTATGATAGGAGCCAAAATTAGAACCGTCTTACGTGAGCGACTGTTTCAACATGTGTTAGATTTAGGGCCTAGGCATGGCCTGCCTGCCGGTGCATTAGGCACCGCGTTGATAGAACAGGTTGAGGCATTACAGGACTTCTATCAAGATTATTTGCCACAGATGTATGTGGCTGTTCTTGTACCCTTGATGATCTTAATAGTCATCTTTCCCAAGAGTTGGTTAGCCGGGCTGATTTTTTTAATCACAGCGCCACTGATTCCGTTATTTATGGCTTTGGTGGGTATGGGAGCGAGCAGTACTCATCAGAAGCATTTGCAGACATTAGCGCGCATGAGTGCACAGTTTCTTGATATTTTGCAGGGTTTAAGCACATTAAAATTGTTTAATCAAAGTAAAGCGCAAGTAGAAAAAGTCAGAGTCGCTTCCGAAGAATATCGTTCACGGACTATGAGTGTATTAAAGATTGCATTTATGTCCTCGGGTGTGCTTGAGTTGTTTGCCTCAGGTGCGATTGCTCTGGTTGCTATTTATCTAGGGGTAAGCTTATTACAATATATTGGCATTCCTGCTCATGGTATGACCCTTGAAATTGCTGTGTTTATTTTATTATTAGCACCAGAGTTTTATGCGCCGCTACGCACTTTAGGTACGCATTATCATGCTCGCAGCAAGGCGATTGCTGCTGCTGAAGAATTAATGAAAGTTTTTGCCTTAAAGCCACAAGCGCTTAATGTTAAAGCTGGGCAAGCACTGGATATTCAGCTAAGTCAGGGCAATAAAAAATTTAATATTGAATTTAATAATGTTTCTTTTCAGTATGACCGTAATAGTGAAGAGACGCCATTGGTTTTAGATGCGGTTAATATGCAGTTTGCTGCATATACACATACGGCGATTGTTGGTGCGAGCGGTGCTGGCAAGACGACTCTATTACAGTTATTGCTTGGTTTTATTCAGCCGACAGCAGGCCATATATTGGTCAATGGTCAGAACCTATCATCCTTGAATACACAGGCTTGGCGTAAGCAGTTAAGTTGGGTTGGACAAAACCCGCGCTTATTTCATGGCAGTGTTTTGGATAATATTCGCTTAGCACGGCCGGATGCGACGGACCAGGAGGTTTTAGCTGCGGCACAGTCAGCATTTGTTGATGAATTTGTTCATGCTTTGCCTCAGGGTTTGCATACTCGACTAGGTGAGTTTGGAATGGGATTATCCGGTGGACAGATTCAGCGTATAGCCTTAGCACGTGCTTATTTAAAAGATAGCCCTATTTTATTATTGGATGAGCCGATGGCAAGTTTGGATAGTGAAAGTGAGCAACGCGTACTTGCTGCACTCACTGACCTTGCAAGGGGACGGACAGTCATTCACTTAACACACCGGCTAGCTCAAGTAAGAGAAGTAGATGCGATTTATGTTTTGGATCAAGGGCAGTGCTTAGAGCATGGCAGTTTTGCAGCATTAATGAAGCGAAAATCTCACTTTTATCGTATGGCAACAATATGAGTAAACAGATACGCAGAAAAATAAGTCAGTTGACACCGTTTCTTCAACCCGTTGTAGCTCATTGGCGTTCAATGAGCTTAGGCTTATTGCTCGGCTTGCTGACAGTCATTGCTGGGGTTGGATTATTAGCGCTGTCTGGTTGGTTGATTTCAGCGTCTGCAGGTGCTGGCCTGGCTATGGCAACGGCGTTGGCTTTTAATTATTATTTACCCGGTGGGGCGGTGCGTGCCTTTTCACTAATACGGATTTTAGGACGTTATGGTGAGCGTGTCGTGACTCATGAGGCAACGTTGCGGATTTTGACGACGCTTAGGGTGTGGTTTTATCAAAAAATAGAGCCACTGGCCCCAGCCGGCTTATTAAAGTCACGTAGTGGTGATTTGCTTTCACGCATAATCAGTGATATTGACACGCTCGATGAGGCGTATTTACGAGTTGTTGGGCCTTTTTTAATCGCTGTATTGCTTTCTATTATTTTATTATTTTTCTTACACTTTTTTAGTATAGAAATTGCTTGGTGCGTTTTTTTATTGATGGTCTTAAGTGGTTTTTGTGTGCCATTGTTAGCGCTGCGTTTAGGCTATGCGACAGGAGGTAGCCTAGTTACAGAGCTGGCGCAATTGCGCATTCATTGTATTGATAGTACCCAAGGATTGATGGAGTTATTAAGCTTTGGCCGTGAGCGCCGTGCTTTCGCTCAATTGCAAACTAGGCAAGGTAGATTATTGCGCTTGCAAGCACGAATGAATCAGATAGATGCACTTTCACAAGCTTTGATTTTGTTGTTTACAGGGTTGGCTTTATGGTTGGTCCTATATTTAGGTGTCCAGTTGGTGTTAGCTCAGCAATTAAACGGTGTGAATTTAGCGCTGATTGCCTTTGCTGTGCTTGCCGCATTTGAGGTGATTATACCTTTGCCTTTGGCATTTCAATACCTTGGGCGTACAGGTAAGGCGATTAGCCGATTGTTAAATTTAGCTGAACAACAACCTGCGGTTTTATTTACTCAAGATGGTATTAATACTAATAAATCACTAGATTCTTCTGGAAATTATTCTATAGAGTTTGATCAGGTTAATTTTGCTTATCCTGGGCGTGAGACTATTTTTAACAACTTTAATTTATGTATACATCAAGGTGAAAAAGTTGCAATTGTCGGTTCAACAGGTGCGGGCAAAACAACATTAATTCAGTTATTAACTCGAGTGTTTGATCCAGATTCTGGAATGATTAAAGTCGGTGACCATAATCTTAAAGACTTCAGTGAGCCGACTTTAAGACGCTTAATGGGGGCAGTTTCACAACGTAGTTATTTATTTAATATGAGTGTGCGTGATAATTTATTATTGGCAAAGTCTACCGCCTCTGATGAAGAGTTAAATCAAGCACTAAAAACAGTGCAGTTATTTGATGTTGTGCAGCAGCTGCCTGAAGGTTTAGATACCTGGGTAGGTGAGCATGGTTCGCGTTTTTCTGGTGGCCAAATTCGCCGAATTGCTGTTGCACGGGCGTTGTTAGCAGATCATCCAATTGTATTGCTGGATGAGCCAACCGAGGGTTTAGATCCGCTGACGGCTGATGAATTTATGAAAAGTTTAATGACGTTAATGGCAGGCCGTACTGTATTATTGATTACTCACCGTTTAACTGATGTGCAAGGTATGGATAAAATTGCCGTGATGGAAAATGGTCAGTTGATTGAGTGTGGCACTGAAGCTCAATTGCTACAGGCCAATAAGCGTTATGCTAGTTTATATGCGCAATATTATTTAGTTTAGTATAGTACTTGCTTCGATAGCGGCATCAAGTTCGTGATACGATAAATAATACCCAGCATGATTATTAAACAGCAATGTTGGCTCTTTAAATAGCAACATCGGCTCTTTGGGATTATCATTACTCTTGTGTGAGAAGAAGCTTTCATTTTTACTGTCTTGCATATTTAAGAAATATGTGCTGTTACTACGTTTGTAATCTTCTTGATGGCCATATAAAGCATAATGACGGATATCTCTTACGCGCACTTTTTCACCTTGTGGGCAGAGTTGTAGTTTAAGCAAATGATTCTCGGGTTGATTTAAGAATGCCGCTAGTTTGATTGTTGTCGTTGTCTGATTTGCTTGGTGAAAAAAGCCACTTTTTTGGCGAATTGCAGCGGCAAAACAGAGTTCTTGTAGGGTATCACATTTTGAAAATAGTAATTGTTTTGCAGCTGATGTATGGATCTGTTGGAGTGATTCTTTGGCTTTTAGAAAAAGAGTTTGCTTGTTTACTATTGTCTCTAAGTTTTGAATATATTGCTTACCATGAGTAGAATCGCTGCCATAGTCCGGATTGTGGCTCCAATTGGTATCTACATCAACGGTTTGAAAGCCTGCGTTTCGTGCTGATTTTATATGGCTTTTATTATTGTCGATTAATATTACATTTTCACGTGGTATCTGCTGGTTCTGTGATATAGCGCTGGATTAACAGTTTCTGACATAATATCAGTAGGTTGAAAAATACAATAAGGAAAAACGATGCCTTCTCCTTACAGTTATGACTTAAGAATTCGAGCACTAAAAATGATTGATGAAGGGATACCTATTAACACAA
>NZ_AMFF02000076.1:15313-21635 GCF_000297215.2 Piscirickettsia salmonis LF-89 = ATCC VR-1361
GGCATCATTGCCTACCAAGCAAGCAAAATACTACTTATTCTCAGGATTTATATGGAAATGTCAACGGAGCCTAATAAAAGCAATAAAGTATATAACTTATTAAACACAGTCACCTCTAAATTAAATGCTTTTATAATGAAAATATTTGGTTATTATACTCCTGATAACAAGGAGATCAATATTAATTATTTATTATGCATCACATTTTCAGTCCTTACTTTTAGGTGTATTTTTAAGTGTTAAATATATGTAATTTTTTAATTTGTCTTGAATAAAGTAAGCTGTTTAAAGTTAATGAAAAAAGTAGCTTTTAGTGCTTGTGGTGTGACTTAATATTAGAAATTATTGTTATTAGGACTTACGTATGGTGTTTTTTAACGATACGCTTACATATAGCAGGCGAATACTAGTGCTTTTATTTAATATCCATCAGTGAAAGATTAAAGAGGAGCGTTAGCTCCCCTTATTGGTTATTTATCATATGGTTAAGTGATAGGTTTAGAAAACAAGTCAGCATTTAAGTAGAGGTGGCAAATAATTGAGGCAATATAGCCTAGGGCAATGGCCCAGGTCCACTTTAAATGACTGAAGAAAGTGTAGGCACCTTTGGCTTGACCCATTAGTGCAACGCCAGCGGCTGAGCCAATAGAGAGCATACTGCCACCAACTCCTGCAGTGAGAGTGACTAATAGCCATTGGCCGTGTGACATCTCAGGCTGCATGGTAAGCACAGCAAACATCACGGGGATATTGTCAACGATGGCAGAAAGGACACCGACGAAGATATTCGCAGGTGTTGCATTATGAATCGCGGCAAGCCCAAGTGCTTGACCCCATTGGCTGTACATCGCCTCTGAGAGGATGCTAAGGTAGCCGATGGTAGATAGACCGCCGACACAGAGAATAATACCGTAGAAAAAAAGCAAAGTATCCCACTCGGCGCGTTGCACTTTCTTAAAGATGTCAAAGACGTAGTTATCCGTTGTATTTCCTAAATGCTTCATTTTGCGCTCTTCAACGATTTTGAGGTAATAGCCAAAAAACTGTAGATAACCAAGACCGAGCATCATACCGGCCGCAGGCGGTAGGTGTAGGAAGTTATGAAAGCTAACAGCAGTTACAATGGTCAGTAAAAATAATACCATGATTCTGCGTGCACCGACCTTCATACTGATTGACTCTTCATGTGCCTTTGGTTGTACTTTGGGCACTGCGAAGGTCATAATCACTGCAGGAACTAGATAGTTGATGACTGAAGGTAAGAAAATCGCAAAAAAATCTGCAAAATCAAGAATGCCTTTTTGCCAGACCATCAACGTCGTAATATCACCAAATGGGCTAAATGCACCGCCAGCGTTGGCAGCAACAACAATGTTAATACAGCCTATAGCAACAAACTTTTTATTATCACTGCCAACCGCCATGACCACTGCACACATGACCAGTGCGGTGGTTAAGTTATCCGCAATTGGTGAGATAAAAAAAGCCAGAATCCCTGTGATCCAAAATAGCTGCCGGTAGGTAAAGCCACGCTGGGTTAGCCAGACCCTGAGCGCTTCAAAGACATTACGCTCTTCCATTGCGTTGACGTAGGTCATGGCAACTAATAAGAAGAGGAAAAGCTCAGCATACTCAAGTAAATTATGGCGTATTGCGGCTTCTGTGGCAGCTGAAGAGCCTGTTTGAGCAGCCAAGATTGAGACGATAATCCAGATAACCCCGGCAGCAACAATAACAGGTTTGGATTTGCGCAAATGAGTAAACTCTTCAGACATAACGAATAAATAAGCAATAATGAATACAGTGAGTGCAAGTAAACCCGCAAATGAAGAGGTCATCTGCAGATTTAAAGGCGCTCCACCACCACTGGCTGCGAGGCTGATACTCGGCAGCAGCAAACTCACCATGGCAATAAATGCAAAAATGCATGTTTTTGTGAATTTCACACCAGTTCTCCCTAGACTGCGCGTTATTTTAGATTGTAGTTGAATTTTTAAAATTTTTGCTGTCTAACCACTTCCCTAATTTTTATTCTCCTCTATAGTTTTATTTTAGTTTAATGAAAATCAATATATTTTAACAAGATAAGCTTTTATCTGGTGGATAAAGATCTTAAATTTCAATATTTATTTAATATTTTTGTATTTTCGTAACGGTACAGTTGAATGGTGGGCTATTTTTTGATATAACTAGTCGGGTTGAGTTAAGAGCATGATGCTATATGGCACTCAAAGTAGATTTAAGTAAATTTTAAAATAAATAAATATTTAAGAGCAAAAGGTAGAAAGCATGCGCTTGTTACAGGTATTACCCAAAGGGGTCAGTAGTATTTTATTTATAGAGTCCTGTGAATTATTTGGGCGCTTTGGGATTACGGCGTTACTGGTTTTTTATTTAAAACAAAGCTTAGGCTTTAGCGATGCAAATGCCTTTTTGCTCTATACCACCTTTGTGGCTTTATTTAGTGCAACACCTGCCTTAGCGGGTTTATTTATTGGCCGCTACGTTAACTATCATCAAGCCGCTTTAATGGGTATCTTTTTTATGATGCTCGGTAACTTATTACTGGTCGCGCCAGAAGTACAGCTGGTTTATTTATCACTGGCATTAATCGCGGTGGGATTTGGCTTTTTCTACCCAGGGTTAACGACTTTACTGGGCCGTTTATATGATCGCTCTGAACATGGGCGTGATGCAGGCTTTACGCTTTATTATATGGCAAGAAATATTGGGGCGTTATTTGCGCCGATTATTTGTGGCTTTATTGGTCAAGCCTATGGTTATCATTATGCCTTTTTGTTATCCAGCCTGGTGATGATGATCGGTTTTTTCTTTTACTTTAAAATGCATGGAAATTTAGCCGTATTAGTTGATGAGCCAGCCAGTCACCCTGTATCTTTTATTGTTACTTTATTAAGTGCAATCATTGCTGTTGCTGTGCTTTATACTGTTCTTGATTATCATTTGGTTAATTACTTAATTGCAGCTTGTGTGATTGGCTTTTTATTAAAAATTGGACCGTTTATCAAGCAGCATATGAAAGTCATGCTTATTATTTTTGCTCTGATGTTTTTTGCCATTATTTTTGGTGGGTCGTTGGGTCAAGGGGGCACGACCTTAAATTTATTTATTATGCGTATGGTTGACCGTCATATGTTTGGTATGGAAATTCCACCAAGCGTTTATTATGCCCTCGATCCTGTTTTTATGATGATTATTGGACCGATATTAGCTATTGCTTATACTAAGTTGGCTAAACGTCAATTAGAGCCAGGTTCGCTGTATAAATGTATGCTGGGTCTGATTACTTTATCTGTTGGTTTTGGTGTGTTTATTCTTGCTGCTCAGCATGCAATGCAATTACGTACTCAGGTGAGTAGCCTTTATATTGTCATCGCCTTTATTGTTTTCCCTTTGGCAGAATTATTTATTATGCCCGTTGCCTTATCAATGATTACTAAAATATCGCCGAAAGAGTTAACGGCAGCGCTGACAGGCATGTGGATGCTCAGCCAGTCTGTAGGTAGTTTATTAACCAATAGCTTATCTAAGCTTGGTGCGGTTAATTTTGAGATGAACTCACCAGAGACTTATGTTCATGCAGGGGCGATTTACAGTTATGGCTTTACAGCAACGGCTTTATTATTATTAGGCGCGGGGCTGTTAATGGGCGTGGGTTCTTACCTATTACAACGTCGATCAAAGAGTATGCGTCAGCTGGTTATGAGTTAACTGTATTTGGGGGTCTTTTAATATATTATATCGAGAGACTCTCATGTGTGATGAGTAAAAGGAATACATAAGTGCTTGAGCTAAGCGCCTTATATTAAGGATAGGTATTTAGCTTGCAAAACGATTTGTTTGTCAAAAAGTGAAAAGATGTATGATGTACTGATTTATCTATTAATAAGTTTGAATAAGGAATATATTGAGCGCTCTTTTTTCTAAACCCTTACTCTTTTATCGTGAAAAAAGTATTGCTGCTGGATTAACTAGGTGCTTAGTTGTTTAGTCCCAACCTGTGCTGGTGAGGGTTTATTCTAAATCGTTCGGGCTCGTTTTGCCACCACTTTATGATCTCCTCATAGGGAGTTAGCCCCTTTAAAGCCTTTAATCGTTTTGCAAAATTATATGCATTTAAAAAAGCATAAATATGCTCTTTTACTTGATCATGAGATTCATAATGATAATGCTTAACAGTCGCCTTCTTTAAAGTACGATTCATCCGTTCAACTTGCCCATTTGTCCAAGGATGATTAACTTTCGTCAAGCGATGTTCTATATCATAAGATTCACATACTCGATCAAAAATATGCCTTAATTTATACATTAAATTTTGGGGATCATTTCAAGCATCATTTTAACCTTTCAGGAATAAATCGTTAAACTATTCTGTCTGAAAACTCGGGAGCATTATACTGAAGTTAAAGAAGAGAGTTTTCTACAAGTTGCTCATGATAAAAAATAGAAAGTCTAAAACTATAAAACCTATATATTGGGATATGCTTGTTCTGTATGAAATAGCAAGGCGGCTATTTTTTCTTTATTTTTGACTTTATGTTATTGCTAAGGCTTACTAGTACGGATCTATAATCTTTTAATGTTTTCTTAATGTTGTCTAAGTAGAATCAATGGTTAATATTGAAGTAGTAGATATAGATAAAATAATAAAATAACTAAAGTATTTGCTTTTTTTTGGTAAATAAATTTAAAAATGTCTTTATTCGTTTTTTTGAAAAATAAATATTTAGTATGTGCTGTCTTTGTCTTTGTCTTTGTCTTTGTCTTTTTTCTATTTTTCATTTTTTTTCAGAATGCTTTTGCAGTTCCTGTGCAATACCTAACCAATAGTTACCTTGCTGGTAATGCCTTTGCTGGTGCAGTAACCAGCGCAAATGTTGCAGTTATGGATTCAAATCCGGCAATATTGGCACAGTTATCTGCTCCGGAGGTTTATATTAGTGATAGTTATATCCGCTCTGCGACTAATAATAGCAATGCAGTTGCTACCCAATCACTGTCAGTGTCAGGCATTACAGAGGCGGTGAGCGGACAAACGAGTGCAGGACAGGCAACGTCTAAGCAGGTACCGAGTGTATTTATTGCTTGGCCGACCTCATCGGTTGTGTCATTGGGTTTGACGATAGTGACAGGAAGTAGCTTAAACACCGAGTATAATCGGCAATGGGTCGGTCGTCATCTGAATACTGGGATGAAATTGATGACTTTGGCGGTAACGCCGATTGTGGCAATTAAGGTAACACCGCAGTTATCTTTAGGCTTGGGTTGGCATTTTCAAAGAAATAAGTTTCAATCCACTGGGGCCGCAGGTTTAGTTGGGCAAGCATCGAATTATTATAGTGAGTCAGCCACAGTGTGGAACCAGGGATTTCTGCTCGGTGGGTTATATCAGTGGTCGAAAAATACATCAATCGGGCTTAGTTATAATCATATTTTTGTAACTAATCTGGATGCTACTGGAACTTACTCTTCTAAGGTGAGTGCTCAGTTTCCTGACACGGTAAATTTTGGTTTTAGGCATCGCTTTAATGAAAAAGTGGTAGTAATGCTGAATCTGCAAGAGGTGCTGTGGCGTCAGTTTTATTTACAGCAACATAGTCAAATTGCGGCGGGAGTGACGAGTTCAGCAAACTCTCATTTAAACTTAAAAAATAGTCACTTACTCTCTTTAGGTATGGCGTATCAGTTAAATCGCAGAAATATTATAGAGTGGGGGGTAGGTGTTGATGATGGCAAGTTTACGACATCGAATCATCGATTGTGGTTAGGTTTAGGGCTGAATCATTATTTTTCTAAGCAGGCTTCTATTGGTTTAAGTTATCTGTATGGTAGTCCACAAACCAGTCAAGTGGCCGCGGTAAACCCCATTAACATTAATATTGGTCAATTTGTTAACCCTATGGTTATACAGCAGATTAATACATTGACGATGCAATCTAAAAATACGATACAAATTCTTGCTTTAGGTGTTCATTATCGTTTTTAGTGATCGCTCTGGTTTGGTCTGATTCTTGTATCTATATTATCGATGTCATTTTTTCTCGAGCAGGAGTGAATGGGTTATTTTTTATTTTAGCGATAATGTAAATCCCTGAAGTTTTAAGCGAGTATAGCGCGTGTAAAGGGCGAAGAGAGTGCAAGGAAAGGCAAATGGAGAATATGCAGAGCCAGGTATGGCATCAGCTTGCTAAAGACAAAGTGCTCAATCACTCACCTTACGCACAGGTCATAAACATTTTAATCGCCTAAGCTCTTCAAAAGCTATTTGATTTGACCGCACAAGTAATTTATATTTGAGTGC
>NZ_AMFF02000076.1:21764-36239 GCF_000297215.2 Piscirickettsia salmonis LF-89 = ATCC VR-1361
GCTATAAATATCCAGTAGCTCTTTATTCATTCCTGATGAAATCCCTGTATCTATCAGATTTCATTATACATCGTTTATCATGTCAGTGCGTAAGGTGAGTCAATCACTTTAAAAGCCATACTGAAACGGGCCTAAGTGAAAGCCAAGTTGAAGATTATAAAAAATGTTATGGTCCCAATTTATTGACGCCGAGAAAGGGTAAGTCGCCTTTTGTACGCTTTTTGTTGCACTTTCACCAGCCGTTGGTTTACATCCTGTTAGCCGCAGGCACGGTAACGTTATTTTTAGGTGAGTATGTTGACTCTAGTGTGATTTTTGCTGTGGTGCTGGTCAATAGTATTGTCGGTTACTTGCAAGAGAATAAAGCACTGCATGCATTAGCAGCCTTATCTCGTATTATGACTACCGAGGCTCGGGTGATTCGTCAGGGTAAAACCCGAGAGTTGCCCGCAGCCGAGCTGGTTCCTGGTGATATTGTGTTATTGCTCTCTGGCGATAAGGTTCCTGCAGACTTGCGGTTATTAGAAGCGCGTGACTTGCGGATTGATGAATCTGCTTTGACCGGTGAGTCGGTGCCAGTGTCTAAGTGTGTAGAGGTATTGAACGAGAAAACGATACTCGCTGAACGCAAAAATATGGCGTATGCCTCTACTTTGGTCACGTATGGTCGTTGCAAAGGGGTGGTCACGGCCATCGGTGATGAGACAGAAATTGGCCGTATTTCAACGTTAATGTCGCAGACACACGAGATCGATACACCGCTCACGCGAAAAATTGCCAGCTTTAGTCGATTGTTACTTTATTTAATTTTAGCTCTAGCACTTGCAACTTTTGCTGCGGGTATGATCCAGCAAGAGCCATTAACTGAGATGTTTTTGGCTGCAGTTGCGTTGGCGGTTGCGGCCATTCCGGAAGGTTTGCCGGCGGCGTTTACAATTATTTTGGCGATTGGTGTGTCGCGTATGGCACGTAAAGGCGCGATTATTCGTAAGTTACCGGCAGTGGAAACATTGGGTAGTACGACGATTGTCTGTTCTGATAAAACGGGCACACTGACAAAAAATCAGATGACAGTACAAGAAGTGGTGGTTGGTCAGGAGCGTTATACTATCAGCGGCGCCGGTTATGAACCTGTTGGTACAGTGAAAAATTCGGCAGGGCAGGAGATTAGTGATATTAATGATGAGTTAAAAGAATGCTTATTAGCCGGCTTACTTTGCAATAATGCCATTTTAGTACAAAAAGAGGGTTGCTGGCAGATTGAAGGGGATCCGACGGAAGGCGCGTTGATTGTCGCTGCAGGCAAAGTGGGGCTGAGTGAAGTGAATTATCGGCAAGCCATGCCTTGTATTAGTACTATCCCATTTGAGTCAGAGTATAAATATATGGCAACCTTGCATCAAATTAGTCAAGGGCAGACAGCGGTTGTTTATATTAAAGGGGCCGTTGAAATTGTGCTGGAAAGGTGCAGTCCTAATTCTGTTAATCAAGAACAAATTAAACAAGAAATGCAACGTTTGGCCTCAAAAAGTATGCGGGTATTGGCATTTGCCAAGGTAGAGGTGGCTATTGATCAATTAGAGATTAATCATCAGGATTTGATGTCAAATCTGACTTTTTTAGGGCTACAGGGCATGATAGATCCTCCGCGTGAAGAAGCGATAGTCACGATTAAACAATGTCATCAGGCAGGTGTTCGAGTAGCAATGATTACCGGTGATCATGCGGTGACTGCAGGGGCGATTGCTCAGCAAATGGGTTTATCTGAAGCTGAGGCGGTGGTTATTACTGGTGCGGATATTGATGAGATGGATGATCGTAGGCTTGAAAACACTGTGCAAAGTGCGTCAGTTTATGCGCGTATTTCACCTGAACAAAAATTACGCCTAGTCAGGTCATTACAACAGCAAGGTCATGTTGCGGCAATGACGGGCGATGGTGTGAATGATGCACCGGCATTAAAGCAAGCAGATATTGTTGTTGCCATGGGATTATGTGGTACTGAGGTTGCTAAAGAAGCTGGCGATATGATATTAACCGATGATAATTTTTCGACCATCGGTCGTGCGGTTGAAGAAGGGCGCTGTGTGTTTGATAATCTGACTAAGTTTATTGTCTGGACCATGCCGACCAATATGGGCGAAGGCTTAATTGTTTTAACCGCTATTTTTACCGGGTTTACTTTGCCGGTACTGCCCGCACATATTTTATGGATTAATATGACAACGGCATTAATGCTTGGGATGATGTTGGCATTTGAAACCAAAGAGGGTGATATTATGAGCCGCTCACCACGTAATCCACGTGCGCCGATTTTAAATAAGGCGTTAATGTTACGGATTGCTATGGTGTCGCTAATTATGCTGGCGATGACATATTGTATTTTTATTTGGGAAACTCATCAGGGTGCTAGTATTCAAGAAGCTCGGACAACGACGGTCAATGTGATTGTGATGTGTGAGTTATTTTATCTCTTTAATTGCCGTTCGTTGAATCGATCTATGTTTGATATTGGTGTGTTTTCTAATGTTTGGGTATTAGTGGGTGTGGTGGGTATGGTGCTATTGCAGTTAGCCTTTACTTATTTACCAGCGTTTAATTATTTATTTAATACCACGTCTATTGGCTGGCAATCTTGGTTATGGTCAGTGATGGCAGGCCTTTTGGTGTATCTGGTGGTTGGTTTTGAGAAGTGGCTTCGGCAAAATGTTTCGTTTCTTTCTCTGGCCACTTCTTCTTAAAATTATAAGATTAACGGCTTTAAGTCATTAAATGTTTGAGTATAACCCAACAGCTATATTCGACAAAGGCGCTCAGGGTCGCTTGACCCCGTAGTGGAATGGACTGTTGATAGCACTGCTCATCATTGATAGAGATATTGATAGTTGTGCGACCATAAGGCTCACTTTGCCAAAATTCGTTAAGACCGCTAAGTTTGATATTCAGCGTTTGTGTTGTTTCTGCTGGGTTGAGCCAGGGATAAGAGTGCGGTGTGAGCAGTTGACTATGTAGGTAACCAAAGCTTGCATTGTCATCAATAATTAGAGAGATTTTATGATTGACTAGGTGATTAATCAGTAATTCTTTACAACTTTGTTCAGAGCGTGAAGCAAGGTAGGGAGCGAATAGCGTTTCTAGTTGGGTGTGGCACGTTGTATTTAAATCAGCTGGATTTTTACAGAGCAATTTGACTTCTATATAAGGGAAGTGAGCACGAAATCCTGCGCTATAACCAAATGGTGTGACAATGTCGGTGACATTCGCTGCAATCTCTGCTTCGGGAATACCAAGTAAGCGCCAACGGTAGAGTTTACTTGGTTCAGCTAAATTTAACTCCAGTAAGTAAGGCAGAATATCTTGGTCAAAAATGGGTAAGCATTCACGTGGTGGTCCAGGCAGCATAATCACTGATAAATTTCCATGTTTGACGATACAGGCATCAGCAGAGCCATAAGGGTTAGCGATAATACTGGCTGTTTTTGGAAAATAAGCTTGTTGGCGATTACTTTCATGCATATGGATATTAAGCTTTTTGCCAACGGCAAGAACACGCTGCCAGCTTTGTTCATTGAAAATAAGTTCTTGACCGCAAAAGTCACCAATCGCAAAGCGTGTTAGATCATCGCTTGTTGGGCCAAGACCGCCGATGATAATAATAACATCATGTTGTTTGGCAAGTGTAATTAATGATTGGTGAATCTCTAGCTGGTTGTCTGCTGCTGTCATTTGCTGGCCAGGTGTGATGCCATGCTCAAAAAGTCGCTGAGCAATAATTTGGCCATTGGTATTGACAAGGTCACCATTAATAATTTCATCGCCGGTGGCAAGTATTGCAACTCTTTTCATTGGCTTTTTCCTAGTTATTTTATTATACAAGCTATTATGTTTTAGTAAATTCATAGCAGAGCATAGCAAGGAAGTTTTATCGAGGGAATGGTTGTCTTAAAAGATGTTTTAAATATTTAATTTAAAGTAAATTTGGCGGTAGAGAGAATCAAAATGTTAGGGAAATATTAGGCTATAAAGCAAGGTATAGTTTATGATTCGCTGTTTTTAGATTGACTTGGTTTCACTTAATTATAAATATTATTTTTAAATTTAATTGATAAATAAATAAAATAATAAGTAGTATAAACTATAAATAATAAAGTATTTATGTTGTCATAAGTTTTTATATATAGAATTATTTTTTTGGTGTATTGTAGGTGTTGAGTCTGTTTTTTGTCTAAATGAAGGTTCAAGTTAAGAAGGTAAAATAGCTGATTATAATGAGTCGAGTATCATCGTATGTTTAAACGTAGATTAAATCCCATACAGCTTAATAGTCTGATTGCTAGCTTGTTTTCAGAGCATTTATCCTCAGTGACTTTGAGTGATTATCAAATTGATAGAACAGTCGATAAGAGAAAAAATTTTAGAATAAAACAAGCGTTGGATGCAGATATTAAATTAGGGAGTGAAGCAGGTTATTTATTTAAAGATACTGGCCAGTTTATTTTATTCGACTGTGCCAAAGACTCTAGTCGTCGCCATATGCAAGTGGGCCGAATGATTCCAGCACCTTCAGTTGAAGATGTCATTGCCGCTTATAAGCAAAAGAGTGGTGGCCGACTGCCTGTAGATAAAACGTTACTGATACCCATTATTCAATGTCGAGGTTATTTAAAAGGTACAAAGAGACGTAAGCACTATGCTTTATTCATAATGGCCAACTTCACCTTTTGAACTCTCAACACCCTATTTTTGATAAACTTTACCCAGATAAATTTAAAGATATTGCTAAAGCTGAAGGATTAAGTTACTCAGGTTCACTTTGCTATAGCACGCAATATGATAATGATCGCTGTGGTATGTTTTGTTTTACGCTTGCTAAAGCACTTGTTACTGGAAAAATTAGTCTTCAGCAACTTACAGATAAACGGCATATTGCTGGTGTTGTATCGAGCGAGGAGGTTGAAGCTAATTATGCGAAGCATAGAGGGTTATTTGAACCTGTACAGCAATTATCTCGGTGTGAGTTAAGGCGTTTAAATAATGCATCAAATGATTATTGTGGGGTTGTTGATGATGATACGGCAGTTTTAGAAAGTAGTTGTGGTTCTGGTGATGATGATTTTAATTTAGAGCCTGTATTAAAAACTGCTGATTTAGACCGGCTAAAAAAAGAGTTGCAAAACACCAACACCTCTGCAGAAAAGCAAGCTGCATTTGCTAAATGTCAGAACTTACGAGCGCTTTGTTTTGCGGTATCGATTCGCCAAAAAAGTGGTTTATTTCACCCTAAGAATACTACCACTACAGGGAATGAGCTGGTTTGCCTTTTAAACTGTCCTGAATATGATGAGCTTAGACGAAAAATCTGTCCTGATGGGGCAAAAGTGCGTATGCGCGATATTCGCAGTTATGCTCGACGTGGGACGAAAAGCACCAGTGGCTATTTCTTAAATATGCTAGATAATAATAATGAAATGTTTTTCTCTTATGCAAAGAATGAGCACCCAACAGCACCGATGTTATTGTTTAATGCCTATATAGAGCAGTCACGTTCTGCTTATTCAGCGCCCTCATGTTTGCAAAGAGTATTAAACTTTTTTTCATTTCACTAAAAACTCAAAAGCGGTTGCAGCTTAGGTTGATCATTTGCATAATGGGGGCGGGGAAAATTATTTAAAATAATTAAGGGGTAATGGGGTTTATGTCTGAAACGCAGATAAAAAAAACAAAATATGGCCGAGTTACACGTATCTTGCATGGTTTTATTGTGCTGTCGATGGTTTATATGCTGCTGGTTGGTTTTTTTGATGACGAGTTTAGAAAAATCAGCAGTGCATTTATATCGATTCATAAAGGTCTTGGCGTTATTTTGGTTTTTGTTATTTTAATTTTCTTTATCTGGACGATGATAGAGCACCCTCCGGCTATGCCGTTTAAGCAAAAGTTGTGGGAAGTGTTTCTTGCGCGTATTGTGCAGCGTTTATTATTAATTTCAGCTTTTTTCCAGGCATTAAGTGGTTGGTTTATGTCAACAGCAGTGGGCTATCCGCCGGTGATTTTTGGCTGGGTTGTGCCGGCGCCGATTGCAAAGTCGACTGTTGCTTTTCAGTTTTTTCATAATATTCATGGTTTGATGGGGTGGGTGATTTTGGCCTGTATTGGCCTGCATATTTTAGGCGTGATTAAACATGCAATGATTGATAAAGTAAATTTACTCAAGCGAATCTTTTAATGATTAAAATGTAAGGGCCATTGAGTTGCCCTTTTATTTAATAATCTTTATCAAGTGGCCTTGTTATTATTTATTTTATTTCTAGGCGGGGTGATTGCATTATTACTTCATCATTGAGTTCTATGCCTAGGCCAGGTGCACTAGGTGCGGTAAAGAAGCCATTCACCGGCTGTAAATCTTGTAAGCAGAGCTCTCGATTAAAGGTCTTAATAGCATAGGTATGGTGCTCGTGAATAATAAAGTTTGGAATGGCGGTTTCTAAATGTAAGGCGGCGGCTGTTGCAACTGGGCCACCACAGACGTGGGCTTGTATCTGAATATCGTACATATCAGCATAATCGCAGATTTTTTTTGCTTCAGTGAGGCCGCCACAAAGACCGATATCAGGCTGTAAAATATCAATTGTTTGCTCCTCTAAGTAAGGGCGGATGCCATGGCGTAAATAAAGGCGTTCACCGGCAGCAAGCGGGATCTTTAGCTTTTCTTTTAAGGGGCGATGCAATTTAGAATTTAAATAATTAACCGGTTCCTCTAGCGCCATACAATTAAATTCTTCGGCAATCTCGCCCAGTTGTAATGCGGGTGCTAAGCCGGGTAAACTGTGGCATTCAAAAATAATCTCGCCATTATCACCGAGCACATCGCGAATTGCTTGCAGGCGTGCACGAATTAAATTTAAATGGTCGCGACGAAAAAGCGTGGTGCAATCAAACATAGTGTTACCCTGTGCATCAAACATCATGGGGTCGACTTTGATTGCGCTATAGCCTTCGGCAACGGCTTTTTCAGTGGCAAGACCATAATCTTTGGGTTGGGTTAATTTTTTGCGCTCATGAATATCCCAGTCAAATTGTAATTGGCTGGCATACGTCCATAGTTGATCATTCACCTTGCCTCCGAGTAATTCATACACTGGAACATTCAGAGCTTTGCCTTTAATATCCCAAAGTGCGGTATCAATTGCACTCATTGCTGAATAGACTACAGGGCCGCCACCGAGTGCCCAAAAACTTTCACGGAACATGCGTGACCATAGCTTTTCTGTATTTATTGGGTTCCAGCCGATGAGCATTTCTTCGGCAAATTCTTTGATCATATGGACCGCTGCACTGTGGCCAAGGTCGTAAGCTAAACCGGCTTCACCGACACCGGATAAACCCTCATCAGTATGAATACGGACAAAAACTGGGTTCCAAGCGGGGCGCTTTGGGCAATGAGTATCAAAAATTTCAACACGGTTAATTTTCATATAGACCTCTTGCTGTGATTACTTGTGAAAAGTATAGGCCGAATCATTAATTTATTACACTTCAATAAATTAATACTGATCGATGCAGAGGAAAAATAAAAAGGCGGAGTTTATCCGCCTGGTGTTATTTGAGTTATCACTGCTTTGATTAATCTTCTTGCATCGTCATCAATGATGCATTGCCTCCTGCGGCGGTGGTATTGATGGTAATTGTGCGCTCATGAACCAATCGGTGCAAAGGCACAGAGTGCTTAGTTATATGAATAAAAGGTAAAATCGCACTTGCACGCAAGCTTAATTGTTTATTATAGATTGCTGGGTTAATACCGGAATACACTAAGCCGGCGATAGTAATCTGGTGATCTGCAATGACTGAATTTATTTCCTCAGGATGGGTGGCAAAAAAGGATAATGCAGCAGGAGGTACTCCAGCGTCGTAAAAGCAATTAATTATTGCTTGAATATTAATATGAGTGATGGTCGGGTGAATATTAACGACTACAAGGCTATTTCCGCTGGCAAGTGTTGCACTGATACTATTAAGACATGCGGTAACTGTTGTTGCTTGGTCAAGTAAATAAAGCAGTGTTCCGAGTGGATGATTGGATAAGGTATTATCTTCACCCGTAGGGCTTGGCAGTAATGTGGCTTGCTGAATCTTAGATGCTAAGACTTTGCTTTGCGTAATGAGCAAGTCCCGTTGATGTTGATCGAGGTTTGGCGTTAGTTTACGATCACGGGCTTTATTTAGAGCAATTTCAAGTAACGCACTGCGTTGTGCATTGCCTTCTTGCCAGATTGTTTGCTGGCTAATCGCCTGTTTAATTGCATCAATAGTGACTGCAGTGGTTGGTGCTGGTTCTGGTGTTGGGATTGAGCTGTGAGTATGTTCAGTGCTATGGTTTTCACTTTGTTGTTGATCTTGACTGTATTGAGAGCTGACAAGCTGGTGCATATACAGGGGCCCTCCAGCTTTGGGTCCTGTGCCGGATAAGCCTTCACCACCAAAAGGTTGGACACCGACTACGGCACCGACTTGATTGCGATTAATATAGAGATTGCCGACTTTGGCTTTAGCGATGACCTCATTAATTGTTTTAGAGATGCGGCTATGAACTCCCAGTGTTAAACCAAACCCCGTAGCATTAATTTGCTCTATAACCTGGTCTAATTCACCGGCTTTAAAGCGAACAATATGAATGATTGGGCCGAAGACTTCTTGTTTGAGATCGTTAAGATTATTGAGTTCAAAGACGGTGGGGGCGACAAAGGTGCCGTTATTTTTAGGCAGCTCACACTGAAATAGTAGTTTAGCTTGTGTTTTGGTTTTCTCGATATGTTGGTTTAAACGTGTTTGTGCTTCTGTATCAATCACTGGGCCGACATCGACATTCAGCTGTGCTGGGTTGCCGATCGTCAGTTCAGCCATCGCGCCTTTGAGCATGGTGACCATATGATCGGCAATATCTTCTTGTAAGAACAATACACGTAGGGCTGAGCAACGTTGGCCGGCGCTATCAAAGCCTGAGGTGATGACATCAGTGACGACCTGTTCTGCTAATGCGGAAGAGTCGACGATCATGGCGTTTTGACCGCCGGTTTCAGCAATCAGTGGAATGACCTCGTCTCGCTGTGCCAGAGTGCGGTTGATGCTATGCGCTACCTCAGTAGAACCGGTAAAAATCACGCCTTTGATGCGCTGATCTTGTACCAGAGCGGCACCCACAGTTTCTCCTTGGCCTGGCAGTAGCTGTAATACGTCTGGGCTAATACCGGCTTGGTGCATGAGTTCAACCGCACGTGCGGCAATCAGTGGCGTTTGTTCGGCGGGTTTCGCGAGTACTGTATTTCCGGCGGCGAGGGCGGCGGCGACTTCACCGGTGAAAATGGCCAGAGGAAAGTTCCATGGGCTAATGCAGACAATAGGCCCACGACCGGTTAAGCCAGATTCGACTGTGAACTCTTCGCGCGCTTGTTTGGCATAGTAGCGGCAAAAATCAATCGCTTCGCGAATTTCTGCAATGGCGTTGGCGAGGGTTTTACCCGCTTCACGAATCGCCAACTGCATGAGTTCTGGCATGTGTTCTTCGAAAAGGTCTGCTGCCTTCTCTAAGAGTGTGGCGCGTTGATCGCAGGTTGTGTGCTGCCATGCGGGGAAAGCTGCTGTGGCTATTGTTAATGCTGCTTCAATGTGTTTTGCACCGGCTTCGCTGACATGGCCAATAATTTCATTATGGTTTGCTGGGTTTTTAATGGCAGTGGAAGGAGGGTCTTGATCATTGTTGTTGTTTAAATGATCTGTAGTGACTGTAGTTGTCGGTTTAGCATGATAGAGTTTCTGACTAAACTGAGCCATAGCACGATTGAGTTGATCGAGATCTTTTTCGCTGTTTAACTCAAATGATTTGGAGTTTAAGCGTTGATTGCCATAGAGATTGCGCGGTAAGGGCAGGTGAGCGTGGGGTTTACCAGCGAGGGACTTGACGATTTTTATCGGGTCTGCAATCAGGCGGCTAATCGGGATATTTTCATCGAGAATTTGATTAACAAAAGATGAGTTGGCACCATTTTCAAGTAGGCGGCGGACCAGGTAGGCGAGAAGGTTTTTATACGTGCCGACTGGAGCATAAATGCGGCAAGGAATATTTAGATTGTTTTTGCCGACCACTTGATCATACAGGGTCTCCCCCATGCCGTGTAGGCACTGGAATTCAAAGTCGCGATATTGTCCAGCTAACTCTAAAATGGCTGATAGAGTATACGCATTATGCGTGGCAAATTGTGGGTAAACTTGCTCAGGGGCATCCAGGAGTTTTTGCGCACAATACAAATAAGATAAATCGGTATAGACTTTACGAGTGTAAACAGGATAGCCATCAAGGCCTAACTCTTGGGCGAGCTTGATTTCAGAATCCCAATAGGCACCTTTAACTAAACGGATCATCAAGCGGTGTTGGGTACGTTTAGCCGTGTCGATCAGCCAGTCGATGACATAAGGACAGCGCTTTTGGTAGGCTTGAATGACGACACCGATGCCATTCCAGCCAGCCAGGCTTGGTTCTTCACAAAGTTTCTCGATTAAATCGAGGGAGAGCTCAAGACGATTCGCCTCTTCGGCATCGATATTCAAGCCTAAATTATATTTTTTTGCGAGCAAGGCCAGTTCATAGAGACGAGGGTAAAGCTCATCCATCACTCGACCGTATTGGGCGACCTCATAACGTGGATGCAGGGCTGAGAGCTTAATGGAAATACCAGGCCCTGAGATAATATCAAGGTCTTTACTCTGTGTGCCAATGGCTTCAATGGCTTTTTTATATTCGCTTAAATAAAACAGTGCATCTGCATCGGTTTTTGCCGCTTCGCCGAGCATATCATACGAGTAACGGTAGCCGATATTTTCCTTTTTTTTTGCCCGCTTCAATGCTGCTTCGACGGTTTGGCCGGTGACAAATTGCTCGCCTAGTAATTTCATTGCATAACGGGTCGCTTGACGAATCATTGGTTCACCGATGCGTCCGCTGAGTTTTTTAAGCGTACGCGAAATGGTACTGGTGCGGGTGGACTCGGCACTGAGGATCTGGCCGGTGAGGATTAAGCCCCAGGTGGCTGAATTCACGAATAATGAGTCACTCTGGCCTTGATGCGCAGACCAGTTCATATCGCTGAGCTTATCTTTAATTAATTTATCTGAAGTGGTGGTATCTGGAATACGCAATAAGGCTTCAGCCAGGCACATCAGTGCAATGCCTTCTTGGCTGGATAAACTGTATTCTTGCATAAACGCATCAATGCCACCTTGGGAAAGACGAGCAGAGCGGACTTTCTCTATCAGTTGATGAGCTTGTTGCTGTGTGTAGCGTATTTGATGCTCAGTCATTAATGGCGTGTGAAGCAAAGCGTTGATTGCTTGCTGTTCATCCATGCACCAGGCATTGGTAATGGCGGCGCGTAAGACTGACGGCTGGTATTTTGAGTGTTGGTTAGCGTATAGCATTGCATGCTCCGGAAACAGTGCTAGGTGTGTTTAATATTGCTAAGGTTTGGTCAAACTCTTGGTAGATTTTCACGTGAGGTGGCGTTGTCGTCAAACTGACGATGATAATGCTGCAAACTGATAAAATAAAGGCTGGAAGTAATTCATAAATTGTAAAAATACTGCCTAGATTATGCAGGTGAGGCCAGATGATGACAACCAGCGCACCGATAAGAATACCGGCAATTGCTCCGGGTAAGTTCATACGGCGCCAGAACAGTGAAATTAAGATCACCGGACCAAAGGCAGCACCCAGGCCCGCCCAGGCATAGCCGACAAGGTTTAAGATAGAACTTTGTGGGTTAAAGGCTAAGGCGAAAGCTATGCAGGTAATAAGTATCACGCCGATGCGACTAATATTGAGTAACTCGCGAGCTTTCGCTTGGGGACGTAAGAAGCGGTGATAGCAGTCTTCTGCGAGTGCACTGGCAGAGGCGAGTAACTGGGCAGATGAGGTGCTCATGGTTGCAGAAAAAACAGCGGCGAGTAGTATACCGGCAACCCAGGGGTTAAATAAGGTTTTTGCAAGCTGTAAAAATGCCGTTTCAGGATTGGCAAGAGGGGTTTGGGCAAAGAAGGCAATGCTGAAAAGACCAGTGAAAATAGCACCATATAGGGCAAAGTTCATCCAGGTCATGCAGATAAACTGTGCTTTAGGAATGTCCTTGTGGGTTTTGGTCGCCATAAAGCGGACGAGGATATGCGGTTGGCCAAAGTAACCAAGGCCCCATGCCAGCAGTGAAAATGTTCCTAAAGCGCTGGTACCATGAAAGGCATTGAGCAAGAAAGAAGACTGGCTATCGATAATATGCAGTGTGGTACTTATTCCACCTAAGTGATGGAGAGCAACGGCTGGGACGATTAATAGAGCAAAGAACATGAGTGTGCCTTGGAAAAAATCGACCCAAGCAATGGCGAGGAAACCACCGACACAGGTGTAGATGACGATAATTGCTGCGGTAATGATCAAGCCTGTGCTGTAGTCAATGTGAAAGGTTGAGCTAAATAATAAGCCACCAGAGACAAAGCCGGCTGCGGTATAAAAAGTAAAAAAGGTCAAGACAACAATGGCGGTGGCGCTACGTAAAATTTTAGTTGTGTCGTGAAAACGATGTTCGAGATAGGCAGGAATAGTAATGGCATCTTTAGCTATTTCTGTATAAATACGTAAGCGTTTAGCGATAAACTGCCAATTTAAATAAGCACCTAATGATAGACCAATGGGCAACCAAATCTGGTTTAAGCCATGCAACATGACGGCTCCTGGAAGTGCTAACAAGAGCCAGGAGCTCATATCAGAGGCGCCGGCTCCGAGGGCAGCGATGGCTCCACTTAAGGTACGGCCACCTAACATATAATCAGTTAAGTTGCGTGTGGAAAAATATGAGTATAAGCCAATGGCAAAGATGACCAGGATATAGAGCGTAAAGGTTGCAATTAATTCATACATAAAGATGGGCCTTGATAATTAACGATTAAACAGAAAGTTAATGAATGAGAGTAGGATAATCACGATCATTGGGGCCCAGAGAAAAAGGGAAGTTAATAGATCTAAACTCATGGGTTCTCCTAAAAAATGAATAGAAAATTAGGTGGTGTTCATCATAAGGATTCCTTAATATAAAGTAAATGCCTTATGTTCTGTGATGCATTATTGCCTTAACGGGTATGACATAAAAATCTGTATGGAGTGAATTAGATTCATTGCTTTGATCTTGCTTAATTTTTAGTGTTTGTTGTTACAGTGACTTATTGATCTTTTTGTGTTAAAGCCGACTGATTATATTGATGATGATTAACTAAGTAAAGAGATCTTGCGCTTTATTCTAGTGATAAGAGATGGGAGATATAAAGATGTAAATTGTCCTTAAAGCGGTGAATATTGAATCAAGGACAGTGGGTATATTGACAGGGGAGGGCGCTTGAAGCACACTTATGTCTCTTTACATTTATATAGTGCAATGAATAAAGATAAACGTTAAAAGGAGACTATCATGAGCATGATTCTTGAAGATGAAGAGTTGTTTTACCCATCTGTATTAGTAGGTCGTCAAGCGCCTAATTTTATGACGGCTGCGGTTCTTGGTAATGGTGATATTGTTGATAATTATAATTTTCGGGAAGCAACACAAGGCAAATATGTGGCAATGGTATTTTACCCATTAGATTTCACATTTGTTTGCCCATCTGAGTTAATTGCTCTTGATAAGCGTGTGGATGAATTGAAACAGCGTGGTGTTGAAGTGGTTGCTGTGTCTATTGACTCTCAGTTTACGCATAATGCATGGCGCAATACTAAAGTTGCAGATGGCGGTATTGGTGCAGTGAAATACACTATGGTTGCTGATGTAAAACATGAAGTATGTCAAGCCTATGGTGTAGAGCATCCAGAGGCTGGAGTGGCTTTCCGTGGTACGTTTATTATTGATCGTGATGGTGTTGTGCGTTCACAGCTTGTTAATGATTTGCCATTAGGCCGTAATATGGATGAGATTTCTCGCCTGATTGATGCTCTGCAATTTCATGAAGAGCATGGTGAAGTGTGCCCAGCTGGGTGGCAAAAAGGTGATGAAGGGATGACAGCCTCTCCTCAGGGTGTGGCAGATTATCTTGCTAAAAATAATGATAAGCTTTAATCGCTAATCCGTTATTTTACTGTTAATAACTGACATTAATGATTATTGATGATTGAGTTTTAATAGGTAAAGTTAAGTTAATAGAAAGAGCGAGGTTTTCCTCGCTCTTTTTTATTTGCTGTTATTTTTCTCTGGCTTGATTTTTGCTTGTTTGATTACTGTTACATCGCAAGAAAAATAAAAGATGTTATTTAAAGTATTTTGAAATTGCTTTTTAAGCGGATAAAGTTGCTATTTTATTAACTCACCTTACGCACTGACATGATAAACGATGTATAATGAAATCTGATAGATACAGGGATTTCATCAGGAATGAATAAAGAGCTAC
>NZ_AMFF02000076.1:36397-40285 GCF_000297215.2 Piscirickettsia salmonis LF-89 = ATCC VR-1361
GTAAAAGCACAGCCTAACCACTTTGCACTCAAATATAAATTACTTGTGCGGTCAAATCAAATAGCTTTTGAAGAGCTTAGGCGATTAAAATGTTTATGACCTGTGCGTAAGGTGAGTTATTAATTTTTTCTTTTATTAATAAACAATGAGCTAGGACTTTATTGTTTAAATATTAGTCAGATAACTGGCAAAAAAATTACTCTCTGCCAATACTTGCCAAAGGAATGTTTGTTTACTTGTTAATGCAAACAATACCGCAAGAGTGTGCAAAATTGTTTAAGAAAAATAATTTTAAAAGCATTAGGGAGAGATGCGATGAAACTAAAGTTAATCACGTGCTCAGTTGCACTGAGTGTGGCTGCAAGCACTACATTTGCAGCCACAGCTGATTCATTGAAACTGGAGCTTGATAAACTCAAAGCCAGCCAAGTTGCTTTAGAAAAGCAAGTTGAAGCGCTTAAAACAGGTAAAGGTAAAGAAGGTGGTTCCGTGCATATGGGGCCGATTGGTGGTGGCATGATTGCGGGTCAATCCAGCCGCTTTGGTCGTGACTTGCAAATGCTCGGTTTATTGCAAAAAGCAGGCAAAGACGCACCACGTTTAACTATTGGTGGTAATTTAGAAGCAGATGTTGTTTATGGACGTAATGTGGCTGATGGCAGCTCAATTTATAACAGTCAAGGCTATGTAAAAGGTCAGAATGCGTCAGCAATTTTTCTAGATACTGCGCGTTTGGATTTATTAGCAAAGCTTAATGATTGGGCTTTTGTTGATTGGCAGCTTGATTTTGCGAGTGGCGCAGATACACGTTCAGGTTACTTAACCATTGGTAATTTAGATAAATCACCGGTGTATTTATCTGCGGGTAAATACTTCCCCTATTTTGGTGATTTTGGTGGTCATGTTTATAATAACCCACTCTCAACCGATTACTTTCGTATCAGCTCGGCAGTCGGTGCGATCGCTTTAGGTTATTCACAAGATAACCTTAATGTTTCTGCTGCACTATTTAAGTCTAAGCGGGCAAATGTAACGCAGGTTAAAGATTGGACTTTACAAGCAAATTATAGTTTTAAAGTGGGCCAAGTGAAGGCAAAAGTTGGTGCGGGTTATGTTGCGGATATCACCGGCCATGCCTTAAGTGATATTACTGCACAAAACACATTAGATGCTTTACCTGCTGCGAACGTGTCTGCAAAAATGGCAGTAGGCCCTGTGAGCTTTAAAGTCAATTATGCGCAAACAACTAAAGACGTTAACCGTACTGATATGCAAGATAAGAAAGTGTCTGCATATAATATTCAAGCCGGTTATAGCACGACTATTATCAAACCGATTGATTTCTCAGTGAGTTATAGTGCGACTAAGAACTTAAATGGTGTTGTAACGTCTAATAAGCAGTTTAAGAACCAAGTTTTGGTTGGCGCCGGTGTTGCGGTGATGCCAGGGGCGTATGTTTCTTTAGAGTATGGTAATATTGCTCAGTATGCTAACCCTACGCTAGAGTCATCTGATACTAATCGCTATAGCGTATTAACTTTAGACTTTTGGTTGACGTTCTAGGTAAATAATTAATTTAAATTAATCGTTTTGAAAGGGCAGCATGAATTTAGCTGCCTTTTTTATTGGCTGATTGAAAACTTTGTTGCGTATTATTTAATATGAATTAATATTTAGTGTTGGCTTTGGATTAAAACTTACTAAACTAGATTGGACTAGACTAAGCTAAATTTAAGTTAAGGTGTGTTATTGTAGCTAGGTTAGTACAGTGGAGGGAGTGGCAACATGGAGAGCTATCAACAAGGTTATTGTACAGCGCTGCCTTATGTTCAGCATTATCATCGTGAACTTTCGCCTAGTTTTTTAAACTTTATTTGTACGTTAAATAATGTTCAAGCTCCAGCGCTTGAAACACAAGCATTTCGTTATTGTGATTTGGGTTGTGGTTATGCGAACTCACTTTTATTTTCGGCGGCGAGTTTTCCTAAGGCGAAATTTTATGGTATTGACTTTATGGCAGAGCATATTGAGTCTGCAGAAGCGCTGAGAACACAAGCGGGTATTGATAACCTCAAGCTGATACATGATGATTTTGTTGATTGTAAAAAGTTTAATTTTGAAAAATTTGATTATATTGTGATGCATGGTTTGTACTCTTGGGTCAGTGAAGCGGTACTTAAAAAAATACATGCGTTTATCAGGCGCTTTTTAAAGCCAACAGGTCTTGTTTATATTGGTTATAATGCTGCGCCGGGTTGGGATAGCTTGCGTTCTATTCGGGAGTTATTATTGCAAGCGGATGGCGAAAGTTATCAAGAGAAAATTAAAACAAGTCAGAGATTATTGCAAAAGTTACAAAATAATCAGGCGCAGATTTTTAGTGATCACCCATTATTGGCTTATCAGTTAGATAGTTTAACTGAAGAGAATTTACATTATTTAGTTCATGAATATTATCATCAAGATTGGCAGTGCTTTTATGCGACACAGATGATCGAACGGATGAAGGCATTGAAATTAGCTTATGCAGGTAGTGCAACATTAATTAATAATTTTGATCAATTTCAGTTTTCTAAATCGCAAGTTAGTTTAATCCAGCAGCAGAAAACACCAGCGTTACAAGAGTTGATGCGAGATTATCTGTTAAACACACGCTTTCGTTGTGATATTTATCTAAAAAAAGTACAAAAATTATCAGATCGGCAGAAGCTTGAAAATTTAATGGCAAGTCGTTTTTCTCTCTTAGTGACACCTGATCAAATTAAAAAACAAATTTCTGTATTTAAAGGTATTATTCAAATTCCAGAGCTAGTAAATAAAGTAACTGAGAAATTAGTGGTTAGGGCAAAAACATTGAGCGAGTTACGAGGAGAGATTAATGAGCCGGTACAAAATATCTTGCAAGTATTATTGCTATTGCTGATGAGTTACCAAGTCGCATTAACACCAGTGCGGCCATCGAAAACATTAAAAAAATTAAATCGCTTGCTCTGTGAACAGGCACTTGAAAGTGGTTTATCGCATTTAGGTTTAGCCGGTGCCAGTATTCCAATTAGTGCAGAAGAGCAATGGTTATTATCACAAAATGGCTCACTTGATGAGGCAATATTGGCTGATCAGCTAATAAAAAATAAAAAAAGTGATAAAATGGCAGTAAAGGAGCGCATTCGTTTATTTAATCAAAATAAGCGAAATTTTTTGTTAGATTTAGAATTACTTTAGTTCGTAATTGTGTGAAAGTTTAAACAGACTCAGGTTGAAGCGGTATAAACAAATGTCGCTTTTGCGGGTTAAGATTCGTTTTTTATTATTTTGATTGCTCAACGACTAGAGGGCAGTACTGCCTAAGGTATTCAAAGTCTTGTTGAATCGTATCTAAATTATTGCTTGTTGACGTGAGTATTCCGATACGATCGATGATTGACGTACTGTTAAGAATTTCCTGGCCGACGTCTACTTGCCAGTGGATGTCAAACTTATTGCTAAGTGATGGTGGTATTAATTTTTTGATGGTTCCTTGGGTTTTAGCTAGATAGGCCCAAAGAAAGTAATTACCTGTCGTTTTTTGTTGGGCAGAGGAAGAAGTCGGCATAGAGTCAGTGAGTGCTGCGATACTTAAGTCGGCTATATTTACCCCATATGTAATTTCATACATCTTAATAACTAAACTTGCAGGTATTCTCGCTCCGACTTCTAAGAAGTAGAATCGATTGTTCTCGATAAACAACTCCAAATGGTATAGCGCTCAACGAATAGTTTCTGACATTGACTTCATTACTTGACTAAGCGCTGTCTCTAAATTTATTTCATCTTGATCAAGCTTCATGCGAACCCTATTTTTAAGCGGTGACCATACATGCTCGATCGGGTTTAAATCAGGAGAATAAG
>NZ_AMFF02000076.1:41733-51703 GCF_000297215.2 Piscirickettsia salmonis LF-89 = ATCC VR-1361
AACGCTGTGTGACGCGGACAGCCGAGGGTTTATAGTCGTCGCGTTTTGCTCGGCGATTTTGCCTCATTGGATGTGCAAAATACCTACCGAGGTAGCGACGCTTACGTAATGATACAAAAGGGGCCTGGATGCTATTCGCTGCTATTTTCCATAGCCAGCCAGTAAATATTAATATAAAAATTTCTTTAAATGGCTTTTCAAATGCAAATATAGTTATATAGCCAATAGTGAGTAGAACAAGTTCGGATACTGCACATGAAGCAATTTGTCTTAGCCAAAAATACTTTCCTTTCCACATCATTTTTAATTTTTGAATTAGGTAAGAATTTAGAAAATAACCAACGAGAACAGCGAGTAATCCACCAGTGCCTTGTCGCCATACTGAATGAAATAATTCGTCATATGGTTGATGTAATGACCAAACGCTGGGTGAGGGTAGGCTTAGGATAAACTGTATACCGAGTGTAAAAACAAGTATGCATAGAGCATTTGACCAGATTACTCTGCGTGTATGGTGATATCCATAAACTTCGGCTAGAATATTACAGATTGAATAATCTAGTGTATAGATAAGAGCACTAGAGGCGATGAATAGGTGGCTAATACCTATGTCAATTGGTTTATAGATAACTACAGTTGATAAGGCTTGAATGATAACAAATATACAGGATAGTGGTATGAGCAGCTTGTAGTCACCCGCTCCCTTTCTTGCGGAGTATAGTACTTTTTCCATTGTTCTTTAGTTTCCTTAGGCGATTAGTAATTTACTATAGTTTGTACAACACAACCATAAAAGGTTGGGTTTTTGCAGAAAGTAATGCTTCCTAAGCCCTCTATAACTGGTTTTAGATAAATATCATCACCATCTATAAGGATCTGTCTAAGTGCAGGTTTTTTTTGATTGGGCTTTTCTGTAACAAGAGCATAGTCATGGTGTTTAGGTAATACCTTAAGATCTATGATTTGAATGGTGCTATTATGCTGGATGCTATTAACTAAATCGTTGTACCCAGACTCTATTGCAAAAGATTTATCACTGACAGCAAGTTCAGTATTAACCCATTTTATATACTCTTTTTTAATTAAGCCATTGCTCCAAGAGATCACTTCATCGAGTTTGATAATTGGAATACGAGATAAAGTGGTATTGGTAATATGAATATTACCTGAGTATGAAATTTCGTTTAGCGCATTACTAAATTAAGCTTTCAATGCTTACACCAAAATAGTTTGCAATAGGAATTAATGTTGTTACCGTCGGGTTTACAGAGGATGATCCAGAGCGGAGTCGATTAATAGTACTAATTGTTAGGTTCGTATGTTGACTTAGCTCACTTGAATCGACATCAGCTTGCAACATGAGTTGCTTCAAATTTTTTGATAAATGACCTGTTATATCACTTTTACTCGTTGGAATTTTAGGCAAGAGTTTTTGCAAAGTGTTATTCATAAGTTCCGTTACAATACCTGTATTTTCAACATTCACAGCTATTATACATAAACTAAGTCAATCGTCTTTAGTCTTGTATCTATTATTTGAAAGATTACTGATATAATCATTTTTGAGTTTTATATTGCAAAATTTTGCTATATAAAAACATATGGTATAGTATTTACGGCTGTTGCTAGATTAAGGAGGATATGGAAAAATGATCATTCAAAGTAGTTTAAGGCTAAGTAATTACCCGCTGATTAGTTTATTGGCGTATTAATTATTTTTCTACAGTAAGTTTTTAATGTAAAAAATTAACTGATTTTTGATTACGGTTTGCGTATGCTTAACTCGGTTGGTTTTATCGTTTTTTAGTTAAATTAAAATTAGGGCATTAAGTCGTGGGTTATTTTAAAGTCACTAAGAAAGCATTGATATAACCCTATGGGGCATTTCTTTTTGTTTATTTTTTATCTAGCAGCATAGGGTTTGGGTAAACAGCCGTTTAAATAATTAAAGGAATAAGTAATGAATAAGATAGAAGCAACAGCTACGGCGCAGTCTATAGCTGAGCAGGAATTATTGCCTTTTTTACTCTCATTAGAGCCTAAAATGATGAGTGATGAGGTATTTTTAGCATTTTGCCAAACGAGCATTTTAACTATAACCAAAGCAATGTATGATTATTGTATGAGTTATGATGATTTTGAATATAAAGAAATTTGGCTAAAGGGAGTTAAAGAAAAAATTCATCAAGGCATAGATAGATTTTTTGATATAGATAGTCGTCAATCTGATTTAAAAATAACACCAGCCTCATTTTTCCAGTAATCTTTAATTTGGATTATCTTTAGGTTATGTTCAAAGCGCTTTTACTGCGTTTAAACAGAGTGTTTGTAGCAAGTTTTGATAGTAATAAATGGATATGCCAGTATTTACTTTGTCTGAATAACCTGCTGTGTGCAAAACTCATTAATTTAGTGGTTTTTTCCATATAGAACAATATGGTTGTGCCATAATGCGTTATTGATTTGCTATATGTAAAATTTTTGAAACATATGAAAAATTAAGGAAATTTATATATTTTGGATATTCCTCTCAATATGTTTTCAATGTTTTTTTTGTGAAAATACACGCTTAATATTTAGATGTTGTTATATTGGGAGTAAAAATGCCTTTTGAAAATGAGTTTAATCATAAGCCTGATCTTGAAACGCTTTTAGATGATACTCTCGCAGGTCATGAGCGAGGTGAGAGTGTTCAGTTTGGTAAAGTATTTGAGCTAAGGGAACGTATTCGTGCGGATGACCGTATTGGTAAAAATCTTGCCATACTATATGTTACTTATTTATTAGCGATATTCTCGCTTCCTTCGAGTGTAGACACAGATATGATGGAGAGGATTAGAGAGGTTGCTAATCATCATGTTCTTGCTCCACAGCTCTTCTTTGGTGAAGGTGCTGCCGAGCGAGGAGTGCTTTCTTCAAGAGAAGGCTTTATGGCTGCGGTGATGAGGCGCTATGATACAGGTGTATGGCCAGAGGGTATTGGTCAGCTCAATTTGGTTGATAGTATCCCTGACCCTGAATATTATTTTACGCTAGAAGAACCAGTGCTAGATTCAGAAGAAGAGCTAGAACCAGAGCCAGAACCAGAGTCTGCTGCACCAGCTGAAGTTCTTGCTTACTTAAATAGTTTTGTCGCGATTGATCAAGATAGGATATTTCCTATCCCTCCTGCCCTTACTGAGCATTTGCCTGCTGAAGAATATGCTCAATTTCTAGAAAAAAGAAGTGATTTGCTTAAGTGTCCGATCAGTTTAGATTCAATCGATGTACCGGTGACTGTCGGTGGTGAAACTCAGGCTTATGATAGAGATGGTTTGCATAGATGGTTAAGTAGTCATGACAGAACACCAGTTGGTAGAACGTGCGTTCGAGAGATTCCTCTTGAAAGTATCCGTAATGGTTATAGCCCTAAGTTATTTGAGCAGCAATACGGTGATATAGTCAGAGGGTCTATGGAAAAACTGCCTGAGGCTGTGCGGGAGCAGGCTGGTGACCGAAGACCTGAGCTTTTATTTCATGATCACCAGCCTGAGGAAGGTGGTTCTGTAGCACAAGAGAGGCACGAGGATATGAGCCCTACTTAGTAGAAAAAAAATAGCGGGGTATTTCCCCGCTATTGATCTATCGTTTGTTGTCTTTTAGCTTAAATTTATACACTTAATTTAAGCGTGTAAAACGATATAAAGTGCGCCTTGGCCGCGAGCGATGTTTAACGTAATGGCTTTTTTATCATTTTTTTTCATCGCTTGGATAAACTGATTCAGGTTTTTAATGGCTCGACCGTTGACATCACGAATGATATCACCTTGACGTAGGCCAGAATTCCATGCGGCACTGCTGGTGTTTAGTTCAGTGATTTTCACTCCTTGAATTAAGCCGCGTTGCGGACTAAAGTTCTCAACTTGCTGTAAGGTCATACCAACGAGATAAGGATCGCTTTCCGCAATAACCTTGTCGCGTGCGGCTGGACTAATCAGTTTGGCGGTTACTGTTTTTTTCCTACCTGCACTGACGACTTGGATGGTCGTTTTATCGCCGACACGGATCAGGCCAATCGAGTTGCGTAAATCTGCGGCGGAGTGAATGTTTTTTTGATCAATTTGGGTAATAATGTCACCGATTTTAATGCCTGCAAATGCAGCGGCTGAATTTTGCATGACATCAGTGACGATTGCTCCTTCGCTTTTTTCTAAGCCCATCGCCTCGCTTAGCTCTGGGGTAATGTTTTGTGCGAATACACCCAGTTGGCCGCGTTTGACTTCGCCGTACTTGATAATTTGTTCAGAGACACTTTTTGCCATTGGCCATGGAATAGCAAAGCCGATGCCGGTAAAGGTGGCGGCAGGATCGGGTGATAAGATAGCTGTGTTAATGCCGACAAGCTGGCCTTGTAAATTAACTAACGCACCGCCTGAGTTACCTGGATTAATGGGTGCATCGGTTTGAATAAAGTTTTCAAAGCCTTCGATACCCAGGTTATTGCGATCAAGGGCACTGATAATACCTGAGGTGACAGTTTGGCTAAGGCCATAAGGGCTGCCAACGGCAACAACAAAATCACCGACATCCGGTGTGTAGTCTGGTTTAGGTAATCGTATTTGCTCAAGGTTTTTGGCGCTAATTTTAATGATGGCAATGTCCGTGCCTTTATCATTGCCAATGACTTTTGCGGTAAGCTGGCGGCCATCTTTTAAGGTGACACGAATTTTTTTAGCTTCTGCTATCACATGATAGTTAGTGAGGATATAGCCTTTATCAGCATTAATAATCACGCCTGAGCCCGTGGATTTAGGCACAAGGATCGGTTCTTTGGGTAGCTTGGATTTAGGTACGCCAGGAGGGAGTTTAATTTTAGAAAAATCAACATCTTGTAAATTTGAGATATTGACAACAGCAGGCATTACGCTTTTTAGCATTGGTGCTAAGCTGTTTTTAGTCACTAGCTCTTGTGGTAGTTCAGCATAACTTAGTGCCGGTGCAATTAAACTGCAGCTAAGCAAAGCGCAAGCGAGAGTTTTTTTCATAGGCGTATCCTCAAAGTATCCTTAAAAATATAGTGATTGATAAGATTCTGTTATCGTTATTATTACTTTTATTAAGGTCATTTTAATAATTATATTAAGTGACATAGTCTCTAGGAGGTTGTTCCGTTGATTTTGTTGTCTGTTGTTGCTGTTTCTTGGCTTGTTTTAAGGTCGCCGCGCTTTCTGCATACGGTGGTGGCAGCACTCCACGTTGACTTAGGCTTTCTAAGCTTTGGGCAATGTGTTCGCTAAGTTCCTGTTGCGTTTGTGCTAGGGCGGTGGCAAGATCAGCGGCGGTATTTAAATGCTCTTCAACTGTTTGTTGGTAGATTTCATAGGTTTCTGCCTTATTTTGTAATTCTAGTGCCAGTTGATTTGGTTTTTGCGGTGCTTGACGTCGTCCCCACCAATAGCCAATGACAAGACCGATAATAAGCGCTATAAGGCCAATGGCAGCAAAGTACATCTACAGGGTCTCCTCTTAATAAATTACTACACAATCTAATTAATCGTATTAAGTATAATGCGATGAATATTAATCTTTCATCCTCTATTGTCTGTTGGATTGCTTGGGTTTGTAAAGTAGATTTTATGTTTTGGCTGGTTTTATCGTCTTGGCATTTATAGTAAAACATGCGAGAATCCGCCCTTGTGTTTATTCTAAGATAAGTATGAGAGGGGTGGCTGTGGGTTTTCCCGAGCGTGATGGAAGTTTAGAAATATCAGGGCCTTGTGGAGTGCTTGAGTTGGCGGTATCCGTGCCCAAGGCGAGCGAGTCCAGCCAGCAGCAGAAGGTCACCGTAGTGATTTGTCACCCTCACCCATTGTTTGAAGGGACCTTACATAATAAGGTCGTGCACACCTTAGCACGGACATTTAAGCAGCAGGGGCTTTATGCTGTTCGGTTTAATTTTCGTGGTGTGGGCCACAGTGCTGGAGAATATAGCCATGGCATTGGTGAAACCGCTGATTTAGCCGCGGTGATTGATTGGGTCAAAGCGCAGCAGCCTGATCATGAAATTTGGTTGGCCGGTTTTTCGTTTGGGGGTTATGTTGCTTATCGTGGAGCCAGTCGTTTTAATGTCAAGCAATTACTGCTTGTGGCTCCGGCGGTGGTTAATTTTGATTTTGACAGTGAAGTAGAACCAAATTGCCCTACTTTCCTGATTCAAGGGATGGCGGATGAAGTGGTGGCTGCCGAAGCAGTATTGGCTTGGGCCGAAAAATTAGCACAGCCGCTGCAAATTAAGCGTTTTGAAGAAGCCGGTCACTTTTTTCATGGTCGCCTGGTGGATTTGCGCAAAGTGATAGAACAGCATTATTTTTCCTCATTCTAAATTCTACAATTAATTCTAAGCAAAGTTAGCTAAAGTTAGATCATGGATATATTAGAACGCTATCAGCATGACCTGAACACGGGGTTAATTTATGACCCGGCGCAAGAGATAGTGATTAAGCGCTTGGCATTGCTAGCAGGCCAATTTGTTAATGATCAACAAAATAGCAGCTTGTTAAAGCGTTGGTTTTTCCGTGGTCAAGGCCAGCAGCCTGTTAAGGGGTTGTATATTTGGGGTGATGTGGGCCGGGGTAAAACGTATTTAATGGATGTGTTTTATCAGCATGTGGCCTGTGATAAAAAAAAGCGCTTACACTTTCATCGTTTTATGCAGCAAGTCCATGCAGATTTAAACACCTTTAAGGGCCATAGTGACCCGTTAAGCTTGGTTGCTAAGCAATGGGCCAAAGAGACGAAAGTGCTATGTTTTGATGAGTTTTTCGTTGCGGATATTGGTGATGCGATGATTTTGGCAGGATTGCTTAAGGGCTTGTTTGCACAGGGTGTGAGCTTGGTGGCAACATCAAATATTCCGCCTAAGCGTTTGTATGAAGATGGCTTACAGCGCACGTCATTTTTGCCTGCGATTGCTTTATTAGAGCAATATTGCGATACCTTAGAGTTAGCTAGTGAGCAGGACTATCGTTTAAGGGCATTGACTGAAGCAAAGATGTACCATATTACAGTGCTCAGTGACCATACGGCGTTATCGCATTGTTTTGCTCAGCTTGCAGCGCATGTTAAAACTCATCATACTCCTATCGAAATTTTTGATCGGGTTATTCCGGTGATCTGCACAGCGGAAGATACGGCTTGGTTTGATTTTCAGGCACTGTGTAATAGTCCCCGTAGTGCGGCTGATTATATCGAGCTGGCAAAGCAGTTTCATACGGTGCTTGTCAGTGATGTGCCTGTTTTTAATAACAATAATGAAGATGCAGCACGGCGCTTTATTCACTTAGTTGATGAATTTTACGATCGTAAAGTGAAGCTGATTTTATCGGCTGTGGTTGATATGTTGAGTCTATATCAAGGTGCACGTCTAGCGTTTGAATTTCACCGGACCATAAGCCGCCTGCAAGAAATGCAATCCCAAGAATATCTAACTGAGGCACACCGGCCTTAGATTCTGCGATTTAATGTAATAAATTTAATATTAATTGATGTGAGAGTTAGGCTATGAAGCTGCGTCGTTTGTTATTTGGTGCACCGCTGTCTACAGAAAAAATGGCGGATGTGCGCCTGAGTAAAAAAATGGCGCTGGCGATTTTTTCATCGGATGCTTTATCCTCAGTCGCTTATGCGACTGAAGAAATTTTAGGTGCATTGATGATTGCAGGATCTGCTGCATTTAGTTTTACTTTGCCAATTAGTTTGGCGATTTGCTTACTCATTTTAATTGTTGGCGCATCTTATCGGCAGACGATTACGGCTTATCCAAATGGTGGTGGAGCTTTTGCGGTGGCCAAAGAAAATTTAGGTAATCGTGCGGGATTATTGGCTGCGGCGGCCTTAATCATTGACTATATCCTAACCGTTGCTGTCAGTGTCTCTGCCGGGATACGGGCGATGACCTCCGCTTTTCCAGAGTTGATGCCACATGCCGTGGCTTTAAGTGTCTTTGCGATTATTGTTATCACTTGGTTGAATTTACGTGGCTTGCATGAGACCGCTGGGATATTTGCTGCGCCGACCTATATTTTTATTGGCTTGATTTATCTTTTAATTTTTATAGGACTGTGGCGTTTACTCAATGGCTTTCATCATGATTATGTGAGTCTCAACCCGGTTCCTGTCGGTGGTTTTGACGCCAGTTCGATAGGGATTATCTTAATTTTACGGGCGTTTTCATCAGGTTGTTCGGCATTGACTGGCATAGAGGCGGTATCTAATGGAGTGCAAATGTTTAAAGTACCGTGCGCAAAAAATGCCAATCGGACTTTAATGGCGATGGCTTTGATTTTAATGACGATGTTTTTAGGGGTGACCGTACTTGCAGATAGCTTACATATTTACCCTAATAATACACAAAGTGTGTTATCGCAAATCGCGCATTTAGTCTTTGGTGAGGGTGCGATAGGCATTGGTTTGTATTATGCCTTACAGGTTGCGACAGCGTTAATTTTATTACTTGCGGCGAATACGTCGTTCTCAGGCTTTCCGCGCTTGGCTTCGGTACTGGCCGAACATAACTACTTACCTCGCCAGCTGCGCAATATTGGTGATCGGTTAGCCTATTCGAATGGTATTATCATGCTAGCGATTATTGCCATAGTTTTGGTGATTGCCTTTCAAGCGAATACGCACAGTTTAATTCCTTTATACTCTATTGGGGTGTTTTTGGCCTTTAGTTTATCGCAAGCGGGGGTGGCACGTTACTTTATCAAACGTCGTTTAACCGGTTGGTTATGGAAGAGCGGAGTGAGTATTGTTGGCTGTATCACCACAAGTATTGCTTTTATTGTTATCGCCGAAAGTAAGTTCACCAGTGGTGCCTGGGTGGTCTTTTTAATTGCACCGTTATTATTATGTTTATTTTATAAAGTACACTCTCATTATCGTGAGGTAGATCAGGAGCTTGCTGTTGAGAATATTTATGATGATGATTTGTTAAGTTATGACGACCCCTTATTGAAGGTGATTGTACCGATTTCCAAATTACATCGTGGCACAATGACGGCTTTGCACTTTGCGCGCAGTTTGTCTGATGATGTGACGGCTGTGGTGGTGGATACCCATGATCATGACAATGGGGAGCGTATTGATAAGCTCAAAGAGGACTGGAAGGAGTTGCAGATTCCAGAGCGGTTAGTCGTATTAGATTCGCCTTATCGAGCTACCATTAGCCCTTTATTGCGTTATATTAAACGGATTGATCTACGAGAACCTGAGCGTGGTTGCGCGGTGATTGTGATTCCAGAGGCGGTGCCAACACGTTGGTGGCATCACTTTCTGCATAATCGTAAAGCGATGTTATTACGAGCTGCACTGATGTATAACCCGATTACGCGTTATGGCTCAACACGTGTTTTTGTCGGTGTACCTTATCGTTTGGAGCGTTAAATAATTAAAATTAAGATAGCAGGTGAACTTCTGTTTAAGATGCTGTCTTACTTAGTACGTGGGCGCATCACGACTCCGCTTTTTCCCTCCCTTAAAGCGGAGAAACTGTATTCGGATTCCCCAAGCCGAATACATTAATTGGCTTGCCCTGTAACCCTCTTTTATACAGGGCTTTTTTTTGTTTTCTTTGCGTTTTTATTTTTTATTCATTTAAGTTTTTTTACTTAGTTAAAATTTTATTTAGTAATAAATAACGATTTTATTTGTTTGCGTGAGTTGTTTAGTATCAATGGATTTACTCTGTTTTTATATATGCCTTTATATAACTGCAATAACCGTTGAGATTTTTGAGATGATATTGTTCAGATTGCTTAAGTTTAGAGGCACTTAAAGTGAGATAGAGCTAACAAAATCAAGTGATTACATAAAAATATCATTTATTCTTAAGTATGGTTTGATTTATTTTTGTGTCACTCAGAACTTCGCTTGACATGAATTTTTACAATCCTAACTTAGTTTTTAACATTTCGTAAGGGGTTTTTCCAGA
>NZ_AMFF02000076.1:52585-54269 GCF_000297215.2 Piscirickettsia salmonis LF-89 = ATCC VR-1361
GCGATTTTGCATCATTGGATGTGCAAAATACCTACCGAGGTAGCGACGCTTACGTTTACTAAGTTTTAATTTTTCTTTTAAGCTTTGGTATGCATCTTCAATTTCATTATTTTTTTTATCTTTATCTTCATTCAAGAAAAAATGCTTAACCTCACTAAGGTTGACATACTTACCTTCTTTATTTTTGATTGATTGCCTATCATAGACGCAATCTTCAGCTTTTGAGCAAGCTTCTGCGAGGAATATTAAGTATTGACCTTGAATTTCCTTCAATGTTGGTATTGGCATATATCTAAATCTCTAAGTTAATTAATATATTTTTACTATATTGATTAGGGAATATAAACTCTAAATTTTATTTATAGATATTAATTAGGACATAGTCTAGCTATTTTTTTTGTTTTTGTAAATATTTGTGATTTACTATTTTTTTAAATAATTGATTGATATCTAAGATTTGATTTGTTAGGGTACCCCCCCCCTAATACACATCAAACATTGCAAATTGATATGGCAATCTTTTTATAGCCAAATTTTAACTGATTTTTTTAAGTCTTATTACTATAATGCTAGCGGATTAATATGTTATATTATTTATTTAATTGTTTATTTTTTAATTATATATGTTCTTAAAGTTTTATTTTTCATTGTAAAATACTCTAATTTATAAGAGAAATTTTATGTTGGATGAATAAATGAGTAAGTTTAATTTAAATTAATCTAGCATATAGTGTACGTGACTATCTTTGATTTTGATTGATTTGTTAAATTTTAATCAAACTTTAAGGGGGAAGTATGCCCTTACGCTTAACAAAGAAGTTTATTGAGTTAAAAGAAGAAGTTGTTCAGGAAATTTCCCTAACAAATCAGAGGTTATATGGAAGCCATCCGGTATATTATTTAAGAGGTGATCAAGAATCTTTTAATCAAGCTAAAAGTCAGTTTATTTTTTTATTAGATAAAATTTTCGATGAAAACCCACCTGCTTTGGAGCGACTAAAGGATCTACAAGAAAACTTAATTAAATTAACAGTAAATAATGATGAAGCGGCAAAAGAACTGATTCTTACTAACTTAAAAAAACGCTTTGAGTCTTTATATTATGATAACCAGATTTTATTAAAAAAATTGCGGGTTGGGCAATTTAATGATTTGATCTTGGGCGCATGTTACCAAGGTGCTTATTCTAATGCAGTCATGTTGATTGATCGAATCATTGCCGGTAGTGGCTTAAATAATTATTTATTATCAGCAAAAAGGGAGCTTATTCAGCAGTATGCGCTTAATTTTTTGTCAGAAAATAATATTGCCACTCCTAATATTCATTCGGTTAATAGTTTATATAACCATGTAGCACCAAGCTACAATATGCAGCTTATTCCAGATTCTTTTGCTCGAGATCTTGGTCAGCGAGTTTTTAATCAATTTTCCCGGTATCTGAGAGCGTCGATTACCCCTTTAATGTTATTGAGCCTTGTACAAAATAAGTTTGTCCTTCCTAAGGACTATAACTCTCAATTTATGGAAGAAATTCTTCCAGAGCATTTGCTCAAGGATTGGGGGTTTGCCCTGTATGATGCTGAGGGGCAGGCGCATGATTTAGAGCGAACTGGGTTGTTATTACTGAAGGTGGCTTTGCAAGAGCTTGGATTTATTGAAGACCTTGTAACTCACCTTACGCACT
>NZ_AMFF02000077.1:0-9352 GCF_000297215.2 Piscirickettsia salmonis LF-89 = ATCC VR-1361
TTTAAACCCGATCGAGCATGTATGGTCACCGCTTAAAAATAGGGTTCGCATGAAGCTTGATCAAGATGAAATAAATTTAGAGACAGCGCTTAGTCAAGTAATGAAGTCAATGTCAGAAACTATTCGTTGAGCGCTATAACCCTAAGAACCCGAATTAAGCGTTTAGCACGCAAAACCATTTGTTTTTCGAAGAGTGAAAAGATGCATGATGTAGTGATTGGTTTATTCATCAATAAATTCGAGTTTGGCAAGGCAATCTAACTAAGCAATCAAATAGATACATTAGCAATTTTAAGAACTCGAAGCAGGCATATTGATTACCGATAAATCGTCAATATGCCTTGTCAATATCAATTACGCATTATTAAAATTTTCGCTAACAAAATCCCAGTTTACTAATGCCCAAAATGCATCTAAAAACTTAGGGCGCGCATTGCGGTAATCAATATAATACGCATGTTCCCAAACATCACAGGTCAGTAAAGGTGCTTTACCTTCTGTCATTGGATTTCCTGCATTAGATGTGCTAACAACCTCAAGCTCTCCAACTTGATTTTTGACCAGCCAGCCCCAACCCGAACCAAAGGTAGTGACTGCAGTTTGAGTAAACTGCTCTTTGAACGATTCAAAAGAACCAAATTTGCTGACAATAGCATCAAATAACTCACCGCTCGGCTGGTTGCCTCCTTGTGGGCTTAAACAGCTCCAAAAGAAGGTATGATTCCATACTTGCGCTGCATTATTAAATAGCCCACCGGAAGATTTTTTAATAATCTCTTCAAGGTTTGTACTAGCAAACTCAGTGCCTTCAATTAACTTATTTAAGTTAGTAACATAGGTATTGTGGTGCTTGCCATAATGAAACTCTAACGTTTCTTGGGACATATGTGGCTCAAGTGCATTCATCGCATACGGCAGTGCAGGTAATTCAAAAGACATGATCAGGATCTCCTATGGTTATCATCCAGTTATTATAATCGTATTATTCTAATGTGAATCATGCCATTAGCGCAAATGTTGCCATTCGCCATTAATAGTATAACGTCGGATCTGTAACACCAGCCTCAATGAAACCTTTCTTACGGTAAGTGCAACTATCACATTGCCCACATGCACGCCCCGTGTGATCTGCCCGATAGCAAGACACTGTCAAGCTATAGTCCACACCGAGTTTTAACCCTGCATGTATAGTTTGCGCCTTACTTAAGTGAGATAAGGGTGCATGAATATTCAGCTTATTCCCCTGAGTACCTACTTTGGTCGCTAAATTTGCCATCTTTGCAAAGGCCTCAATATATTCAGGGCGACAATCTGGGTAGCCTGAGTAGTCCACCTCGCTCACGCCAATAAAAATATCCTGTGAGCCCAACACTTCTGCCCAGCCTAAGGCCATCGATAAAAAAATGGTATTACGTGCCGGTACATAAGTCACAGGAATTTCACCATCGCCTTTATAGTCAGGCACATCAATATTATGATTAGTCAGTGCAGACCCTTTAGCAACTCCGCCCATAGTCAATTTAACCACTTCATGCTGTTTCACCCCCATAGCCCCAACAAGGCGTTTCACCGCATCAAGTTCAGCAGTATGCTGTTGACCATAATCAAAACTCATTGCATAAACATCAAACCCTTGCGATTGTGCCAATGCAATGCAAGTCGTCGAATCCAACCCGCCTGAAGCCAAAACAACGGCTTTTTTTACGCTATTTGTCACTATAGTCTCCTTTTTAGCCATGATTTCTAATCATAAAATAATAATACTTAAATAATGTAAGACGCTCTAAAATTTCTGAGCATGCTAACAAAGCACATGGAAAAATACCAACCCCTAAGCAAATTAAACATACTGTCCAGCACAATAACCGGAAGCCCAGGCCCATTGAAAGTTAAACCCACCCAAATGCCCTGTTACATCAACAACTTCACCAATAAAGTACAAACCAGGCACTTTCTTCGTCTCTAGGGTTTTCGAAGAAAGCTCATCCGTTGAAACGCCACCTAAAGTGACCTCTGCGGTTCTATAGCCCTCAGTTCCTGCAGGGTGTAAAGTAAATCCATGCAATCGCTGAGCGATTTGTTTTAATGCAGAATGATTATAATCTGCCAAACGCTTTGAGCTTAGCCAGTGATCAAATAACACCTGAACAAATCGTTTTGGCAACAGCTCATTCAACAGTGTCTTTAATTCCGTTTTTGGCCGTTGCCTTTGTAATTGCACAAGGTGCTCAAAGACATTTATCTTCGGTAGTAAATCGATTGTTATCACCTCACCCGGCTGCCAATAACTGGAAATTTGTAAAATGACCGGTCCACTCAAACCGCGGTGGGTAAACAATAAATCTTCAGTAAAACTCTGGCTAGCACAAGAGACGGTAACATCTGCAATACTCACTCCCGATAACTCTTTAAAGCAGTTAAGATCTCGCGGATGAAGTGTAAACGGCACAAGTCCTGCGCGCAACGGTAATACTTTTAGGTTAAACTGCCGAGCAAGTTGATGACCAAAATCAGTCGCCCCCATCGTTGGAATCGATAAAGCACCCGTAGCGACGACCAGTGACTTTGCCTTAACCTGACCCTCAGTTGTCGATAGATGGAAACGATCGCTTTGCTCGAATTTTACTTGCTCTATACTGCACTTTAGCCAAATTTCAACACCCGCCTCGTCACAGTCAGCCAATAACATCTTCACAATATCCTTAGAACTATGATTACAAAACAGCTGTCCTAATTTTTTTTCATGAAAGTCAATATAGTGTGCTTTAACACGTTGAATAAAGTCTTCAGGTATAAAACGCTTTAATGCAGATTTACAAAAATGATGGTTTTCTGATAAATAATTATCAGGGTGTGCATAAAGATTAGTAAAATTACAACGACCGCCCCCAGACATCAAAATCTTTTTACCCACTTTATTGGCATGATCAATAATAAGTACGTTGCGGCCACGTCGCCCAGCCTCAATGGCACACATTAACCCTGCCGCACCTGCACCCACTATAACGACATCAACATTCAAAATTAAAATACCTCTTTACATCAGAATGGATCTATTGTATGGAGGAAACTCAGTTATTTCTCGCTCCTCCTATTTTATTTTTAGTTGTTACTCAAAAACACAACTGGTTAAATTTTAACCAATTCTTGCAAGACCACATCATCACTTTATTTGCAAAACTTATCCACACCCTTATTAACAAAAGCTGTGGACATTCACTTATCCACAAAGTGATATTCACAACATTTCACTAACCAAACTCGCTAAATTAGTCAAGCCATTTTCTAATTTTTTTGACCAAGGAAACCCACAGCTTACCCGAATACAACTGCGATAGGCATCTGTCATTGAAAATAAAGTCCCAGGCACAATGCTAATCTTTTGCTCACGTGCTTGTAAAAATAACGCTTTCGCATCCACCTGTTGGGGAAATTTCAACCACAACAAAAAACCACCCTGAGGAGCAGACAAAGCCGTCCCCTCAGGAAAGGCCCGCTCAATCGCCTGCCGTGTTTGACTCACTTGACTTGCAAGTAGATGGCGCAGCCGTCGTAAATGCTGCTCATAACCCCCTTGTTGAATAAATTGACTAAGCGCCAACTGTGCCGGTGAGCTCGATGTTACCGTGCGTGATAGCTTAATACGAGCAAATTCAGCCAAAAAGCGGCCGGGCATCGCCCAACCGACACGATAACCGGGAATTAATACCTTAGAAAAAGAGCTACAATATAAAACAATACCCTGCTCATCAAACGATTTTAATGACCGCGGCACTTGCCGACCATAACCGCACTCTGCATAAATATCATCTTCAACTAAAGGAACTTCATACAAAGTGGCTAACTGCACAAGTGCTTGCTTATCTTCATCGCTCATCATAAAGCCTAATGGGTTTTGGAAATTTGCTGAAAGCAGGCAAGACTGTACACGTTTCCCTTGAAATAACGCTTCTAATTGGCCTAAGTCCATACCTTTTTTTGGATCTGTACGTACCTCTATAGCTTTTAAATGCAGACTTTCTAGTAATAATAAAAAACCACTAAAAACCGGCGATTCCACCGCAACGGCATCACCTGGGGAGGTCACCGCACTTAAACTGATTGCAATCGCCTCCATACAGCCTGCAGTAATCACAATATCTTCTTCAGTGCAGCCATGTACTCCATGGCTCTGCATACGCTTAGCAATTTCATAGCGCAATGGCAAATAACCACGCGGTTGCATATATTGTTGGCTCTCTACAGGCTGCATACGCAGCGCTCGGCCCATTAAACGTGCTAATTTATCCCCTGGCAACAGCACTGGGCTGACTAAAGCAGCACCAAACGGTACCATCTGATGATCCGCACAGACCTCAGCCACCGTTAGATGCAAATTATCAACAGTTACCTCCCGCGCCTCTAATGGTAATCGCTCTTGAGCCTTTAACCCCGGCACTGTTGCCGCTTGTCCCTGCGCTGAGTAAGCAACATAATAACCTGACTGCGGCTGAGAAATGAGTCGCCCTTCCGCTTCCAAGCGCTGATACGCTTCAATGACTGTCGCAACACTCACCTTTTCTAACTGACTCATATGCCGTAAAGAAGGTACGCGCTCGCCAGGCTTTAACTGGCCAGAGTCAATGCGCTGGCGGACAAGGCGTATTATCCTTTCATAAAGCAATTCATACTCTTGCACCATATGTAAACACTTACCAAACAACTGTTACGGTTAAATTTTAATTAATTGTATCTGTATTGGTTGTAAATATCGACTTAAACTATATTAAAGCAAAACAAACATTCCTGATCATAACACACTGCCTATGAGCCACTATATGCAACATATTAATATTAAAGTAAAAATCGCACTGATTATCACTATAATTTTATGGTCTTCCGCCTTTATCAGCATTCGCATTGGCTTAGAAGCCTATACACCCGGCCCATTGGCTTTACTGCGTTACCTTGTTGCCTCACTGTGCATGTTATTTTTCTACTTACGGCTTAAAAAACGCAGTACATTGACATTCTTTGATTATGGCCGCGCCATCACCTGCGGTATACTCGGCTTTGGTGTTTATAATGTTGCGCTCAATATGGGAGAGGTTACAACCAATGCTGCAATCTCCAGCTTTATTATCTCTCAGGTGCCTTTAATTACAGTTCTCTGTGCCAGCTATTTTTTAAAAGAAAAACTATCACTCACAAATAAACTGGGGTTATTAATTAGCTTTATCGGCATTTGCGTTATTTTATCCAGCCAGTACTCAGGAACTACATTTAATTACGGTCTGATTGATGTGATCATCGCAACGCTAGCAATGAGCTTGTATAACATCCTACAAAAACCGTTATTACAACGCATGTCTGCAATAGAGTTTACCAGCATCGCCATGTGGTCAGGCACCGCCATGATGTTAATTTTTACGCCTGATTTAATGTATGAAATTCAACAGGCGCCGATCTGGATCACAATAAATGTTATTTATATGGGAATTTTTCCTGCCGCAATCGCATATTTTCTTTGGAGCTATGCATTAAGCAAAGTACCCACCTGTTATGCGGCTTTCTATTTTTACTGTATTCCATTAATCACAACAATGATGAGCATCGCATTATTGGGTGAAACTTTATCTACAATTGGCTTTTTAGGTGGACTGATTGCTCTTTTTGGTGTTGTCGTCGCCCAACGAAAAAACAAAACAGAAAAAGAACAAAAAAGCCAAACGACACTCACTACAACGCAGGTGAGCATGGCAAAAGAGCCAAGCTAATTGACTATTTAAACAAGCAGCTTGGTACTGCCATTATGGCAAGCTTCACTAAAGATAACAATGGAGATAGCACAAATGGACTGCCACTCATATATTCAACGCAAACTCGAAAATAATATCTTAACACTGCAGATTAATCGCCCTGATAAAAAGAATGCAATTAATCAACAAATGTACCAAACATTAGTCACTGAATTAGATATAGCAAGCCAAGATGATACAATTAAAGCCATCTTGTTTACCGGTACAGCAGAGACCTTTACAAGTGGTAATGACCTCAATGATTTTGCCAAACTACGCTCTGCTGAAGATCTGAAAGACGTTGTCAATTTTTTACATCGCATTAGCACACACAAAAAGCCACTCATTGCCGCTGTCAACGGTCTTGCCATCGGCATTGGTACCACATTGCTTTTACACTGTGATCTTGCTTTTTCAACGACAGAAAGCCATTTTCAATTGCCTTTTATTCATCTTGGTCTTTGTCCAGAAGGGGCATCCAGCGTATTGCTAGTACAGGCTGCAGGCTATAAAAAAGCCGCTGAATTATTAATGACAGGTAAAGCATTTACTGGGCAGGAAGCCTTAGAAATGAATATTATTAATCAATTATTTCCTAAAGAAACATTGCTAGAAAAAACACATGAATATCTTGATATTCTCGCACAGCAACCAGCACAGGCACTGCAAATAACCAAGCAACTCTTAAAACGCCCACAGGCTCAAACCATCACTGAGGCCATTGAAGTAGAATGTACGCACTTTATTAATCAGCTACAAAATAAAGAAACTCAGACAATAATCAAAAATAAGTTAACACCTGTCAAAAAATAATCACTAGCTTAAAACTTGCATTGCGGCATTAGTAATAATCATAGAATGCGTCTTTTGCTCAGTTAAAGCACACGCTGTAGCATACAAACCGCGGTGAGTTTGCTGAGCAACATTCGTCACTTTGCTTGCAACTAAATCAACTTGGCTTTCTACAGTGTCAATTCGACTCATTGCTATCTTAACATCACTGGCAATCGTTTTAGTGCTAGATGCAATCGCAGCTGTTGTCGCTAGCGCAACTTCACTTCTTACATTATTAATTTCAGTCGCAACAGCAGTACTGACCGTCTCTTCAATCGTTGACAGCTTCATATTTGTTTTATTCGGAATCATTTCAAGCGTGAGCTTTGTCGCAGCAATATCTGTGATATTTGATAGCCCACCCGTTTCAAGCGATGCTTTCGCTGTTGCTGCAATTTTAGTTGTTGCAATCGCACCATAGGTATTACCACTTACCGTCGCCCCCATAATCTCATAATTCGCTTGCGCTGCCGTTTGTGTATAACCCGTATTAGTAACATAGGACACATGACTCGTATTGCTATTTATATTCGCTGTAGAGCTGCTGCTGCCGATCGTCTTTTTTAACGTTTCATTATCAATATTTTCTGCCAGTACACTGTTATTAATTTTCGTCGTTTCCGTATGATTAACAATATTCCTTTTGATATGACTATTATGCGCCTTAATTTCGTGTTCTATATTTGCGAGTTTTTCCTCTAGTGCTGCAATTCGTGCTTTATCTGATAACAATGTAACACTCCCTAAGTCCAATATTTCTTATTTAGTTATTATCAATATTATTATCAATAAGAGTAAACATGTCTAAGTCTAACATTAAGACTCTCGACTTGTGGTCACTTTTAAACTATAACCTGGGTGACTAATTTCAAAGCCCGCACTTCCTGCCTGATCACTCAACCTAATCTCACTGCCACTTTCAGAGCGAATAATATGGTCATACGAGTTTTGACTATTAACAACATTCACATGATCACTGTTATAACCTGAGCCAATAATAATAGGACTTTCAGGATAACCATGAATAAAACCGACTAAAAGCTCAGTACCAACTTTAATTGGAAAGTGCATACCATAGTTTTTACCAGCAAAAACCTCAACCTTGCGGGCTTTGAAAGGGGTTGGTTTCTCGTAATTTGCTCTTAAAGTCACTTCATAATAACCAAAGTCATCAAGGTGAGCATACTCACTATCACAACTACCATGTGCACTAGCATGAATAAATCCAGCAATATTGGGTACAGTACTACTCATTTTTGATCGATATTGAATATCAGCTGGAATTAAATACAACGAACACTCATATATTGGACTCACTTCTTCATTTTGAATTAACGTCGTTGCTTTTTGCTTACCACACACTTTCATAGCATAGATAAGATATTTTTGCGGCGCTTTTCCATCGCCTTGCTCTATAACATTAATCAGCTTACCAGGATAAGCATTAATAATTTCACCACACAATGTATAAGTATGTCTTAAACATCCAAAGCTCTGGGCATAGACATTTCCTAGACGTTCTAACTCTTCTTGACTACCAGCCCCCGCAATATAGTGATAGTGATCACTATGACCATGATCTGTAACTTGTATAGTCGCAGTTAATAATTGCTCAGCATTTAACGGATTATAACTTTGGACTATGACTTGATTAGGTACAATAAATACCGACTCATTCAGAATTAAACACTGGCGCGAGCGGTTCTCCGCAAAGTCATTAGAAATAAACACCTTATCTGTCAGTGACTGATGCAGTGATTTATCATCAATAAAAACAATTTTTCCATCCTCACTATAATCAAAGTAATAATAAATACCATGACGCTCAAGATGACGGGATAGAAAATTCCAATCAGTCTCTTGATACTGATGAAATATTTTTTCCTGGCCATACGCAGCATTTAACCTTAAGTCATAAGCTATGCCTTGTTTAGAAAAAAGAGTGTGAATAAGGTCATTAATAGTAGCATTAGAAAATACACGGCTTTTTTTATTTTCGTTAAGTTGATAAACTTCATGCTGTAAACCAACAGAGTAATTATAATATTTTTCAGAACAAGTCACTTGTTTAACTTGCCCAATAAATCCTGTAATTTTTAAGTTATTTTTAACAAAAGCAGCCTTAGCATAAAGGATTTCATCAATATTAATTTTTTTTTCTACCAAAAATTCTAATGCTATTTCAGGTAAACTAGATAACGATAACTTTTCTTGATAAGAGATAACATTAAGATATTTTTCACTATTAATTTCAACATAAGCTAAATCAAGTGAATAGTTATTCATAATATACTCGTTTATTTACATATAGTTTTTATAACTAATAAACCTTAATAGCTAACAATATAACATTAAACGCATTAACAATACATTAACAGCACCACAAGTATCATTACGTTATCACTTTCACAGTGATACGCTAACGAACTAAAATTAAAACAGTATTTCAAAACGACTCTAACGATTCGAAAAAGGGATAAAATCAGGTCTTATCTCTATACTCACTGAGTCTTTAAATTAATTAATAACTCACCTTACGCACAGGTCATAAACATTTTAATCGCCTAAGCTCTTCAAAAGCTATTTGATTTGACCGCACAAGTAATTTATATTTGAGTGCAAAGTGGTTAAGTTGTGCTTTTACACTCAATGTTTCTAGTTTACAAAATGCCACGATTGATGCAAAAATATGATTGCATTGTGACCGAACAGTTTTAGTTGGTGATTTTGCTAAACTTGCA
>NZ_AMFF02000077.1:9657-19147 GCF_000297215.2 Piscirickettsia salmonis LF-89 = ATCC VR-1361
TATCTATCAGATTTCATTATACATTGTTTATCATGTCAGTGCGTAAGGTGAGTTAATAAATTTACTGTATTTTATCTTTTTCATATTCGCTATATGTAGTTCTATAGTAGTAAATAGATAAGGTAGTTCTATATGCCTCTGGCTAGTTTTTTAAAAAAAATAAACCCATCAAAAGAATCTGGCCAATGTGTTATACATAGTGTCCAAACAGCTGAAGTTTTAAGAGGAAACCAAGGGATGTATGCAGAGGACCTTGATTTAGAAGGAGCATTTGAAGTCTTAAGCCAGCTAGAACTAGCAAGGGTAGAAAATTGGGTGGATGTGAAAGCATATGTCTTAAGAAAACCAAATACCATCTTCATTCTTGAAACAGAAGGACATAGCTGGAATGCATTTTCAACAATAGATGGTTCTTACCATCATATCGACTCAAACCAGGACATCTATCAAACCATTGATTTTAATAAGAATTATGAAGATGCATACATCAGCAAATACCAAGAGTTATTTAATGATGATCATGGCGCTAGAGATACAGTTACTATCAGAGTGTTTGGAAGGTTGCACCCAACTTGGCACAATGGATTACAATATCAAAGCATAATTTATAAACCATTTATACCACTTTTTCAAACAGCAAACACCACTGGACATACTCAAGAAGAAATAGAAGATTGCTCACGCGAAATGTCTCATTTTTTATAAATAAAAAAATTTACTAAAAACTTAACTCTTAATTAAATACTACCATTAAAAAATTCATTTTTTGTAATTATAGTTAAAGTTAAAATAATAAATTATAAGCTTATAATTATGCCGTATACCTTATCAATAAACGACCGCAGCTACCTCAGAGCTAAAAAGTATTTAATAGATCTTATTTCTGGAGAGGCAGCTCCAGGAGCAAGGCTAAAACATTTGATCGATAAAGATGGTGTCATTCTAGCGGAACTTCAACCATATCAATTTCTCGAGTTGCTTGCTAATACAAAAGCAAAAGGCATCTTTGCTGAAAGTCAAGTCTACTGTGATGGCAGAGACTGGAATAAAACAGAGGCCTTGATATTATCAGATCTTGTCACAGAAGTAGATGTATCAATCTTTGATAATGGAATTCACGATAGGCGTTTACCTTCCTTTCAAGCTTACGATCCACCTCACCAAGGTAAACTGCTCTTTGTTTCAGCCCCTTTGTTTAGGAATGATCGAACAAAGATAACCCCAGATTTATATGAATGTACAACGAATAAAAAATTTGACCAAGGCAAGTATAACCACCTTGTAGAAAGACGATTACTGCCTGCATTTGCTCATTTACAAGAGAGCTTCAGGCGAACTGGGAAAAAATTTTTATTTACTATTCCAGGTTGGGGATGTGGTCAATTTGCAGGTAAACGCCAGGGGAAAATGGGGAAACGGTTTCAAATCGCACTACAAACCTTTCTTGCAAACCACCCAGAATTAAGGGACAGCATAGCAGCCATCTATTATGACCCCTATTCTGAATGCGAAGCAAGTGATCAAGAAATCAATGACATACCCTTTTATACACGCCCATTGGCACATCGCACAACTACCGACCCCAAACCACAACTATGCCCTGTCGGTGGATACCTAAATGGAGACTATCGAAACTGCCAACTTGCAACATTGGTAGCCGCTGATGCTTTTTCACACGCAGGCACAGATTTCTTTCGTCTTTCAAGAAAAACCGATGAAGGAGTTAAAGCCGCAGCAACAGATAGCATGACTCAGTTCAGTGGAATACCAGGTAAATATGATAAAACTAGTGGTAAATACCTTCCTGAAGAAAAAAACACAACCTGGAGAAGATTATTTAAAAGGGAAGATTTTGAATTAAGTTTCGCTACTGCAACCGTTTGCAGTAGCGATGGAACAGTTATTCCTATCCAAGACTATGAGGGACGAACCTGTAATCATCGATTTGCAAAACGCTGCTTATTAATTGATCTCATACAGAAATCCGAACAACTCGTTCAATATTGGGGTGGTAAAAAAGTCCCAGGAAATTTAGCACAAGAATTAATTATAGATAGCTCCATGAAGCTGCCAGACTCAATCGCAAATGCACTAGAAAATCGCGAGATAATGCAGCATATTGATAATGATACAGTGTCACCTGAACAGTTTGAAAAGCATTTATACGATGCTTTAAAAACGGCAATCAATGACCGAGCCAAAAAAACCAAAGGCAGACATACAAAAACAACATTGTTCTATCAAAGTATTATTGAACAAACCGCTACGAATCAGATACAAACTCGCCATCTTAACAAGGCATGTATTACACCATAAAAAAACTATAACATTTAATGAAATACTCTCACCATTGTCGTAGCAAAGATGAAATAATTAGGCTGCATCTAAATGTTGGACCTTGTTCGATGCTATGATGGCCTTGTTTTATTATTTTGTAGTGATTCCTTGCTAAACTCATCAACCTGAATCACTTCCCAGCGTGCGTGCTCATAACGTTTTAGTAACGCTAATTCTTGTGCTGATAGCGCACCGCGCTGGCTTAATTGCTCAATCTGTCCTTTTAAAGCGCCTTTAGCAATTTCTCCTGCCTTAACCGCCTGCTTGACTTTAGCTAAAATAGCAGCAGCTTCTAAGCGCAACTGAAATGCACATTCAACACGGCCAACTGCATCATCTGGCATATGCTCAGGAACATAAACTAATGCAGCAAAACGGCGACGCACTTCCGTATTTTTTAACATGTCTTGCGCGATTTTATGATCAAGATAATCTTGCGGCATTTTATAAGGCTTACCCCAAAAGAATGTCAAACGTCGTAGCACGCTGGCTAAAAAACGCTGAGGAAAGTTTTGATAAAATTCATCAAAGGCAACTTGCACCTGATATAAGCAATGCTGCACAGCCCACTCTACATAGATACATTCTTGTTGCGGCTCGCCTTCGTCAGTATAACGTTTTAATGCACTTGAAGCCATGTACAAATAACTCATCACATCGCCCAAACGAGCAGAAAGGCGCTCTTTGCGCTTTAATGAGCCGCCTAAGTAAAGCAATGCCACATCCGCAGTCAATGCAAATGTTGCACTCATACGGCTAATTTGCTGATAATAACCAGCTAAACGACTTTCCGGTACTGCAATCAACTTACCCGCAGTCAACCCGTGCCAAAGACTGCGGCAGAAATTTTTAAATAAATAACCACCATGAGAGAATAGCTCCTGATCAAACTCGGCTAATTTACCATCACGTGCCGCATAAAATTCTTTACGTAAATAGGGGTGTGTGCACATCGCTCCTTGCCCAAATAAAATAAGATTACGCGTTAATATATTCGCACCTTCCACCGTGATGCCAATCGGTACACTTTGATAAGCACGGCCTAAGTAGTTACGTGGGCCAAGCAAAATACCACGCCCACCATGAATATCCATCGCATCATTAATTACCTGCCGGCTCATCTCGGTCATATGATATTTAGCAATCGCAGAAGCAACCGATGGCTTAATACCTTGATCAACAGCAGTCACCGTTAAACGTCGACACGCATCAAGCAGATAAGTCAAGCCACCGATACGTGCTAAAGCCTCTTCAACCCCTTCAAAATGACCAATTGATGTATTAAATTGCTCACGCACTAATGCATATGCACCTGTCATCACAAAGCTTAATGCACCCGTTGCTGTCGCACAGGCCGGCAATGAAATAGAGCGGCCAATCGATAAACACTCCACCAACATCTTCCAACCTTGACCAGCACGTGCTCGCCCACCGATAATCCAATCAATAGGTATAAAAACATCTTCACCACGTACAGTGCCATTCATAAAGCACATATCCAATGGAATACCACGATTGCCTATGTTAACACCCGGATGATCATGTGGCATTAAGGCACAAGTAATCCCAATCGCTTCCTCCCCATCTAATAAACGCTCAGGGTCATAAAGATGAAACGCCAAACCAACCAATGTCGCTACCGGTGCTAACGTAATATAACGTTTATTAAAAGTTAAGCGAATACCTAATGTTTCCTCGCCCTGATAATGGCCCATGCAAACAATCCCTTTATCTGGAATTGAAGCGGCGTCACTACCCGCCTCAGGTGCCGTTAGAGCAAAACAGGGAATTTGCCGACCTTGTGCCAGCTCAGGCAAAAACTTATTTTTTTGCTCATCCGTACCATAGTGATAGAGTAACTCTCCTGGGCCCAATGAATTCGGTACCATCACCGTCACCCCAGCACTTGAGCTTTTTGAAGCAACTTTCATCACAATACTAGAATGCGCATAAGCAGAAAAGCCTTTACCTCCATATTTTTTATCAATCACCAAACCAAAAAACCCCTGGTCTTTCATAAATTGCCAGACTTTTGGTGATAAATCTTTATCTTCATGCGTTGCTTGCCAATCATCAATCATCTGACATAACTGCTCAGTCTCATTATCAAAAAAAGCCTGTTCCTCTGTGCTCATTTTTGAAATCGTTAACGTCTGAAGTTTTTGCCAATTAGGCTGACCACGAAAAATATCAGCTTCGAACCAACTATCTCCAGCATTAAGGGCTTCTTCTTCCGTTTGTGACACCGTCGGCAAGCTCTTTTTAAATATTTTTAAAATTGCTGAGCTAATAAAACGACGGCGTATGGGTCTGAATGTATAAATCACGGCGATCGCCAAAAAAGCCACCCAGATAAAGGTTTTAATCAATACACTGCTTATACCCAAATAACTCCAAATTACCAATAATATGGCTCCAGCAATCGACCAAACAATCATCCGTGGGTTAAAAAAACCGACAATAAAAGTCATGAGAATCAAAGTAATAATGATTTCAATCACAACATAATCTCCATTTACATTACCAAATTTACCAAATGCTCAATTATATTTTAAGTATACGAATTGTTGCGTATATCTGCATAACTATAGAATAAACTCTCAGGACTTACGCATTGACAACAAAATCTCGCTATGAGTCCACCCAAAACTGCACTTTCAGTGTGTTTATTTCATAATTTACATGAAAATTTTTCCATAAACACATATTTTTCATGCTTTCAATAATCTATTTTTATCAACGTGTGTAAGCCCTGTTTTTATAAAAAATAATAAAAAAATTAAAGCGCCTCAATCACCGCCGCAGCACCCATCCCTATTCCTATACACATCGTCACCATGCCATATTTTTTCTTTTCACGGCGCATGCCATGCAACAAAGTTGCAATACGAATCGCACCGGTCGCCCCCAGTGGATGACCTAGTGCAATCGCACCGCCTTGTGGGTTAACAATCTCAGCGTTTAAATCTAACTGATTTGCCACCGCAAGTGATTGCGCTGCAAACGCTTCATTTAATTCCATCCACTCGATATCATTAAGGGACAAACTCGTCTGCTTAAGCACTTTAGGGATAGCAGCAACCGGACCAATCCCCATATACTCAGGCTCAACTCCAGCAACTGCATAACCGATAAAACGGCCCAGCGGAGTTAGACTATGTTCATGCAGCGCTTTCTCACTGACCAATAATGTAGCTCCAGCTCCATCACTCATTTGTGATGAATTACCTGCCGTTACTGAACCACCTTGCATAAACACCGCTTTTAATTGTGCAAGCGCAGCTAAGTTTGAATCTGGTCGTGGCCCTTCATCTTGATTTACTAGAATACTCTTTTTAATCACCTGATTATCCTTTAAATCAGGCCAAGTTTTCACAATATCCATCGGTAAAATTTCATCATTAAAATAGCCGTGCTCAATCGCCATAACTGCACGACGATGACTTGTTAAAGCAAATTCATCTTGCCTTTCACGGCTAATTTGATATTTATCAGCAACTCGCTCAGCAGTTAAGCCCATACCATAAGCAATAGCAACATCATGATCACCATCAAATAATTTAGGGTTTGCATTCGGCTTATTACCGCCTAAAGGCACCATACTCATGCTCTCCACCCCGCCACTTAGAATTATATCTGCTGTACCACTCCCGATGCGTGCTGCCGCCAGCGCTGCAGTTTCTACACCCGAACAACAAAAGCGATTGACCGTCATTGCCGGCACTGAATTAGGCAAGCCAGCCAACAAACTCCCCATACGTGCAACATTCATCCCTTGCTCAGCCTCTGGCATCGCACAACCGATAATAACATCATCAATGTTTGCAGGGTCAACTGTAGGAACCTTTGCTAAAGTATTAGCAATGACATGAGCGAGCAGATCATCTGGGCGAGTATGAGCAAATATGCCTTTATACGCTTTAGTCACCGCAGTACGATTTGCAGCAACAATATACACTTCTTTAACTTTTTTCATTCCATTATCCTTAATTTAATCCTTTAATTTAATCCTTTAATTTAATCCTTTAATATTAAATTAATTACGCAATGGTTTGCCCATTTTCAGCATATACTCAATGCGCGCCTGAGTTTTTTCCGTCTGCAATAGTGACAAAAATGCTTCACGCTCTAGGTGTAAAAACCATGCTTCATCCACTTGCGTACCTGCATCTAAATCATCTCCACAAATCACCTCTGCAATCTTAGTGGCAATTAAATCATCATGTTCAGAGATAAAGCGTCCATCTTTCATATTCACAACCATCATTTTCATCACTGCAATGCCTTCACGGCCAATTACAGGGATTTTAGGCCTTAACGGAGGACGATAACTAGTCTCAACCAGAGTGTGAATATGTTGCTTTGCTATATATAAAATTTCATCCACATGCATGACCGTAATATCAGCACCTTGCAAATAATGCATTGATCTAGCCTGGGTTGCACTTGTCGCCGCCACAGCCATTGCAATGTTTTTAAAATAGCTTTGCACTTGCTTGTAAGGATCAATGCTCACTGATGCACGTAACGCCATCTCTTTGCAGCCCCCTCCAGCAGAAATTAAACCCACACCAGCTTCAATTAAACCAACATAAGACTCAAGTGCTGCAACAGTGCGGTCACAGTGCATCATCAGCTCGCAACCACCACCAAAAACATAGCCGCGCACCGCTGCAACCACAGGAATCTTGGCATAACGCAAAGCCAATGCCGTCTGCTGGAATTTTTCCAAGCTTTTGCGCATAGCTTCTATCCCCTCAGTCTTAAATAACTGAGCAAACTGTCGTAAATTAGCCCCAGCGCTAAAATGCTCACCCTGTTGCCAAATCACTAAGCCTTTACTGGTTTTTTCCGAAGTCGCAATTGCCATCATTATCCCGTCTAGTACATCCTCACCAATCACACACAACTTAGATTTAAATGATAAAATAGCAATCTCATCACCTGTCGTCCATAAGCGAACACTATTGTTTTCATACAGTGTTTTACCTTGTAAAATAGCCTCATCAAGTACCCATTGCGGGCTTAATTGACGTTTATAAACATCAAGTTCAGCACGAGCAATAAGTTGATCAGCTGCTGGTGCATATGCCCCTTGTTGACTATATACCCCATCAAATTTAGCAACATCGTGCACCCATTGTGGTAAACCCGCTCGGCTTAAGCCTAAACCCTTTGCAATGTCCTCTTCAATCCAGCGAGTAACTTGTTGCCAACCCGCTTTTTGCCATGTTTCAAATGGACCATTCTGCCAACCAAACCCCCAGCGTAGAGCGAGGTCAACATCACGAACAGTATCAGCAATATCATTTACATGATAAGCACAATAATGAAATAATTCACGATAACATGACCAAAGCAATTGAGCTTCAGGCAGCCTTGATGCCCGTAATAAACCAAAACGCTTTACTAGGTTTTTTTCTGCTAAAATAATATTGATCTCATCTGGTATTTTACTGTTCGCAAGACGATAGTCACCTTTTAATAGATCGATCACATAAAGTGTCCCGTCTACTTTTTTATAAATACCCGCGTGTGTTTTTTGTCCTAAAGACCCTTTATTTACTAAAGCGCTAATAAAATCAGGTAGCTGATAAAGCATAGTCCAAGGGTCATAAGCCAAGCCTTCTTTCATAGTATTTACCACATGAGCAAATACATCTAAACCCACAACATCCGCTGTACGATAAGTCGCACTTTTCGCTCGGCCGATTTTAGCGCCTGTTAACTCATCAACAATTTCTAATGGTAACTGGAATTTTTCTGTATAATGACCAATTACCAACATTGAAAATACCCCCACCCGATTAGTAATAAAATTAGGTGTGTCTTTTGCACGAATCACATTTTTACCAAGTAAGCTAACAAGAAAGCTTTCTAAGTCATTAAGCAATTCTATTTCCGTATCCTGATGGGCAGTTATTTCAACCAAGGACATATATCGTGGTGGATTAAAAAAGTGTACACCACAAAATTGCTTTTTAATGCGCTTTGGCATTTTATCAGCCAATTCATTAATACTTAGCCCTGAAGAATTCGTTGCTAAAATAGCACTGTCTTTAAGATAAGGAATTATTTTTTCAAATAAACTATTTTTTAAATCCATTCGTTCCGCAATAACTTCTAATACCAAATCACAATCTTTAAGTTGCTCCAAATCAGTTTCATAATTCGCCGCAGTAATTTGTCTAACAACATCCGCAGCAGCAAAAGGTACTGGCTTTAGTTTTTTCAACCCTTTAAGTGATGCATTAACACGCCCATTTATATCGTTACCATCAGCAGGTAAATCAAATAAAACAGTTTCAATATTACTATTTGCAAAATGTGCAGCGATTTGAGCTCCCATAACTCCAGAACCAAGGACAGCAACTTTACCAATATAAAGCGGTTTCCTACTCACTATTTTCTCCCTCACTATCACTCCATGATTCTTCCATAGTGACCAACCAACAGAGGCTGTATGACCACTCAAAGCAAATTTAATTCTTACATTTATTTATCCTAAGATGCAAGGATCACAAGCTATAATTCCAGCAAACAATAAACATTTAATAAATATATTAATGAAAAATAATTCATATAAAATATACTAAATTTTACTTAATAATAAAAATTAGTATATTTTATTTTTTATAAATTTTACATCAATCAAAAGGCCAATTCATCAGAGACGGCCTCAAAGTATGATTAAGACCCTAATAGCGCTTAATTTAACGCTTAATTTGTAATCTCCAAATTTTTAAAATGCCTTTGGAGTGTTTTATCATAGAAACCAGATGCTTTCACTTTCGCTAAAGCACGCTGCCAATCTTCTGGCTTCAAACGCTTAGATTTTTTGCTTGTGGCAATCCATAGTGGCAAAACTTGCAAACTCTTTCCCCAAATTAGTTTGGTAGATGCGCTATATCCATCGACTTCCCAAGCAGCTAGAGCCTCAGGAATCCCCCCATATATAAATGGCACTCTTTTGTTATACAGCAGTTTGTACATTTCTTTATGTTTTAAAGCAGCAAAATTTAACTCTATGCCTTTTTTCTCTGCCATGTAACGAAGACGTCGCTCTTGAGGCGTTCCAAGTAACACACCAAAACACTGATTTGACTTTAATACTGCGGCCTCTTCATAACTGTTAATTATAGCGCTGGATTAA
>NZ_AMFF02000078.1 GCF_000297215.2 Piscirickettsia salmonis LF-89 = ATCC VR-1361
ACTAATTCGACTTCTCTTTCTTCATCACCGTTTAGCAGCTGGGTGTTAACAGAGTCAAGACACTTTGGCTTTTTTTTAACTCTTTCATGACGGTGTTTGTGCTGACTTTTAACACACGAGCGATATCCCGAATTCCACTGCCATTCATACTCATGTCAATAATTTTTTCTTTTGTCTCTGGCAAGTCACCTGGCCGCTTATAGTTCAGCAGGAATGTATCTTTATCACAGCTTGTGTTTTTGCATTTATAACGCTGATTGCCTGAAGCATTCCTGCCAAATTTAATGATATCATTCTCGCTGCATTGTGGGCAATTGACTTCGATATGAGGCATGGATAAATCTCTAAATTATTGTTAACTTGCTTCGAATTATACCATAGCAATCAATAAGATACATTACCAAAAATTTGTCTAGAAAAGGGTTGCCAGATCATATTAGCCTGCTCCACATTATAAACTCTCTCAAACCGCGGCACCTGACTTTGCTTGACTAGAAGAAAAATTGAGTATCTTCTCTTTCACTGCAGCACGATCATCCTTATTCATATCAAAAAAAGGAGTTGCAGCAGCAGAATCTACAGATTGATCGCTAAATAAATCAGATTGATGTGCAAACCTCACTCGAGATAAATCATGCAGCTTTGATGATTGCCCAAATACACCATAGCCTTTCGCCCAATGACGCATTTCAGCTTTAACACTATCCAGACTTTTATCCTCAAGATCAAGCAACTTTTGAATAAACGTCTCTGTCTGACCTTTGGTCTTATTCCAGCTAAATTGATTCTGATCCAAATAATCATCTGCTGCAGCTAATGCTGCTTGCAAGTGAGAATTGTCTTTAAGTACTTGCCACCTCTCGGTTAACTTTTGACCTGAACTATAAACAGTACGAACCGCTTTTTGAAGATTAGATGTACCTTTAAGTTGCTCCCAATCCCCTCGAACTAATTTGATATCGGAACGATAAAGGGCGATAATAGCTTTTTGAAGGATAGAGCTATCTTTAAGTTGCTCCCAATCATCCTTGGAAAGTTTAATAGAAGACCAATAAAGGATATTAGCCACTTCTTGAAGGTCAGCGCTTTCTTTAAGTGCTTGCCAATACTCAAAGGTTAACAAAGAGGTATGACTAAAATCTGACCGAACGGAATAAAGACAAGCTTCTAACGAGCTACATGACTGAATAAATAAAGAGTTTTCCCGCTCAGCTACAAGAGTAGAAAAAATATTTCTTGCTGATTTCGAGTCTTTTACAATACAACTATATTCTCTTAGAGCCTGCTCTAAATTCTCATCTGAGCTCTGGTGAATTTCTACTAAAAAAGCAACTTTAACCCACTCTAAACCTGGGCGACATATAGGGTGCTCAGAACACATTTGTCTGGCAAGAGCTCTTAATGGAGAATTTTCACTTAATCTTTTTTGGAAACTAATACCTAAAGCGTAAATATCGCTTTTATAAGAATAAGTCCTTTTGTTCAATATTTCTGGTGCAACATAACCATCTGTGCCTACAACAGCGCTGCTAAGTGCTCCTTGATATTTACCATCCCAAACCCCATCCACCACTCGCTTAGCGAAACCAAAATCAATAAGAGAACTCTTATTACCATCAAATGTAATATTCTCCAGCTTAATATCTCGATGCAAATAAGCAAGGCCATGTTCGGATAAACTCCCAGAATGTAATTTATTTAATTCATTCGCTGCGCTAAAAAGTGCGAATATTCTCTGTGTATCACTTTCAAATTGATAGTCAAATAAATCAATTCCTAAATAATGTAAAGCAACCATTTCTTTGGGTTGATCTATACGTTTAGCATCTCCTTGGTATAACTTTAAATCTTTAAGAATATATTTCTCAACTCCAGAAATATCTCCACGATTATGGCCAATTTTTAACACATATAAATGGCCACTTTCATCCTCAGCCAACTTAACCTTGCCAAAGCCACCATCACCTAAATATTTGCCCTGCCCTGCCATAGCAAGAACTTTATCACCTATTTTAATAAATGAATGCCTCAGATTGACAGCAAGGCCATTAGAATCAGTGTAGTCAATCGGTTCTTTTTTATCTGCTCGCTTAAGCTTTGCACCATTAGGCTCAGCCACTAATTTATCATTAGCGATATTCCACTCTAAGGCTCTTTGCTCTTCTGAATCCCATATAATTCTTGGCATATTGTGTGACTCCTAAGCTTTGCTAGGAAATTGTAATAAGATGGAAAGGTCAATTTTAAAATTGCACTAAATAAACAAGAAAACAATATTAAAATATAATTAATTTTTTGATAAGTTTATATAAAATATAAGAATTTTAATTTTTAATTACGTACAAGTTAGCCAAATATAGCACTCTGGCAATACAACAAGATTGACTCAAAAAGAAGATCGTAAGCGTCGCTACCTCGGTAGGTATTTTGCACATCCAATGATGCAAAATCGCCGAGCAAAACGCGACGACTATAAACCCTCGGCTGTCCGCGTCACACAGCGTTACGTGCCTTGAATCGGCACACTCCACTACT
>NZ_AMFF02000079.1:0-4442 GCF_000297215.2 Piscirickettsia salmonis LF-89 = ATCC VR-1361
TTTTTCGCAACAGTGCCCTTTATGCGATATATTTATTAATGGTTTAATCCCAATTTAAAATCACCTTGCCACTTTGGCCAGATAACATTGCATCAAAACCTTGCTGGAAGTCATCAATTGAAAAATGATGGGTAATAATCGGGCTTAGGTCTAGGCCACTTTGTAACATACTCGTCATTTTATACCAAGTTTCAAACATCTCACGGCCATAAATGCCTTTAATCTGCAACCCTTTAAAAATAACATGATTCCAATCTATCGCCATCTCACCTGGCGGAATGCCCAATAAGGCAACCCGGCCACCATGATTCATCGCCTCAAGCATCTGCCCAAACGCCTGGCCATTCCCAGACATTTCCAAGCCAACATCAAAGCCTTCAGTCATATTAAGCTCATCCATCACAGTAGTTAACGACTCACGCGCAACATTAACAATACGTGAAGCACCCATTTTTTCAGCAAGGGCTAAGCGGTAATCATTCACATCAGTGATCACAATATGACGTGCACCAACATGGCGTGCAACTGCGACCGCCATCGCGCCAATCGGCCCCGCCCCAGTGATTAGCACATCTTCACCCACCATCTCAAAGGATAAAGCAGTATGTACCGCATTGCCATAAGGGTCAAAAATAGCAGCGATATCATCACTAATTTCATCAGGGATCTTAAAGGCATTCACCGCTGGAATCGCCAAATACTCAGCAAAAGCACCCGCGCGATTGACCCCCACCCCCACAGTATTGCGACATAAATGACGACGGCCCGCCCGACAATTACGGCAATGACCACAGGTTAAATGCCCTTCACCAGACACCCGATCACCCAGGTTAAACCCCTGAACTTCACTACCAATTTCAACAATCTCACCCACATATTCATGACCAACATGCATCGGCAGCGGAATCGTCTGACTCGCCCAATGATCCCAGTTATAAATATGAATATCAGTTCCACAAATTGCCGTTTTTTTAATTTTAATTAAAACGTCATTATGGCCCACTTTAGGATGCTCAACATCCACCATCCATAGCCCTGTTTCAGGCTTAATCTTTGCTAACGCCTTCATTAACTACCCCTTTCTTGATAAATTTCACACTTAAATCATCTTATCTTTAAGTGTTAAAAAATTAGGGCAATCATGCCCCAATATAAAATAACAAAACCAAAAATAAATTAGTTAATCGCACCAAACTTACGGCCTGCTCGCACAAATGCAGCAACTGCATGATCGATTTGCTCCGGGGTATGCGCCGCAGACATCTGTGTACGAATCCGCGCTTTACCTTTAGGCACCACTGGGAACGAAAAGGCAATCACATAAATCCCCTCAGCAAGTAATTCTTGCGCAATATCACTGGCTAATTTAGCATCGTAGAGCATCACCGGAATAATCGGATGTTCACCTGGAATCAACTCAAAACCGGCGTCTGCCATACCCGATCTAAAGTGCTGACTGTTTTTGCGCAAAGTCGCAAGGCGCTGCTTACCCTCATCACTTTGAATCAGTTTTAACACATCAACAGAGGCTGAGCTAATAACAGGTGCAAGCGCATTCGAGAATAAATAAGGGCGTGAACGCTGACGCAACCATTCGATTATTTCTTTTTTACCCGCCGTATAGCCTCCTGAAGCACCGCCTAAGGCTTTCCCTAGAGTTCCTGTAATAATGTCTATACCATCAACCACACCGCAATGCTCAGGTGTTCCTGCCCCTATTTCACCCATAAAGCCAACCGCATGCGAATCATCAACCATCACCATCGCATTGTATTTTTCCGCTAAATCACAAATCCCCGGTAAATTAGCAATGATACCATCCATAGAGAACACACCATCAGTCGCAATCAGCTTCACCTTCACACCCTTTTCATCAGCGGCTTGCAGTTGCTTTTCTAAGTCTTGCATATCATTGTTTTTATAACGATAACGCGCGGCTTTACACAAACGCACCCCATCAATAATACTGGCATGATTCAACTCATCACTGATGATAGCATCCTCAGGACCTAATATCGTCTCAAATAAACCCGCATTTGCATCAAAGCAAGATGAGTACAAAATAGAATCTTCTTTATTTAAAAACGTAGCAATTTCTTGCTCTAATGCTTTATGCACCGTTTGCGTGCCACAGATAAAGCGTACAGAAGCCATGCCATAACCATGCTCAGCTAAAGCCTCTTGGCCCGCTTTAATCAACTCTGGGTGGTTGGCTAAGCCCAAATAATTATTCGCACAAAAGTTAACAACTTTCTGGCCTGTTGTAATACTAATGTCTGAACTTTGCTGACTATTAATCACCCGTTCTGGCTTGTAATAGCCTGTTTCTTTAAGCATTGCTATTTCATTGGATAAATGTTGTAAAAATTTAGCTTCTATCATTACTTTTCCTAAGCTCTATGTAAGTTCTATAACGACTCATAAAATCTTCGCCCACCATAGCGAAATATAACGCCTTTGTCATCATACGCTGTATAAAGGCATTAATTTATCATGTCATAGCAGTACCAACCAAATTTACATTCAACAGAAATTTCCAGCCAAATTTACAGTGTCATAGACGGGAATTTAAAACTACACTCAGCTCAAAACATGCAAGCGAAAGTCAATCGCCAAAAAAACATATTATTGAGGATATACCATGAAAATCAAAGCATTACTGGCCACAGCTTTAACAAGCAGCCTCATTGCAACAGCGGCTATTGCCTCATCAACAGCAAGTAATCCACCTCCTCTGCAAGGCACACAATGCAATGTGGGTCAACAGTGCTCTCTCTCTAATGGCATGGCCTATTTTGAACTAAATCAATCTCAATATGGCTTATATACGTGCAAGCTTATTTCAGGAGATCAAACCAATACCCATGTTGTCACGTTAAGCACCGGCAAAGATGCTCAAAATGTCTATTTAGCCCGCATTGGCACAGACGAATTTAAAGTCTATATTCAAGAACAAGCGAAAATATTCAGAAAGTACAATGGAGTTGGTGAAATCAAATTTGTCGGCACCTCAGGTGATGCAATCTCATGCACACAAGATCAGACATCTGCCTAGAAAATTAAGGCACTTAAATAACCTAAATTTCCAAACAAAGTCAAGGGCGGGAATTTAGGGTTTTATATAATACAATTGGTATAAATCCAGAAAATTTACCCTATGACTAATTTTTCAAGCAAGAGCAGCTAAGCGCTCTTTACTCCCCAGCGATTACATACTTTAATCGTATTACTCGTTTGGGTAATAAATAACTGTTCTTCTGCTGCTGGACTAAACCCAAAGTTAACCTGATAATTTAATGGCGATTGCACCAACGTTGATGGCTCTTTCTCAATAAACCCAGCCAACTTACCTCGACTATCACATAGTATTTCACCGTTCATAGATTGTGCATCACAGTGAAACGCCTTGAAATATTGTTTAGCATTTGGGTCATATTCAAGTATTTCAACCTCAAAACTAACACTGGTATTATCCATATTGTGGCTGACATAACTCGATAAGTCAGCCGTATTGGTATGACTCGCATAAAAACGCATAAATAGCGGTGAAGTTTTTTGCTGTCGCCAACCTAAATAACTCCCCACCCCCACAACAACTGATTTATCGCCAGTTGTAGGGTCGATAACATCAAAATCAGGACTAAGCATTACTGTACCGATTGTGAGGCTTTTAACGTGCATAATGCGGCTTTGATTGTTGCGGTTGAAGTTGAACCCTTGGAGTAAATTACAAGATGAATTGATTTTAAACATCGCTTATCCTTTAGCAAAAAAGTTAATCGTCATATGAACTAGTAAAAATACAGCTGTAAAAAACAAAATTACCGAGAATAAAAGCCAAGCAGCTTTGAAGCAATATAAAGAAATACACTCTTTTATAGTCAAAGGGTTATTACCATCTCCTGGCCCATAGCAATATACTTTTAGTATAAATCCACCAGCACATAAGATAAAAGATCCACAAGCAACCATATAGCCACTATATATATCCCTATATCCCCATACAAATAAGGACATAATAAAAATAATTATCGCAGTCAACCTTGCTAAGTTTGTGCTTAATTTTCCATATTGCTCACGACTAACCATTTTTTAAGGCCTTATACACACCGTCTACTGAGCCTAACCCTGCTATAGTTGTAAGACCCCCTCCTACCATCCCTAAACTTTTTTTTAGCTTAGCAAGGGCAACCTCATCCTTTTCTAATATTCCGGGTAATGACCCTAGCGCCTCTACTCCACCATAAATCACACTATTAGCAGCAATCGGCATACTCAAATCATTCGCGGACATCACAAGTGCCTTATAAAAATGACTTTCAAAAAAAACACCTTCGCTATGATCCCAATTATTAGCAAAAACTGCACTCAATGAAGTTAAATGTGGCACTGTTGCAAAAAATTTAGATTTGAGTAGGGTGTAGCAATCAACGGAAGTTAAG
>NZ_AMFF02000079.1:7380-12289 GCF_000297215.2 Piscirickettsia salmonis LF-89 = ATCC VR-1361
TAAGCAGAGAGCACAAGAAAATAACCTTTCTGAAGTTCACTATAATTTTTCGCAACAGTGCCCAAATCTTAAGCAGTATGAGTGCCATTTAGAAAAAAATAAGGCAGATTATCACTCTAAATGGAAAGATGTAAAAAAATTTTTCAAAATTTCAAGAAAGTGTGCAAGAAATCACCTAATGGGATTGAAAAATAGCTTTGCACCATTACTAGACACTAAAAGTAATATGAAAGCAATATATCAACACCGCCGCAGCTTAAAAGTCGTGTCGGCTTAACATTTATAACAAGTATATTCAGCGCAGGCCTAGCGTTAATGTTCGAAGTAGGTAGAGCTGCTGTTAGAAAATATCAAGGGAAGTCTTTTGAATGTTTATTTTTAGGTGCGACCACATCACAAAACTTAGCTAAATCTGTAAAATCTGCCGGCCTTGCCCTAGATTTAGTTTAGTAGACTCCGGCTGTGAAGTTAAGTTTAAAGTTTCACTCGGCTTTTACATGGTGCTGGCGTCCCCTAGGGGATTTGAACCCCTGTTACCGCCGTGAAAGGGCGGTGTCCTAGGCCTCTAGACGAAGGGGACAGGTCTGTATTTGGTGGAGCTAAGCGGGATCGAACCGCTGACCTCTACAATGCCATTGTAGCGCTCTCCCAGCTGAGCTATAGCCCCAATAAAACGCTGATAATTCTAATCTTGTTGCTACAGGAAGTCAATAGTTTTTCTGGCTTATCGCTTCGTTTATTAAAATTGAAAAAATACAAGAAGAGCATAAACAAAGGCTATGGCTCTTCCTGATGTGAGGCTAAAGAAAGCTTATTGGTTGTTACGAAAATAATGAATTAAGCCTTGCGTTGATGCATCATAGTCGTCAATGTTATTGTTTTTAATATTTGATCCGCCTTGTAGTTGAGCCAGTATATTTTGGCCGATTACTTTGCCAAGCTCAACGCCATATTGGTCAAAAGAGTTAATGTTCCAGATAACTCCTTGGACAAATACTTTATGTTCATATAGGGCAATTAAGGCACCTAGACTCTCAGGGGTGAGTTTATCATAGAGTATGGTGGTGCTTGGTTGATTACCAATAATTGCTTTATGGGGTGCTAGTCGTTGAGCTTCTGTTTGGTTAACTCCTTGGTTGATCATCTGCTGGTAGACTTCTTTCTCATCGCAGCCCCACATTAAGCCGCGTGTTTGTGCAAAGCAATTAGCCACCAGCATGTTATGCTGCTGTTGATACGGACTGTGTGTTTTTAGGCCAACAATAAAGTCCATCGGAATCATTTCAGTGCCTTGAAAAAGCATTTGATGATAGGCATGTTGACCATTGGTGCCCGGCTGTCCCCAAATGACGGGCGCGGTTTGCCCATTGACAGGTTCTCCATTGATTTGTACATGTTTACCATTGCTTTCCATATCAACCTGTTGAAAGTGACTTGGGAAAAGAGTGAGCATTTGCTCATAAGGTAATAATGCATGTGAGCGGGTATGCCAGAAATTAATATACCAAAGGCCGATTAAGCCAAGCATAACTGGCAAGTTATCTTCAAATGATGCGGTTTGAAAATGGTTATCCATCGCATGCGCTCCGGCAAGTAGGGCCTCAAAGTGATCAAAGCCTGTAGCAAGTGCGATGGGTAAGCCGATGGATGACCACAGTGAGTAACGGCCGCCGACCCAGTCCCACATTGGTAAAATATGCTCCGCTAAGATACCAAACTCGCGAGCTTTTTCCGGCTTGCTGGTACAGCAGATAAAGTGATGATTGATTTGTGCCGTTGATAACTGTGCGGTTTCTAGCCAATGGCGTGCTGATTGTGCATTAGCAAAGGTTTCTTGAGTGGTAAATGACTTAGAGGCGATGATAAATAGGGTTGTTTCAGGCTTTAAGTTTTTTAGGGTGTTGTGTAATTGATTGCCATCGACATTAGAGACAAAGTGGCAACGTAGGTGTTTTTTATGGTAGGGCGTTAAGGCGGTTGTGACCATCGCTGGGCCAAGGTCAGAACCACCGATGCCAAGGTTAACGATATCGGTAATGATCTGACCTTGCGAATACAGTGGTGTTTGGCCGTGAATTTTAGCGCATAGTGTGCGCATTTGAGCATGAACAGTTGTGATTTGTTTGGCAACCGCTTTGGGCAGTTGGTGATGTTTTGAGGCAGGTACACGTAAAGCGCTATGAAAGGCAGCACGCTTTTCAGTGATATTCAGGGTGGCACCTTGCATTAGGGCATGAATTTTATCACCGAGTGAATGTTCTTGCGCCAGTGCGATTAATAATTTAAGGGTGTGGTTAGTGAGGTGGTTTTTACTAAAATCAATACTTAAATGTGGGCCTTGTTTAAAGTAGTGATTAAAACGTTGCGAGTCATTGATAAAAAGGTCACGTAAGTGGGTGTGTTTGATTTCTTGTTGGTGGGCGGTAAGTTTTGTCCAGGCGGCAGTGTTCATGTGAGCTCCTTAAATCAGTCGTTGAGGGCAGTGTAGAGCCTTACTAGGTGGCTTGCAATAGTGAAAGTCGTTACAATGTGTGGGTTCATTGTAATAGAGAAAGGCAAGATCAATGAGAGTGACTGTATTTGGTGCAGGCTATGTCGGGTTAGTCACAGCGGCGTGCTTTGCTGACTTGGGTAATCAAGTTATTTGTGTCGATGTTGATGAGAAGAAATTAGCACAACTTGCTGAGGGAAAAAGTCCAATTTATGAACCGGGTTTGGATGAGTTATTACTCCGCGGTCAAAAATCAGGGAATTTAGAATTTACTGCGGATATTCAATCTGCGGTAGAGCAGGGTGAGTTTATTTTTATTGCGGTAGGCACGCCATCTGAAGAAAGTGGGTCGGCTGATTTACAATACGTGCTTGCGGTTGCTAAAAGCATTGGCGAATATATGAATGGCTATAAGTTGGTCATTGATAAGTCAACCGTTCCTTTGGGCACAGCCGATAAAGTACGTCAGGTTATTAGTAATGAATTAGGTGCACGTGGTGTGAACTATGAGTTTGATGTGAGCTCGAATCCTGAGTTTTTGAAAGAAGGTGCGGCGATAGAAGATTTTATGTATCCTGACCGTGTTGTCATTGGCATTGATAATCTTCGTGCTGAAAAGCGTTTAAAAACTTTATATACGCCACTTACTAAGAAAAATAATTGCTTAGTTGTTATGGATGTCCGTTCAGCTGAGCTGACAAAATATGCAGCGAATGCAATGTTGGCAACAAAAATTAGTTTTATGAACGAGATGAGTCAACTGGCTGAGCGTGTTGGTGCAGATATTGAGATGGTTCGCCAAGGCATCGGTTCTGATTCGCGTATTGGTTATCACTTTATTTATCCAGGTTGTGGGTATGGTGGCTCATGTTTTCCTAAGGATGTGCGAGCCTTAGTGCATACCGCTGCAGAGCATGGTTTTGATACGAAAATTTTGGGTGCAGTACAAGAAGTGAATGAAAAGCAAAAAGAGCTACTACTCGAAAAAGTATTGCGTGAATTTCAAGGTGATATTCAGGGTAAAACGTTCGCTTTATGGGGTTTAGCGTTTAAGCCAAAAACGGATGATATTCGTGAGGCGCCTAGTCGTGTGTTGATGGAGGGTTTATGGCAGCATGGGGCTAAGGTGCAGGCGTATGATCCGGCGGCAATGGATAATATTCAAGCCGTATATGGTGCACGTGATGATTTATATTTGGCAACAAGTGCAAGTAGTGCATTAACCGGAGCGGATGCGCTCATTGTCGTGACGGAATGGACGGAGTTTAGAAGCCCTGATTTTAATGTGATTAAAAAGACGCTGAACCAGCCATTAGTGATTGATGGGCGTAATATTTATGATGCTGAGCACTTAGAAAGTTTAGGGATAACTTATCGCTGCATTGGTCGAGGAGAGTGGTTAATGAAGGATGTGTGTCGATGAGTATAATAAAAAAAGCTGTATTTCCTGTTGCTGGCATGGGTACACGTTTTTTACCGGCAACTAAGGCAACACCAAAAGAAATGCTTCCTGTTGTTGATAAGCCACTGATTCAATATGCGGTTGAAGAGGCGATTGAAGCGGGAATTAAAGAATTAATTTTTGTTACTAGTTCAAACAAACGTGCTATTGAAGATCACTTTGATCGCCATTACGAATTAGAAAAACGTTTGGAAGAAGCCGGTAAAGCGCAATTTTTATCTATAGTTCGTGATATTTTACCACAAGGGGTAAGTTGTTCTTATGTGCGTCAGGCAGAGCCTTTAGGCTTAGGTCATGCGGTGCTTTGTGCTGAATCTTTGGTGGGACCTGAGCCTTTTGCTGTGATTTTAGCCGATGATTTAATTGCCAATGATGGGCCACTGTGTTTAAGCCAAATGGTAGAAAAATATAATGACAAAGGCGCAGATTGCATTTTAGCGGTACAAGAGGTGCCAGAAGGTGATACGCATAAATATGGTATTGTTGCCACTGAGTCATCGGATCGTGTCATTCATATGGTGGAAAAACCCCAGCCTGAAAATGCACCATCGCGCCAAGCTGTGGTAGGCCGCTATATTCTATCACCAAAGATCTTTACAGCGTTAAAAAATACCTCACAAGGCGCTGGAGGTGAAATACAGCTCACTGATGCGATTGCTAGCGTATTACAAAATCAGCGGGTATTGGCCTATCCATTTGCTGGTAAGCGTTATGATTGCGGTAGCAAACTTGGCTTTTTAGAGGCAACGCTTGATTATGCTTTAGATCATCCTGAATTAGGTTTAGCCTGCCAAGAGTATTTGCAAAAGCGTTTTCAGTTGAATTAAAGCGATATAAAAACTAGGAGTTGCATTTGGGCACTGTTGCAAAAAATTTAGATTTGAGTAGGGTGTAGCAATCAACGGAAGTTAAGAGTGAATTGCTGTGGGTAGACGTAAACGATTTAAGAAGAATCA
>NZ_AMFF02000079.1:15178-18032 GCF_000297215.2 Piscirickettsia salmonis LF-89 = ATCC VR-1361
GGATTAGCTGCTTAATTCTAAGCAGAGAGCACAAGAAAATAACCTTTCTGAAGTTCACTATAATTTTTCGCAACAGTGCCTATCCTGGCTCAAAGGTATGAGTGGCAGCCTATTTATTAGCTTTGGCATCAAGCTTGCCCTACTCAGCCGTTAACTAGTCTCGTATCTGTCCTGTTCCTCGAATAATATATTTATAACTGGTTAATTCATTTAAGCCAACCGGGCCCCGTGCATGAAGTTTATCCGTGCTAATACCAATTTCTGCTCCCTTACCAAAGACCTCGCCATCAGTAAAACGCGTAGAAGCGTTATGATACACAGCCGCTGAGTCAACTTGCTGCAAAAACTGCTCGGCACAAGCCTTATCTTCAGTAATAATACTATCCGAATGCCCAGAGCCATACTGATTAATATGAGCAATTGCCTGATCAATATTTTTTATAACTTTTATCGACAAAATTAAATCTAAATATTCAGCCGACCAATCTGCATCACCTGCCGGCATAATTTCTTTAATAATTTTACAGCTTTGCTCACAACCTTTTAATAATACCCCATGCGCTTTTAGCAGATTAGCAAAACGAGGTAAGGCACTTTTAGCAATCTCTTGATGAATCAACAAAGTTTCCATGGCATTGCATACGCCGGGGCGCTGGCATTTTGCATTTATGATAATCTTTTCTGCCATAGCTATATTCGCAGTAGCATCAATATAAGTATGGCAAATTCCATCTAAATGCTTAATCACCGGCAACTGACTTTGCTCTGTAATCGCTTTAATCAAATTTTTACCACCACGTGGAATAACCACATCAATGTAATCCACTTGTTGTAATAACACATGGGTTGCTGCACGCTCAGTATAATCAACAAATTGGACACAACCTGCTGGCACTTGATGCTGCTTTAGCGCTTGAATAATTAAACGATGCAAAGCCCGATTACTATGAATCGCTTCTTTACCGCCTTTTAAAATCACCGCATTACCCGACTTAAAACAAAGTGCTGCCGCATCTATCGTCACATTTGGGCGTGATTCATAAATCATCGCAATCACCCCAAGTGGTGTAGATGTTTTTTCCAAAATCAAACCATTATTTATTACTTGTCTATCAATCACTTTCTGGTTAACTTCAGGTAAGTCAATAATCACCCCTAACGCATCAACCATTGCCATAATGCGAGCATGATTTAAGGTTAATCGATCAATAAATGCCGTGTTTTTGCAATTTTCCTTCGCATAAGCTAAATCTTTTTGATTTTCAGCTAACAGTACTTCTTGATTATTAATAAGTAGTTGCTGTAAAGATTGCAATACTTGATTTTTCACTTCTGAACTTAGTACGGCAAGCTCATAACTTGCTTGCTTTGCCTGCTTAGCTAACTTTTTAATATTTTCTTCCATAAGAAACCAAATCTCTTTTTATTAAAAATAAAATTATAATAATGCTAAATTATCACGGTGAATTACTTCGGCAGGTAATTTTCCTGTAAATAGCTCATCAATATAACTTACTTGACACCCTTTTACCTGTTCTAACTCCGTTGATGAATAATGCGTGATACCTCGCGCAATTCTCTGCCCTTCGCAAAACAAAGCCACGGTATCCCCTCTTGAAAAATGATCAACAACCTGAACAACACCAGAAGCCAATAAGCTTTTACCCCGCTCACATACTGCCACTTGTGCACCATGATCAATATGAACCTCACCCCGACAATCCGCACCAAAAGCAATCCATGATTTTTTCCCATACAAATTTTTTTTACTTGGACAAAACAATGTCCCAATATTGGCTCCTTGTAGTAACTCTGTCATCACATAAGGTTGCTGACCGTTAGCAATTAACATCGCAATGCCAGACTCATTGACGATACGTGCCGCTTGTAGTTTCGTTGCCATCCCGCCGGTACCCAGTTCTGTTTTTTCCTGGCGCACCAGCTCAGCCGCTTGCTGTTCAATATTGGTCACTGTCTCAACGACCTGGTTCGTTCTATAATCAATTAAGCCATCCACACAAGTTAATAATACCAATAAATCTGCCTGAGCTTGGCTAGCAATTAATGCGGCGAGCGTGTCATTATCACCAATGGCTGTCGCTTCAATGGAAATGGCATTGTTCTCATTAATAATAGGCACAACATGCCAGTTAACCAGCTGTTTTAATGTATTCGCAATAGCGACATAGTTATGGCGGCTTTGAATATCATCACGCGTAATCAGCACTTGTGCGGTCATCAAGTCATTTTGAGCAAAGATATGGTCATACGCCTGCATCAAGCGACTCTGACCAATCGCAGCAAGTGCTTGTTGTTCTGTTCTATTCGGCGTTTTGCCTTTATGATTCAATTCAGCACCTAAACCAACGGCACCTGAAGTCACAACAATGCACTCTTTACCCCGTGCTCTTAATTGCACAATTTGCTGAGCTAAATGAGTAATAAAATAAGTCTGTAGCTTACTGTCTTTTACCAGTAAAGACGTACCAACTTTAATAATAATCCGTTTTGCTGCACTTACTATATTCTCACGCATACCCACTCCCACCTCACACTAGAATCACAGTAGAGCATACGGTGTTCAGCAAGGCAAGAGAACCACTGTTTTAATACATTAACAGAATGATAAACTGGTCCATTATCATGCGAGCCTAAACTAGGCTGCTGGACTTTTAACACTAAAATTAAAATAAAAGTCCCAGAATAAAAGACCCAAATTCAATTAAATATATCAGTAAAAAATACGGCACTGTTGCAAAAAATTTAGATTTGAGTAGGGTGTAGCAATCAACGGAAGTTAAGAGTGAATTGCTGTGGGTAGACGTAAACAATTTAAGAAGAATCAACCCTTTAA
>NZ_AMFF02000079.1:18898-22771 GCF_000297215.2 Piscirickettsia salmonis LF-89 = ATCC VR-1361
ATCAGCTCATTGATAAATTATTTGGATTAGCTGCTTAATTCTAAGCAGAGAGCACAAGAAAATAACCTTTCTGAAGTTCACTATAATTTTTCGCAACAGTGCCAGAAATCACGCCAATTATTTTTTTTAACTAAATGTTTTCGATGATTTGTGTTTGACAAGGTTCCATCAATATCAAATATAATAATCGGTTTCACTGTTACACCACACATTTTATATTATCAGGTTATTATACCTTACGCGATGCTCAACTTTTAAGAAGTTCCCAGCCTTTCAAATTGTAAGGTTGGGCAGCCTTGCAGTTTGTTAATAGCAACGCCCACTGTATGCGCAAAAACTTTTCTTGTTATCCGATTGGTAAAATGCCAGAGATATCTGTGTAGCGATTTGGGCGTGATGCTCGTTGGATGAGTTGAGGGCATATTTTAAAAGCATCTCTTAGTTTCATTCCTGTTTGTATTCCATAGTTGTCTCGTGCTATATAACATGAATTGATAATTGTATTGCCGCTATGATGATAGACATTATCCAGGTCAAATATCTCAATAATATTATTGAGCAGAACCATCGTCCGGTAAAAAAGAAGATGAATGCAGCACTGGGATTTAAATCAGTTCAAGGAGCTAAGGCCACGATTGCAGGTGTTGAACTCTACCGCATGCTGAAGAAAAAACAGATGCACTGCCACCATATAATGCCACCAAAATTTCAGTCATAGTTTTCTGATAGCTAATTTATAAACTAGTTAATTTTAAAGGTAGCTTAGTTAAATACTAAGTAGCTTTAGTGTTATCCCATAATGCGCTCTAGCACTTTCCAGTAGCCTTTTTTGCTAGCCTTGACTCGAAGTTGTTGAGGACACATAAAACTATCTGCCACTTCAATAACCTTATCATGCTCATATAGACCTTTGAACCAAGGGCCGCGAACATCACTAACAAAATCACGCCATTGAGGCTTAACAAATGGTAGATTCATATTATGCAGATGACATTCTGTCACCTCGCCATTATCCGTTTCATAGATAACTAAGATTTTTGGTTTATCACGGCCTCCAATTTTTTTCACACTCATTTTATGCACATTCACATACTCACCTGTTTTCCGCTCTGTAGCGGCTTGTCTATCCAAATTATCATTCGGATCAATCAATTCGGCACTACAGCTTTTGCAAGAGCGTCCAGCAATGTCATTTTTATATCCACATGACTCACATAGTTTAAAGACAAATTTTTCATGGCACCCCTCACACTCTCTTGCAGTATTGCGGTTAATACAGCCACAACTAAAGCAAACTTGATCATAGGTTGCCTTACGTTGTTGTGATGCTTCATTACTGATCTGGCTATTACAATGCTTTTCGATATTGCCTGCATAATCAAGGATCAGAGCATGGTCTTTGCCAGGTGATGTTCTGATAGCGCGTCCAATGCCTTGATCAAAAATAACTCGGCTTTCCGTCGGTCTAAGCCACACAATCACGTCAAATGTTGGCAGGTTAATCCCAGTAAACAAGGTATCTCGACTGACTAAGTACTTGACGATACCTGCTTTTGCATCTGCAATAGCCTGACGCCGTTCAACTTTTGCTGTATCACCGGTAATTAACCTTGCCTCGTTTGCAGGTAAAGAGCTCATTATTTCTTCACAGTGGCGAACAGAAGCTCCAAAAATGAAGGCCCCTGTGTATTGAGTCATAACCTGAGTCACTTCATGGATAATCGATGCGGTAAGCCGATCCTGTTTAGCGGCTTCACGTTCTAAATCAGCACCATTAAAGCGACCAGAGGTTATGCGGACATTACTAAAATCAAGCTTTTGCTCTTGCTTATCCAAACCAAATCGGTACTTGCATAAAAAACCAGCTTCGATCAACTCCCCCATGGTGATGGAATAAACACATTCTTTAAAAAACTTGTTCTTACCATGAACATTAGAAGTAGAACGATACGGGGTTCCGCTTAAACCAATCACTCGGGCTTTAGGATTCTGCTGTACAACACCACTCACAAGGCTCTCAGCCTTATTAAAATCACCGATATGGCATTCATCAAAACAAATAACATCATAGTGTTGAGGGTGGTTTATCGCTGTTCCTGGGGTCGCATAGGTGATAGGCTTTCCTAATTCCTTACGATTCAAGGAAGCGCAGATTGCACCAGTACTTAGGTTATCACCTGTATAACTAATAAACTCTTGTTCATTTTGACTCACTAGCTCTTCACTGGGCGCAATAACAAGAACCTTGCCACCTCTACGAACAATGGATAAAGCAATATGCGCAGCAATGAGCGATTTTCCAGCACCAACGCTAGCAAAAATCAAGCAGGGCTCTTCATTTTCTCTAAACCAATTCGCTACGGCTGTAATCGCTTCTTTTTGGTAAGTCCTTAGTGCGAACATCTTAAATATCTCTTAACTTGCTACCGTGTTAAAAACACTTGTTATGATTGAGAAATACGAATGAATTGCGGAGTATTTTCCTCTGGTTGATGTTTTTCAAACTCTGAAAGTGCAGGTAGGTCGCTCATACCATTTTTCTCGGCAAGAGGTAAAAATCGTGTGTATGACTCTTGATCAAAAGCGTATGCAGCACCTCGGCTAATGCCTTGCATGATTTCTTCAAAACGTGTTTTCTTAACAATGCCACTGGTTTCTTGATCAGGCAGCATAGCATCAATGTACCCATGCAAACTTTCTGAAGAGCCTGAAATAACACAGGCATCCTTATCACAAAAGACATCCCCTTCTTCACTGTACGAAAAATATCCAATAACTTTATGTGAATCTTTATACATTGCATGTCCTCACTAACAATTAAACGAGCCGACGTTGAAAAATGTAAAACAAACTTTCTTAGATAGTCCAAATCTCTCATCGATGCGGCTCGTAACAACGGGCCCAGTTCGGACTTCAAAGTCATCAGTGACGCCTAACATTTCGTTAATTAACTCTTCAGTATTATAAAAATTAAGATAGCTCTTAGCATTGATACACATAATACAACAGCCATTTTTTTCATTGTTATGAAAGATAATTTCATCTCCCTCAACTGAGATACTATGTGCTTGATTAAAATCAATTTCATGTCCGTTGTAACTAATGAGCATAAATTCACCTGTTGTTATAAATATCCTTGGTTAGATAGGGGCAATATCAAAAAATTCAAGTGATATTGCTTTCTAAAAAGTAAAGAGACACTGCCTTTCATAATCGTAATATTTTAATATGCCGCAAATGCGGCATGGCTATGTTATTAGCTGCGCTAATTATTGAATTAATGGTTTTCAACCGATCCGAGGGAAGAAACGATTCACTCAAGCATACCTTGGTTAAAAATAAACTCCGTTCTCGCTTTATCAAGAAACATTTCTTTGAAATGTTTTTGCCAAACCTGCGCGTGCGAAGTTGATTTTTAACCTGATCGGTATGCTCTCTTTTCTCTTGTTCCTTCCCTCTCCGGGTCGGTTGTGATGGGGGGGGGAAGGGCAGAGCAAAAAAATAACCTGAGTGCGGTAACAGTCAGGTTATTAAAAATAATACGTAACGGAGAAATAATATCATGTATGCAAAAGAAATCAACCTAAAAAAAACCTTTACTGAGTTTATGAGTGAGCTAAAACACTTTACAGGAACAGAAAAATATCACAAATCATTTTTAAACACCCGTTTAACTGATGGGGTGAATTATTTGGCTGAAAATTTAGAGTGTTTTTGGTTAATGGATGACATTGCTATTTTTGCAAGACCTTATGCAAGACTAGGGTTACTTATTGTAGAATATTGCAACAATAAAAAAGAGGGCACTGTTGCGAAAAATTATAGTGAACTTCAGAAAGGTTATTTTCTTGTCCTCTCCCTTAAAATTAAAAG
>NZ_AMFF02000079.1:23390-36792 GCF_000297215.2 Piscirickettsia salmonis LF-89 = ATCC VR-1361
TTTAAAGGGTTGATTCTTCTTAAATCGTTTACGTCTACCCACAGCAATTCACTCTTAACTTCCGTTGATTGCTACACCCTACTCAAATCTAAATTTTTTGCAACAGTGCCCAAGCATCAACCTTCAAGAGCAAACCATGACAACTAATGCCTTAATCCCAAGTTAAATTCATGGCATACTAGCAAACAATCTTTGATAAATTATATGAATATACTGAGGTGATATAAATTAGGCCATGAAGAGAAAAACGAATGTTGGCACCGTGCGCATTATCAGTGGGAAATATCGCGGTCGTAAAATTACCTTTCCAGCACTTGCCGGAGTGCGTCCAAGTCCGGACCGCATTCGCGAAACGCTCTTCAATTGGCTGATGGATGATATTTACCAACAACGCTGCTTAGATGTCTTTGCCGGTTCTGGAATTTTAGGCTTAGAAGCGTTATCGCGAGGAGCTGCTCACCTTACCGCTTGGGAGCAACAAAAAGACCTGGCCAACCACCTGCAGCAGCAACTTGATGCACTCAACTTTAATGATAACGCGAAGGTTCAATGTGCAGATAGTTTAACCCTTTTAAATCAAACCTGCCCTATCCCTTATAATCTTGTTTTTCTAGACCCACCTTTTTATCAAAACCTCATTCCAATCTGCCTAGAAAGGCTGATATGCAATCATTGGTTACAATCAGAGTCTTATCTATATATAGAGACTGAAGCAAGCTATGTACTGGACTTAAAGCCAAACTTAGATAATAGCTTAACACTGTTGCGCAGTAAAAAAAGTGGTGATGTTGCATATCACCTGCTAAGCTATCAGCCCACTGTATAAGGTGATGCAGATAGTGCAGCGCGACTTGCTTTACAGCAAAGCCAGGCTAACAATAGTGGTATTTTTACTCAGCTTAATTTTACAATAACAATAATTGAAGCAACTACGAATACAGGACAAACAGCTATGCCGGTGAGCTTATTTGATTTATTTTCCATAGGGATAGGGCCATCGAGTTCCCATACCGTTGGACCAATGCGCGCAGCCCACGCTTTTCTAGAAACCCTAAGCGCTGAGCAATTTAACAATATCGCCAGCCTCGAAGCCCATTTATATGGCTCACTCGCCTTAACAGGCAAAGGCCATGCCACCGATAAAGCCACCCTGATGGGGTTAGAAGGCCATCTACCTGAGTCTATCGACCCAGCAATCGTTGAACCTCGCCTCTATGAAATTATTACGCAAAAGACCTTAAATTTAGCTGGGAAAAAAGAAATTTCTTTTGATATCAATGAGCAACTTGTTTTTCACTGTGATGAATTCCTGCCCGAGCATGCCAACGGTATGCGCTTTGATGCCTTTGATGCCCAAGGCAATAAATTAATTGAAAAAACCTACTTTTCAACCGGCGGTGGTTTTATTGCCGATTTAAACAGTTTTCACCAAGAAAACAGTCAATCAAGCAATCAAAATCAGCAAGGCCCTCAACTGCCCTATTTATTTAACTCGGCCGAGCAATTACTCGCCTTGTGCAAACAGCATAATAAAACCATTGCAGAGCTGATGTGGGACAATGAACGTGCTTGGCGTAGCGATGAGCAAATAAAATCCGGCATCCTCGAGCTATGGCAAGTTATGGATGCATCGATAGAGGCTGGCACAAGAACCACAGGCCTTCTTCCTGGTGGGCTGGATGTAAAACGCCGCGCTCCCGAACTCTATAGAAAACTCAAAGAACAACAAGAAAATGGCCGTGGCTATGATGCCATGAGCTGGCTGGCCCAATATTCTATTGCTGTTAATGAAGAAAATGCCGCTGCCGGTCGCGTCGTCACAGCACCAACCAATGGGGCAGCAGGTACTATCCCAGCGACAATAAAATACTATCTTAACTTCGAGCAAGATGCCTCTGAACAAGGCTTGATCAACTTTATGTTAACCGCTGCCGCCATTGGCATTTTATACAAAAAAGGTGCCTCAATTTCAGCCGCTGAAGTCGGTTGCCAAGGCGAGGTTGGTGTCGCTTGCTCAATGGCTGCCGCAGGCTTCGCTGCTGCACTGGGAGCGACTGTTGAGCAAATTGAAAATGCCGCCGAAATTGGCATGGAGCATCATTTAGGCCTTACCTGCGACCCAATAGAGGGCCTGGTACAAATCCCCTGTATCGAACGTAATGTCATGGGGGCAACCCAAGCGATTGCCGCCGCACGCCTAGCGATGCTCGGCGATGGCGAGCATAAGGTCTCACTTGATAAAGTCATCAAGACCATGCTGCAAACCGGTAAAGATATGATGTCCACCTACAAAGAAACCTCTCAGGGGGGACTTGCCGTTAATTTACCGGAATGCTAGCCCTTCCAAGTAACACACACTAAACTAAAAATAATATAAAAAATAACATGCAGAAAAATTGCAGATCCACTGAAATTCGCTTACCCTTAGGTCAGTGAATTTCAGTTCAAATACAGGCACAGGTACGGGTAAAACAGCAATGAAAACAAAAGTAAATAATAAAATACAACGCAACTATGTCAGCGATATTAGTAAATTATTAAATACCCTGTCACAAAATCACCCTAAAACAGAATCACAACGCCAAGAAATCGACAAAGCCACGCGCATTACAGCAAAGATGACAAAATAATTACTCAATACCCGCCTTAACAAGCCATCCACAACATGGGCCTGTGCTTATTAAGGCCTTACCTTTAATATTAATAAAATCATTATCATTACATTAGCCTAGTGCAGGTTCGTTGTAACAACCCTCAGCACAATCAAGGCCAGCAAGAAAGTTGTTGGTCGATTCTTTAGTATCACCAATCCCAGTCAAGCGACGAAACCAAGGAAAACTCGGCTGATAAGTAAGAGCAACAGCCTTTATCTTTTTTATTGCTTCAAATTTTGCCTCTACAGTGAAATCAGGATTAGGGTCTTTAATAATTTCACAAACCTGAAGTGCTCTTTTTGATACAGAAAAAAACTGACCTTCCACTTCAAGCTTATAGCGAGAACCACCATACCCAAATTTAAACTCACCACTTTTTGCCTGATTTTCAATTGATAAACGTATATCCTGCAGTATTTGTTCCTTACAAGCACTTAGGCACTCAACTAACTCAGCTTTTAAACTCTCATGGCCGTCTCTGTGAAAATAAGCTTTCTGACTGCCTTTTCCCCAAAACGCTTCTTTTTGTTGTAAACCAACTAAAAAAGTGTAACTATCTCTTCCCGATCCAAGCCCATCAACTTGACCTAAGAGCTCCTTAATAACTGCAACTCGACTTCGAGAGTCAATTTGCTCCACATCCTCAGCAGAATCAATACTAGGACTCGGATCAGGCACCGGCTCCGGCTTTACATTCTTCTTGGCCAAAAACTTAGACCCGAGCGCCTTAGCCTTAGCAGCAAACTTATTCGCTATACTAGTAGCATTATCAACAACTTGATTAACATTGCGCTCGACCCCATCTCGACTCACAAACTTACTTTTTTCATGCCTTTTGATATTTAATAACAACTCTTTTATGTTATTTTTTAAATCTTGTAATGCCATACTCATTTCCACCATCAATCAGAGATACACCCATTAAGAACAATTTACATAAAAAACAATAATTTGTATATATTTTACATAAATTTAATGTAAATTTACATTATAGCTAAAACTCTAATCTAACAACTGTACAGTTTAAAGTCATAATTTCCCCTGATTCTCCTTGGCCCATTAAAACTTATTTGTAATCTCGCTTGGTCAATTAAGATGAGAAAAAATCATCGCTTAACTTAAATTTAAAGCCAATAGGCGACTGTCGTTCCCTGGTGAGGATATTAAGTTTTCAATACGGGCTGTATCAATTTAAAATATAAATAATTCAAATAGATAATTATAAAACCCGCTTCTTGCGACTATTTTTCATTATTACATTTAATATAGTTATTAAGGCTTAGTAAAATTTGACAAATTATCCGAGTAGAGTGATAATTTTCCAATTTTGCGTTATGATAAGAAGACTTGGCATTTCCTTAGAGAAGTCAGCAGCGCCACGAGGATTTAACTCTTTGTTAAGACTAACCGTTTTATTTTTGATCATTGCTTTATCCGCGCCTGGTTTTGCCGCAGATTTTATCACGGCCAACCATGAATTTCAGGCAGGCCAATTCAAACAAGCATTTGAAGATAGTATTCCCTTTGCACAAGCTGGTAACCTACAGGCATGTCTTGAAGTCGGATTTATGTATGAATTTGGCAAAGGTGCCAAACAAGATGCAAAAGCAGCAGCACAGTGGTATCTGTCTGCGGTACGCCCTAACGCATTTAACGCTCGCGCCTTAGAGCGCGGCTGGGCCTATTACAAAGGAACTGGCGTCACTCAAAGTGATACAAAAGCTGCCGAGTGGTTTCGTATGGCAGCAGAACTTAGCCAAGGTCGCTATTAGGAGATTTCATTCATGCTCAACTCAGCTCTAAAAAAAATACTCCCTTTTGTCAGTGCGGGTGTACTTATCGCCTTCTTTTTTGTAAGCATTGTATTTTTTGCCTATGTTTTATTTTGGGGCTTGATCATCGCCTGTGCACTCTTTGTTGCCGCGTGGATAAAAAAACGTTTTTTCCCCCAAAAGTCAGCCCATACTCCCAAGCAGAGAATCAAAGGGCAAGTCTATGAACATGAGGATTTCAAGTCATAATGTCTTCAAATAACAACAATCCATTTGAAAAAATTAATGCCCATCTAACCGAAGTAAGAAAGTCTCTCGCGGCGGTAAATGCAAAAGTACTGGATGAGCACAGCCTGCAAACCCATCACAATAAGTTTATGAAGTATTATGACGAGGGCCTAGCCCTGTTAGATACTATCGCTATAAAATCAAAAAAACCAGGGCCTAAAAACTAGGCTCTGCCTACTTCTCACTCAGCTTTAATTTAGACTTAGCGGATTTTTTGTGCATCTATCTTTAAATTTTTTTATTCAATCCAGCTCAGAAGATTTAAAATGATTTCATTTAAAATGATCTAGCAAATATAAATAAAAGTTAAAATTCAAGAAAGTAAAAAGTAACAAGAGCAGTAATTCACATGACTCAATCGCCAATCCAGCCTCATATTCAAACAGTAAAAATACAACGCAAGATCAAGAGCTTTGTTCGCCGTGAAGGCCGCTTAACCAAAGGCCAAGAGCAAGCATTAGCAAAACACTGGCCACACTATGGCAAAACCATCGCCGAAGGTCACTTTAATGCGCTTCAAGAGTTTACAAATCACCAGCCAATCACCTTAGAAATTGGCTATGGCATGGGAAATTCCCTAGTGACCATGGCAAAGACCATGCCTGAGCATAACTTTATTGGTATAGAAGTTCACCGTCCCGGTGTCGGTTCGTTGTTATTACAGATGGAACAAGAAAATATCACGAATATTCGCAGCTATATGGACGATGCCGTTGAAGTTCTCAAACAATGCATTCCAGATTATAGCTTAAGCCAAGTGCAGATTTTCTTTCCAGACCCTTGGCATAAAAAACGTCACCATAAGCGCCGCTTAATTCAACCAACATTCATTGATTTACTCTCCAAAAAATTAACGATGGGAGGAGTGATTCACTTAGCCACTGACTGGGAAAACTATGCTGAACATATGATGCAGGTGCTATCAGCACATAGTCACTTTGAAAATACCGCGGGCATTGATCAGTACACCCCACGGCCAAATTATAGGCCATTGACCAAATTCGAACAACGCGGCCAACGTTTAGGTCATGGCACCTGGGACTTACTATTTAAAAAAATCAAAAAGTAAGCGAAACTAGATAATAAAATATAAAATTAACGCAAGAGACCAAGAAAAAATATAATATTCAAGGTGGAATAAGCGCATGACACTTTCAATGATTTTTGTCCTGACTGTCCTCGTTTGCACCATTATTTTATTTATCACCGAGTGGCTCAGAACCGATGTCACAGCCCTCCTAGTTTTAACCATACTCGGCCTATCTGGCATATTAAGCCCGCAACAAGCTTTTGCCGGCTTTTCCAGCAGCGCCATTATCTCCATCATTGCGGTCATGATTATTGGCGCTGGAATCGACCGTGTTGGCCTATCCAATTACCTGGCACAACTGATTTTAAAATTAGGGGGGCGCAGTGAATCCCGTCTCATTGCCGCCCACGCATTTAGTGCTGGACTACTTGCAAGCTTTCTGCGTAATGTCGGTGCAGTTGCCCTCTTGATGCCAGTGATCAGTCGTATTTCTATGCGCACACAAACTTCAAAATCCAGACTGCTGATGCCTGTGGCCTTTTGTGCCATTATTGGCGGCACAGTCACCATGGTCGGTTCCGGGCCACTCATTATTCTCAACGAATTCATGGCCTCAGCTGGACACGGCGAGCAATACCACCTCTTCTCTGTTGCCCCTGTTGGTCTTACTCTACTGATTGCAGCGGTTTTATTTTTTGCTCTTTTCGCGCGCCACTGGCTCCCTGTTACGAAAGAAAAACGTTTTGGTGTGCGTAAAACTTACTTTCGCAACACCTACGGTATCGGTGGGCAGTTTTTTGAACTCACCATTACCCCCAACAGCCCACTCATTGGTATGTCTTTAAAAGAGCTAGAAACTAAAATTCATAATAATATTGCCATCATTGGCCTTTATAATGAAAAAGAAATCACCTCCCCGCCTTTGCGCAAAAGTATTTTAAAAGCCCACTTTAAACTCGCTTGCCTCGCTGATGAAAAGCGCATTAGCGATTTTGCCAAAGAGTTTAATCTTGCAATCGAGCCGCGCTTAAAGAAATTTGCTGAGGTACTAAGCCCCGCACGAACAGGCCTCAGTGAAGTTGTTATTCCACCCAGTTCCGACCTTATTGGCCAACAAGTCAAAAAATTAAAAATGCGCCGTACGCATGGCTTACAACTACTTGCGGTACTACGTGGTAAAACCTCACGCTTAGGCGATGAAATGAAGGCAATGACTTTACGCGCTGGCGATACCTTAGGGGTATTTTCACCCTGGCAAGATTTAAGCCGACTTGAAAAAAATGAAAGCTACCTCGTCATCACCAGTGACTACCCAAAAGAACACCAACACCTAGAAAAACGCTGGTATGCACTGGCCATTGCACTATTTACTCTCGTCCTGGTTATCTTACCTGCAGTACCAGAACCTTTAAGCCTGATGACCGGCGCAGTGCTTATGATTGTCACCGGTTGTATTCCGATAGAAAGCGCTTATCAGTCGATCAGCTGGCGTACAGTTTTCTTACTTGCCGGGCTTATCCCCTTGGGCACGGCCTTGCAGATAACAGGAACAGCACAGTGGCTAACCCAAGGCATCATTGACCTATTGCATGGCTGGTCAACCTTAGAAATCGCGTTTTTAATCGGTATTATTACGACCTTTGCCACCCTGGTAATGACCAATGTTGGAGCAACACTCTTACTCGTTCCCATCGTCATTCACCTAGCTACAGAAACTGGCGCTGACCCGCGCTTATTCGCCTTAATTGTTGCTGTTTGTGCATCCAATTCATTCTTATTACCCTCCCACCAGGTCAACACCTTGATCACTGGCCCTGGAGGCTACCGCATCAGTGATTTTATTAAAATTGGCAGTGTCATGACGGTTATTTTTTTAATCATTGCAATTCCTGTGCTTTATTGGACAACTTAATAGACCATAACAACACCAACTAAAAATAACCTAAACTATCAACTACACTCCAAATAAGCCACGCCGCTTTCATTTTTAGTTATGGAGTAATGATTATTATGGCAACAAGAAAAGCACTGTCACTGGCCATCTCCGCCGCAATTGCTGCAAGCTTAACCAGCACAATTACCAGTACCCATGCTGCCAAGTCTGAAAAATGCTATGGCGTTGCCAAAGCAGGGAAAAATGACTGCGCAACCCCTCACCATGCCTGCGCAGGTCAAGCCAAAGCCAGTGGTGATAAAAAAGAATGGATTATGATGCCTAAAGGACTGTGTGATAAAATCGTCGCCGGTCAAAGTAAATCAAGCTAGCTCTGATTTTGTAAATCGGCAATCGGCATGAACAATACAGTAAATAATGCTCGGCCCATTAGCCTCTCATCCGCTTGTACTCACTTAATGCTATACTCACCTCTTGATTTGTAATTGACATAAAAATTAGGAGGTAAGTCATAGATATGAAGACTATCATCGATAGCCATATTCATTTTTGGGATTTAAAAAACAATATTAACCAATGGGTATATAACGAAAAAAAAGAATTACAGCAAGATTTTCTCCCAACAGCATTACCATGCAAGCAATTCGTTCATATCGAAGCCCATGATTCAGCAATTAATATCATTAAAGAAGTAGAGTGGTTAGAAAATCAATTAAGCCAATACCATATGCGCTATATTGGTTGTGGAGATTTTTACGTTGATAGTAATCATTTTTTATTACAGCTTAATCAGCTCAAAAAATATTCAAAAGTTGTCGGCATTCGGCAAATTATGTCTTACCACACGGAGTCTACCTACTCACCCTGCCAATATCATCACCTCCCTAAAAACTTGACCCAAAAACTCACTTTATTAAAAGGTCATCACTATATTTTTGAATGTCAAATGTACGCGAGCCAACTACTTAATATACTAGACAATATCAGCGACTCTCAAGTCACCACTGTCATCGAGCATATGGCCTTGCCACTCACGCAATCTAGCCAAGAAATGCAAGCCTGGCATGACTTAATCAAAGAAATCACTCAATATAATAATATTATTTTAAAACTCTCAGGATTTTATATGATAAATAGCCAAGAAAAAGCACTAGATAGCTGCTTAGACGCTATTTTATCTAATATACCAAGCCAAAGATTATGCTATGGCTCTAATTTTCCTGTCGACAATCACCATCACTATACACTATGGCAAGAAACATTAATGAATAAACTACCTCAAATAACACATGAAGATATTTTTTATAATACAGCAAACAAAGTATATTTTAGGCCTTAATCTGTATAATGCTATTATTTTGGCACTGTTGCAAAAAATTTAGATTTGAGTAGGGTGTAGCAATCAACGGAAGTTNNNCAATTACGTTATGTTTAAAAAAACAGAATATACTGTGCCCAAAATCAGCTCATTGATAAATATGGATTAGCTGCTTAATACTAAGCAGAGAGCACAAGAAAATAACCTTTCTGAAGATCTATATAAGCACACGTAACTTTGCTTATCTTACGGCCTTAATCGATGTCTACAGTCGTTATATTTTAGGCTGGGCGCTTTCCAATACCATGGAGGCGAGCTTCTGTTTAGAAGCTCTTAACCAGGCGTTGGAACAAGGCCAACCTGAGATTATAAATTCAGATCAGGGGCGGCAGTTTACCGGCAATGGCTGGATCAGTGCGTTGAAGATGAATAATAAATTTATATGACCGAATAGGGCTAGTATTAGACCCAGTTATATTCCATCGTAAATAGTGCAGTAATGCCGTCGGCTGGGTAGTAAGTTAAGCTTGCTGGAGAGATCCCTGGTATTGTGGGAGAATATAGGGCATAACGAGTGTAGTGCTTATTGAGTAAGTTTTTAATGCTAAGATTCATGGCGAGCTTGTGCCAGGTTTTTCTAAAATTGATATCAGTAGTAAAGTAGCCTGCCATTTTAGGCGCTTGGTTAGCTAAATCATTGACAGCATAAAAACTACTATAATGATTTTCTATAATATTAAAACTCCAGTTTTTTGGCCATTGGTAGGTCAAGCCTAAGCTGGTACTGACCGGTGAGACTGCAGGGATTTGTTTACCTGAATAGTTACCTGAGCTAAAGCGTGCACGCACTAAGCTTGCTTGAGTATTTAAGGTGAGACGATCATTAATTGGCAGTTGATTATACAGGTCTAAGCCGATGCGTCGAGTGGGTGGTAAATTTGATATAGAGCCAAATGGACCCGCATTGGGGTCGTAAGTGAGCTCATTATTTAGATCCAGGCGATAGAGCCCTAATTCAAACTTATGCGCACCATGATGCCATTTGAGCCCAGTTTCATAGGAGATGCCTGTTTGCATTTGCACTGGGTTAATCTCTGTTGTTGTTGGTGCCCATAGCCTATCTTTGCCGTTAACAAAGCGATAATTAGTATCACGACGCAAATAAAACTCAAGCTCACTCGTTTGCTGCCAAACGAGGCCTTGTTCATTGGCGAAAAAATGATTATGTGTAGAACTGTTTTCAACCGTTGTGTTGGCATTCATCCATTGATTAGCATAGCGTGCACCTAGAATAAGATCTAACTTATTAATAATAGGTAATTTAGCCCGGCTATAAATGTCAGCAACTTTGTCGTTTGCTTGTGCATTTTGTATATTGTTTGAGAGCGTATGGGCACTGTTTTTTTGCAGATCAATACCTGTGCTAAAAAAGTTTAAATAAGAGATATTATTTTGTAATAGAAGACTGCTTTGATTGGTTTCTGTGGGTGCTGTACCTCTAAACATGCCAGTAATTTTATTGTATAACAGCATTGCTTGGCTATTCCATTGCCAAGCGGGGTTAATCATCAATTGGTTGGTTGCATATAATACATGGCCTTGTGTGGTGCTGTTGGGCATGACAGGAGCAACAGGGGTATTGCTGCCCCAAGTCAGTGCATCTTGGTTTTCGATATAATTACGGTAAGACAGCCAGTTCAAACTAGCACTATCGTTATCACTGATATAATCAACTTTTGCGTTAATATTATAATTTTTTTGAGTTTTGTCTTGGTCATGGCTAATATTTGCAAAAGCACCGCCTAAACTGACGCCAAGATCAGAAGGGTAACGCTCACTGTAGAAAAAGTTGGTTTGGCTTTGATCACGGTTACCTAGGCTTAATCCCGTATATAGTTCACGTTTGCCTGGAATGTGTGTCGTTAAATTAACGGCACCGCCTACCGCTTGGCTGCCGTATAAGCTGCCATAACTGCCAGGAATAAGGTTAATAGTGTTAATATTTTGAATCATAATTGTATTTAGGTTCGGGCCTATATTGGTGAAGCTGCTGAAAGGTAGGCCATCGACATGTAGCAGTGAGTTGCTATGCGCATTATCACCAAAGCCGTGAATGGCAATGGCGGTTTGGTCCTGCTGCCCTGAGCTGGTTTTTATTTGCACTAGGCTTTGTTGCTTTAAAAAGCCAATGACTGAAGATGCACCTTGTTCTTGAATGTTTTTTTGGCTAAAAGTAACATTTGTGCCAGTATTGTCAGTGCTTTTCTTGGCTGCGTGAGTGCTACTGATATTTAAAGTTGGTAAAACTAGGGTTTGGCTGTAATTATCGGTTATAAAGCATAAGTTAGGTATGATCAATGTAGAGAGTATTCTGATTTTGGTTTTTATTGATCTTTTTGATCTTTTTTGTTTGGCTATATTAAGTTGAATAGGCTTTAACATTGACATTTTTCCGCGTTGATAGTTAAATCAGTGGCAGGCAATATATCACTCAGGTCAGGAGAAAGTAAATGTCCCTATCTAGAAAAAAGTTAATTGAAAGCTTATTTATTACACCTAATAATAAGAAGCTTGCTCCTACCAAGTTTGTTGAGGTAAATAAGCCGTCTAATGTTAATAAAGAGGTAGCTGCGTGTATGGCGAATTGCAGTGGCAATTGTCAGAGCTAAATTGTGTCATTAGATTATATCAATAAGTTAGATTTAGATTATATTTGCCGTGCGATGTGCTCAGAGCTTTATCCATTGCCGCAATGGCAGTGGCAGAGTGTTAAAATTTGTGAAAAACTCTATAAGCGGTTTTTATACTTATTAGTAAAGTATCGTGGTAAAAAGTCTCTCGTGCCGACCAAAGAAATCGATGAGTTTTGGCATAATCATATTTTGTATACCAAGCGTTATATGGCAGATTGCCAGGCATTAGTTGGCGGCTATATTCACCATCATCCTGCTGACCCAGAACATGATGATTTGGATGCGTTGGCAAACGCCTTTGAAGTAACACAAGAACTGTACTTAAAAGAGTTTGGCGAGCCATTGCAAGTATTGTTACGAGATGGTCTTGAAGAGGTCGCCTGACCGGTTAGATGGCAGCGAATTTAAATTAACATCGGCGCCTGCGCTAGAAGTTGATGGTTTAACTAAAATTTATGATAAAAAATACATTGCTCTAAATCAGGTGAGTTTCGTTATCGAGCAAGGTGGATTTTATGCTTTACTCGGTCCTAATGGTGCGGGCAAATCAACGTTAATTAATATTATCACCGGCTTGATTAGTAAAAGCGCGGGATCTGTGCGTCTTTTTGGTTATGAGCTGTCCCCTGGCGGTAACCCTCAGGTGAAAGAGCTCATTGGTTTGGTGTCACAAGAGTTTAATTTTAATCCGTTTGAAACAGTTGAACATATTCTCTACACACAAGCAGGTTATTACGGTTTATCAAGAAAGAAAGTTCAAGATAAAATTGAGTATTATCTAAAGAAGTTAGGTTTATGGGAGAAGCGTCAGCAGCGTGCGCGGTATTTATCCGGTGGAATGAAGCGGCGCTTGATGATTGCGCGGGCATTATTACATGTGCCTCAATTGTTAATTTTGGATGAACCAACCGCAGGTGTTGATGTTGAGCTGCGGCGATTGATGTGGGATTTTCTTCGGGAGCTTAATGCACAGGGTATGACGATTATCCTAACCTCACATTATTTTGAGGAAGTAGAACGTTTGTGCCGCAATATTATTATTCTTAATAAAGGTAAATTAATAGAAAATAAGCCGATTAATGAGTTGTTAGATGTATCTTCTACCAAGGTAGCAAAAAATAATTTTATCCTGGAGCTAAAAGAGCCATTGATACTGATGGCGGATCAAATAGAGCTTAAGCCATTTGAGTTGATTAATATCGATGATCGACACTGGTGGGTTTCTTTATATCCACACCAAGGGCAAACAATGAGTCAATTACTTGGTTTGTTAGCTGAGCAAGGCGTAGCCGTGGTTAATGTTACCAATGAGTCTCGCCAGACTAATATGCTTGAAACTATTTTTATTAGTTTGACTCAAAAAGAGAATAAAAATAATGAGGTTGGCTAGAAAATCCAAATCACTTATTGCGGCGAAGACGGTCATAGGTCAAGAAATTAGAAAGATTAAGCAAGTGTGGATACAGGCATTATGTCCTACGATAATTAGCACAGTGCTTTACTTTATTGTCTTTGGGCAGCTCATCGGCGCGCATACAAAAATGATTCATCACTTAACTTATTTAGAGTTTATTACCCCAGGGCTTATGATGATGGCAATGATTATTGCAGCATATGATGCCAGCGTGTCGACGATTTTTTTAAGCCGTTATAATAAATCAATTGAAGAAATTTTAGTGTCATCAATGTCTGTTAGAAATATGGTACTTTCACAGATGATCGCCGGTATGCTAAGGTAACCCTCCCTTAAAAT
>NZ_AMFF02000080.1:0-12597 GCF_000297215.2 Piscirickettsia salmonis LF-89 = ATCC VR-1361
ACCTGTGCGTAAGGTGAGTTTGTAACTAAATTTAAATTGATTGCGAGAAAAAAATAATGTAATTACTTACAAAAATACCTGGTGTTGACGCTAGTTGAGTTGCTCTATGGAGGCTTAAATATCTTAAAAAGTAGGGTCTATTTGTATGTTTAAAGTGATACTATATTAACTCTGTTGTTATGATATAGACAGACTATATATAATTGATTAATAGCGAGCAGGCAAAAGGCAAGTTGAAAATTATGGTGGACTTAAAAAAAATTATTGCTGAATATCCTGAAGAGTACTGTTTATTATTAGAAGAAGCTTATGGTGCAGGGATGATGTCTGAAGGTGGCCATGAAGCTGTTGAGATTATGTTTCAGTATACTGATTTACCAGGGAAAAAAGCCTTAGATATTGGTTTTGGCCTTGGTGGTGTTGCATTTTATTTGGCAGAGCGCTATCAAACTAAAGTGACGGGAATCGAGATAAATCCTTGGTTAGCAGAAGAAGCAACACGCCGTTGTCCGCAATCATTAAAAGATTTAGTGCATTTTACTGCGTATCAGCAGCCACCATTATTGCCATTTGATGATGACTCTTTTGATTTTGTATATAGCAAGGGAGTCTTGACACATTTAGATGATAAATTACCTTTATTTAAAGAAGTTTATCGAGTATTAAAACCTGGCGGTGAATTGGTGATTGATGATTGGTTAAGTCCCGTAAAAGGTCAATGGGGAGCACGTTTGCAGCAAATGTGTGACATGGAAAACTTAACGTTATTTGCAGAAACAGAAGAAAACTATCATGATTTATTAGCCGCTGCTGGATTTTCTGAAATACAAATGCGTGATGAAAATAAAAATTATGCACGATACAATCAGAAAATTGTTGATTCTTTAAGTCGGTTAGAAGATAAGGCAGGGTTTGACCAACGTTTTGGCGAAAATGCATTACAAGAGACAATTGACTCCTATCAAATGATTACTGATTCGATAACAAATAATGAATTATTGATTCGCTGGCTTCGGTCTAAAGTATAATTTTTATAAAAATAAAGCTGCTTATTGCAATTAATAAACAGCTCTTTAAAGATTATTATTCTAATTAAACCCTGATGTTAAATACTATTTATTTTAAAGTTTTATTTTTAGAGGATTAGCGTGCTGTTTAAAAAACTCACTGATAAAATGCGTATATTTTTTAGAGGCAGTTTGAATATTCGCGCTGAAATCTTTTTCTTGATCATCAGTACCTGCAATATCTGAAATTGCCCGAATAAATAGTGCTGGAACATTGGCATGAAAACACACTTGAGCGACAGCAGCGGCTTCCATTTCACCGGCATAGAGGTTGTTAATATTGGTTTTTGCTCGGTCGATTAAAAAGGGCGTACTTAAAAATGAATCACCTGTTGCAATCGTACCGATATAGTAGGTAAGGTTTGCTTGCTGGCAGGTTATTTCTGCATGGATTTTTGCATGTTCATCGGGCTCAAAATGCGTGGGTAAACCCGGAATTTGGCCATAGGCATAACCAAAGCCGGTGACGTCGACATCGTTATGTAATACTTTGTCAGCAATGATAATATCACCAATCGTTAAATCTTGATGAAAGCCGCCTGCAGTTCCTGTATTAATCACTAAGCTTGGTTTAAAGCGTTCGATAAGTAAGGTGGTTGCCATTGCTGCATTGACTTTGCCAATGTTAGTTTGGACAATCAATGCATCTTGGTTATAAATCTTAGCCTCATGAAAGAGAATGTTATTAATTTCATGAGTTATCCCTGTGGTGTGTTCTTTTAATAGTTGTACTTCTTCTTCCATGGCGACAAGAATTGCAATTGTCATAGCGTGTCCTCTTTGTCTTTATAAATCTGTATTTATCAATAAATAAGAGCGCACAGCGCTCTTAAAAATAACTTCAAGTACTTTAGACATTAAAGCGAAAGTGCATCACATCACCATCTTGAACGATATAGTCTTTGCCTTCTAGGCGCCATTTACCCGCTTCTTTACAGCCAGCTTCGCCGTTATATTGAATAAAGTCAGCGTAGCTCATCACTTCAGCACGAATAAAACCCTTTTCAAAGTCAGTATGAATACGTCCGGCAGATTGAGGGCAGGTCGCGCCGATATGCACTGTCCAGGCGCGGACTTCTTTGACACCCGCGGTAAAGAACGTTTGCAAGGTGAGTAAATCGTAGCCGGCACGAATGACTCGATTCAGCCCGGGTTCTTCTAGGCCTAAATCTTGAATAAACTCGGCCTTTTCTTCGTCATCTAACACGGCAATTTCTGCTTCAATGGCGGCACAAATCGGTACAACAACCGCACCTTCTTTTTCTGCTAATTCTCTAACAGCGTCTAAGTGGGGGTTATTATCAAAGCCGCTTTCATTGACATTGGCAATATACATGGTGGGCTTTGATGTTAAAAACTGCAATGTTGCATAGGTGGGTGAGAGGTCACTATTGCCACTAAAGGTACGTACTGGGTGGCCCTCTTCAACATGAGCTTTAAGGGCGTGCATGAGCTCTAAATCTTGTTTGGCTTCTTTATTTGCACTTTTAGCTAATTTTTGTAAGCGCAAACAGGTACGCTCGAGCATTTCCATATCAGCAAGTAGTAGTTCCGTATTAATAACATCAATATCATCAATCGGGTTGATTTTACCTTCAACATGGACAATGTCTTCATTTTCAAAACAACGTACAACATGGGCGATGGCATCGGTTTCGCGAATATTTGCTAAAAATTTATTGCCAAGGCCCTCGCCTTTAGAAGCACCTTTGACTAAACCGGCAATATCAACAAATTCCATCGTGGTTGGAATGACTTTTTGTGGTTTGACGATGTTAGCAAGTTGCTCTAGGCGCAGGTCAGGCACTGGGACGATGCCTGTATTGGGTTCTATAGTACAAAAAGGATAGTTTGCTGCGTCGATTTCAGCTTGTGTAAGTGCATTAAAAAGTGTTGATTTGCCGACATTAGGAAGGCCAACGATACCGCATTTAAAACCCATGATCAGTCTCTACTAAAATAAATTAAATAATAAAACGTAATTGCAATTTGTTGTGTATTGTAACGAATTTATTAGCGACTGTGTAGAGCGTTCATGGCTTTTGCGGTGTGTCCGGCGAGGAGCTCGGCTAAAACCTCAAAGCTCGCATCGAGGCTTTGTAAAATTAGTGCATGTTCTGGCTTGGATGGTGCTTTAAGAACAAAGTTGACCACTTGAGATTTATTGCCAGGATGGCCGATACCGATACGTAAACGCTGAAAGTCGTTGGTGCCTAGTTGTGCGGTAATATCTCTTAAGCCATTGTGACCACCATGACCGCCACCTTGTTTTAAGCGTGCAGTGCCTGGAGGTAGGTCAAGCTCATCGTGAACAATTAGAATATGTTCGGGAGGGATTTTATAAAAGTGACTGTAGGCTTTAACGGCAAGGCCGGATCGATTCATAAAGGTCGTTGGAATAAGTAAGTGTGCATTGCCTAAGCCTGTTGCGTTAAGACGAGAGGCTAAACCATGAAATTTAGCCTCAGGGCGCAAAACAGTTTGATATTGTTTTGCCAGCTGTTCAACAAACCACACTCCTGCATTATGTCGCGTTTGTTCATATTCGGCGCCGGGGTTGCCGAGGCCAACAATGAGTTTTACAGGAGCGTCCATGTTGGTTATTCCTCAGCAGTTTCCTCATCACTGGATGCAGCATCATCGTCACTAGAGCCCTTATTAGCTTTGATAGCAACGATAGCGTGATCGTGATTACCACCTTGAACAAGTGCGCTGAGAGTAACGCCTTGTGGGACTTTAATATCAGATAGGTGTAAGGTTTGGCCGAGTTCTGTTTTGCCCATATCGACTTCAATAAATTCAGGAAGGTCAGCAGGTAGGCAGCTGATTTCTACTTCTGAGGCATAATGCTCAACATGGCCACCGAGTTTTACTGCAACTTCTTCGTTAGTAAAGTGTAACGGAATTGAAACGCTGAGCTTAGAGTTTGCATCGACACGTTGAAAGTCCAAGTGAGTGACTTTAGGCTTGTATGGATGGCGTTGCATATCTTTTAAGATGACTTGTTCTTTTTGGCCATCAATATTTAAGGTTAAAATTTGCGTGTAAAAGTGCTCGTGCTCTTCAACTTGTAATACTAGGTTGTGAGGGATGGCAAGTGACATTGGGTCTTTGTTGCCGCCATAGACGATAGCAGGGACTTGATCGGCAATACGACGGAGGCGGCGGCTCGCACCCTTCCCCTTATCCTGACGTAAAGCTGCAGGTAATTCGATAGTTTGTGACATAATTGTCTCCAAAGAGTTGAGAATTTAATTTAAATTAAAAAAGCTGCTGCTTCGCGACCAAAGCAACAGCGCATTATTATAGTGAAAAATAATTGCTTATTCAACAAACATTGAGCTGATTGACTCTTCATGGCAAACACGACGAATTGCCTCTGAGAGCATAGGCGCTAAAGAAAGTTGCTTGATTCTAGCGCATTGTTTGGCCGCCTCACTCAATGGAATCGTATCTGTAACAACAAGCTCAGTTAGGCTGGAGTTTTCAATATTGGCAATGGCATTACCTGATAGCACCGGGTGCACACAATAGGCTGACACATTGGTCGCACCTTGTTCACGCAAGGCTTCAGCGGCTTTACAAAGCGTACCTGCGGTATCGACGATATCGTCAACCAAGATACAATCGCGGCCTTTTACATCACCGATAATGTGCATGATGCGTGCTTCATTGGCGCGTGGGCGGCGTTTATCAATAATGGCAAGATCCGCATTGTTTAAGCGTTTGGCAAAACCACGGGCGCGGGCAACACCACCGACATCAGGTGAAACAACAACAGGGTCGATTAATTTTTTATCGAGCACATGCTCAAGCAAGACAGGAGAGCCATAGACATTGTCATGTGGGATATGAAAGAAACCTTGAATCTGTTCAGCATGAATATCTACGGTCATGACACGATTAATACCAACGCCTGCAAGCATGTCAGCAACCACTTTTGCAGTAATAGGGACACGAGAAGAGCGTGTGCGGCGATCTTGGCGTGCATAGCCATAATAGGGGATAACCGCGGTGATGCGTCCTGCAGATGAGCGGCGCAGGGCATCGGCTAAAATCATCACTTCCATCAGGTGGTCATTGGCTGGAGAACAGGTGGGTTGTAATATAAAAACATCGTTGCCGCGGACGTTTTCTAAGATTTCAGTAGAAATTTCACCATCGCTAAAGCAATTAATTTGCGCATTGCCTAAGGGGATGTGTAAGTGTTTTGCAATCTTGTTAGCAAGTTCAGGATGAGCATTGCCGGTAAAGAGCATTAATTTGGACACGCTGAGCTTCCTCTTGAGAGTGTAAGGGGATCGGGTTTAGTCAGTATGTTATAATATAGAGTTGGCTGGGGTACCTGGATTCGAACCAGGGGATGCCGGCATCAAAAGCCGGTGCCTTACCGCTTGGCGATACCCCACCTAAAATGCGCAAGTCTAGGCTCCTTTGCGCAAGTTGGGGGTATTCTACTGTGTGTGTTAGCGCTCTGTCAAACCTTTGTCACATTTTTGTCATAATCAAGGTATTACATGGATATATGCATGTAATTTATTAATTTTTCTGGCTTTTGTTCTGGCTTTTATTTTTAAATTAAAAAATACTGATAATTGTCAGCTATAAGCACTTTAATTTAAGTCAATTGCTGCCAATCACTAATGGCAATTTTTAGCCAAAGTTGCTGGTTCTTTAAGCGGATTAAGGTGGGCAAGGGCAAGCCGTTTTGCCACTGGTAGCGTTGGTAACTAATATTCCAACCCGATTGGCTGAGAGTAATTAAGCGACCATACTCATCGAGTGTTTTTTGATACGGCATATCAGGAGAGGCTAAGCCACGTACCCAATAATAGAGGCCATTGACAGGCAGACTCCAACCTAAAAGGCTTTGCATAAGCAGCTGGGCTGAATTAGCTTCAGTGGTTTGACCGTGGCTGTCAGTAAAGCGGTATTGGCCCTGTTGGTGGGTGAGTTGAATTTCACCAATGCCTAAAGGCCCTGATAAATTGACTTGATAGCAGTCGAGACCTTGTTGAGACCAGTTTAAATTTGCTTGTTGTGCTTGCTTGGCATAGCGCACGGCGATGATGCCTTGCAATTGCCAGTGCGTTTTTGTAACTAATTGTTGTTGATACTGCTGCCAGGCTGCATTGTTGTTTTTAGGTAGCGGGGGCGTTGAATGATCTGCTGTGGTGGTTGCGCAAGCGTTCAGTAATACTATGCAAGCTAATAAATATAATGGTTTTATGGTTTTAGTGTATGCACGCTGAAGTTGAGTTATGAGCGTCTTTATCTTCATCTTTATCATTGCTTTTTTGTTTTTTGGTTGGGGTTTTTGATTTAGGCTTGTTGCTGGTTAGATTGTGGGCTGAAGATGTAATCTTAATATATCTTTATTGTAAAATATATATCTAACGTATTGAGCGTGAGTATTGGGCGTGGTGTGAGTTTAATTTGCGTGGATTTGGTTTTTAAAACTGATGGCTTCTGTCCAGTTTGGGCGCTTTATTAGAATATCTGTTAATATCGCGCGAGCGAGCTGAGGGCGCTCTGTGTGGATAAATTTGGCGATGATTAAAGCGGCTTCTGGATGAAAAGTCTGCTGTTGGTGAAGTGTGCTGAAAAGTGCGCTTAAGTGGGCCCGTTCAACGGGGGTTGACTCTTCTGTGACGAGCTTTAAGTAAGGCTTGGCTTTTTGATTGATGGTGATGCGGCCTAAATAAGGGAGGGCTTTGATATAATTTTTACTGGAAATGAGCATGAGGACAACTAAAGCTTGCGGTTTGGGATTGCTGAGTGCCTGGTTGGCCCAGAGTATGGCCGGTTCTAGTGCCATATTGGGTTGGTTCATTTCCAAGGCCAGTCGAGTGGTGTGAGCGGCTAATTTTTTGTTACGGCTGCTTAAAGTCGTGTTATGATAATGTCGCAACGCGAGATCATAATGACCGCGCTGATAAGCGACTTCAGCAATAAGAAGTTCATGCAAGTCCTCGGTTGCAAAATTAGGTTGGACAGAAGAAGATGGTTGCGCTGTATATTGCTCCGCACCGGTGCTACACGCGTAGCATAGCGTAGTAGTGAGACTGATCAAGGCGTAGCGCTTAAGCACACAGTTACCTTTGTCTGTATTTTAAAGAGGACTCTGCTTTGTATCGACCATAGATAGTAGAAACTTAACTTTAAGAATAATGCTGGGGTGGTATTTGAACGGGTTAAGTTTTGACTGCTAAAGTAAAGATATTACATATAAATATTTGATTAAGTTGAACGTTGAACAATGCAATTATTTGTTTTAGGGGTGAATTACACGACTGCACCACTGGCTGTACGTGAGCGGGTAGGGATTGTGGAGAGTGAGCTGACTGGGTTTTTGCAGTCGGCGATGGCGAGTGGTCAGCTAAAAGGTGTGATTGTTGTATCTACCTGTAATCGTACCGAGTTGTATGGCCAAGCTGAGGACATCAGTGCGGTGGAGCGTTGGTGGGTGCATGGCAGTGGTCTGGAAAATTTAAGCGACTATGTATATTGCCATTGTGGCGAGCAGGTGGTCGAACATTTGATGCAAGTGGCTTGTGGTTTAGATTCATTAGTCCTGGGAGAGCCACAGATTTTAGGTCAACTTAAAGCGGCATTTTCTATAGCTCAGCAGGCTGAAGTCACAACGCCGGTGCTAGAGCGTTTATTTCAGCACTCGTTTTCTGCAGCGAAGCGTGTGCGTACTGAAACTGCCGTGGGGGCCTGTCCTGTGTCGGTGGCTTTTACTGCAGTGCGTTTAAGTCAAAAGATGTTCAGCAACTTAGAGGCAACGACTGTCTTGGTGATTGGTGCTGGAGATACCGCACAATTAGTGGCGCGTCACTTAAAGCAATATGGCGTTGGGCGTTTGATCATTGCCAATCGAACCTTGGCGCATGCCCAAGTGCTGGCTGAAAAAGTAGCGGGCGAGGCTATAAGTTTGACTGACTTACCTGTATGTTTGCCTGCTGCAAATATTATTGTCACCGCCACAGGTAGTCGAGAGCCGATTATTAGTCGGGCCATGGTTGAACAGGCACATGCGTTGCGTGATCATGATGATCCGACGTTAATGGTTGACCTTGCGGTACCACGTGATATTAGTGCAGCTGTGGCAGATTGTAAAAGTGTTTACTTGTATACGGTAGATGACTTACAGCAAGTGATTCAAGAGAGTAAGAAAAGCCGTAAACAAGCGGCGTTAGCAGCGCAGGCGCTGATTCATGAAGAAAAAGATAAATTTCATGCCTGGTATCGCTCTTTACATGTTAGTGATGTGATTAGTGATTATCGTGGTCAGGTGCTTGAAGTACGTGATGTATTGGTTGCAGAAGCGCTCAGTGCATTAAAAAATGGTCAGCTTGCTGAACATGTGGTTGAAACCCTGGGGCATCGCTTAGTCAATAAGGTGATGCACACGCCGAGTGTACGCTTGCGTGAGGCGGCTCGTGATGGGCGTCATGAACTTGTGTCGTATGCCTCTGAGCTTTTAGGGGTGGATAAAAAAGATCGGATATTATGAAAACATCAATACAAGAAAAATTACTAACAGTGCAAGAGCGTTATCAAGAATTAGAAGTTTTATTGGGTGATCCAGGCGTGATTAGCCAACAAGAGACCTTTCGTGATTATTCTAAAGAATATGCGCAACTAGAGCCGATTGTTAAGTGTTTTGAAGATTATCTACAAGCACAAGATAGTCGAGAGACTGCCGAGCAAATGTTACTGGATGATGATCCAGATATGCGTGAGATGGCCCAAGAAGAAGTGAAAGCATCCAATGAACGCTGTGAGTTGTTGGCACTTGAGCTGCAAAAATTGATGTTACCGCAAGATCCACATGATAGTAGCAATGTTTTTTTAGAGGTTCGTGCTGGCACTGGCGGTGATGAAGCGGCGATTTTTGCCGGTGATTTATTTCGTATGTATAGCCGCTATGCGGAAAATAATCGCTGGCAAGTGGAATTAATCTCCGAGCGTGAAGGTGACCATGGTGGTTATAAAGAAATTATTGTGCGCATTATTGGCACTGGCGTCTATTCTAAATTGAAGTTTGAGTCTGGCGCGCATCGCGTCCAGCGTGTTCCGGCGACTGAATCGCAAGGACGTGTTCATACCTCCGCGTGTACGGTAGCGATTATGCCTGAAGTGGACGCGGTGAATGAGATTGAGATTAATACCAATGATTTGCGTATTGATACGTTTCGTGCCTCAGGAGCGGGTGGTCAACATGTTAATAAAACGGATTCAGCGATTCGGATTACCCATTTACCGACTGGCGTGGTCGTTGAGTGTCAGGATGAGCGGTCTCAGCATAAAAACAAGGCGAAAGCCCTTGCATTATTACAATCACGCTTATTAACGGCAGAGCAGTCACGTCAGCAAGCTGAGCAAGCTGAAGAGCGTAGAAACCTCGTGGGTTCTGGGGATCGTTCTGAGCGGATTCGTACGTATAACTATCCGCAAGGTCGCATTACTGACCATCGCATTAACTTGACGTTATATAAGTTGGATGACGTGATGGAAGGGGATTTAACTGAGATTATTGGCAGCTTAATTCAAGAGCATCAGGCGGATTTGCTCGCGAGCATGGAAGGTGCCTGATCTTGTTATTATACAGACGGCTTTAGATGAAGCTATTTTAAGATTAGAAAAATCAGTTGATTTAGATAATATTGATGAACGATTTGAAGCTGAGTTATTACTTGGCTTTGTTTTGGCTAAAAATCGTGCATTTTTGCGTGCTTTTGCTGAGAAAACATTAAGCTCAGAGCAATATCAGCGGTTTATAACCTACATTCATCGTCGTTGTTATGGTGAGCCTATTGCCTATATTTTAGGTGAGCGTGAATTTTGGTCATTGTCGTTGAAAGTGACAGCAGCGACACTGATTCCACGGCCAGAGACGGAAGTTTTGGTTGATTCTGTATTAAACTCTAGCTATTTATCTAAAAAAAGTTTTAAAGAGCATCCCCTACGTATTGCTGATTTGGGCACCGGTTCTGGGGCAATTGCCTGTGCATTAGCACATAGTCGGCCACGCTGGCAGTTGGATGCAGTTGATTTTTCGCGTGAGGCGTTAATGGTGGCTAAAGAGAATGCGGGGCATTTGGGCTTAAACAACATTAACTTTTATTATGGCTCTTGGTGTGAGCCTTTACAGGGCTTTTATGATGCGATTGTTGCCAATCCACCGTATATCGAAGACCAAGATCAGCACCTTGTGCAAGGTGATGTACGCTTTGAGCCACACACGGCACTCGTATCTGGCCAGCAGGGTTTGGATGATATTGCGTTAATTATCAGCCAAGCTCCAGCTTTTTTAAAGCCGCAAGGCTTGTTGGCTTTAGAGCATGGCTATCAGCAAGGAGCGGCTGTGCGAGATTTATTTAAGCAAGCAGATTTTGTTGAGGTTCAAACCATTCAAGATCTTTCAGGACAGGATCGAGTGACGCTCGCTTATTACTCAGGTGGTTGAATGGCTGCTCTGGTGAGAGTGAGACGGGTGTTTGGATTGTTGGTGTAATTTTTTTCTTTGCAGCCAGGCTAAGATGACTGTGCTGATGATCGCTAGAGTAAAGATAAAAATGGCAATAGGCGTAATCGTTCCGGTAAAGAGTAAACCGGCAAGACCAACAAATAGTGCTGCGGCGCAGAGGCGTAGGGCATTACATAAGGCGGAGGCGATACCTCTAATTTCTGGAATCACTTCCATATAGTTACCAAAGATAATGGTCAGCATTAAAGCGACACCTGCGGCAAAAATCGACATGGTAATGGTGATGAGCAAGGCTGAATCAGCGAAAAATAACCCGGTGAACAATAATAAAATAGCGCCAATGGCCATGGTAATAGTGCTGTAATGTAAGGCCTTTTTCATACCTAATAAATGAATGATACGTCCACATGCCATGCTGATTGCAGCAAAAGCAAGTAAGACTGCACCTTGATAATAAGGGAAGGCTGACTCTGAAATGTGTAAATGATTGACAAAAATTAAAGACAGTCCCGAAATATAGACCATGTAAGCGCCAAATACACAGCAGATAATCAGTAAGTAGCTAAGTGATTCAGTATGGGTTATCAGTCGATAATAGCCATGCGTAATCGATTTGATGTGCAGGGGGACTCTGCTTTTTTTAGGCAGCGATTCTTTAATGAGAAAGATAGCAAGAAGTAAGGCGAGTATGGCGACAAAAGCTAAAAATAAAAAATTAGCACGCCAGCCAAATTGAGTGTGAATAAAACCGCCAGCTAACGGTGAGGCTGCCATAGCAATTGTAGTTATGCTGTTGAGGATGCCTAAAATACGTGCGGCTGCTTCTTTACTATATAAGTCAAAGATGACAGTTCCAGGGATGACAAAGCAGGCACCGCTGCCGATGCCTTCAATAAAACGCCAGAAGATAATATTGCTTAATGAAAGTGAAAATACACAGCCAACAGCGCCAAAAACAAAGATAACAAGGCCGGTCAGTAAGATGGGCTTGCGGCCATAGCTATCTGCGAGTGGACCATAAAATAGGCTTGAGATGCAAAGCCCTAAAAAATTCATGCTGATCAGGAGCTGAATTTGGTTGGAAGATGCCAAATAATAGTGTTGCATCGCCGGTAAGCTTGGAATAAATAAGTCGGTTTCTATTGCTGCGGCGATAACGGCAATGACTGAGACAAAGAGTGTGAGTTTTGCTCGGTTGCATGGTGTGGTCACAGTCATTAGGGCAAGGCTCCGGTTGTTATTGTTTTGATAAAAAGTAGGCGAATGACTAGCGATGATAAAAAGTTAAGTTTAATCATTCTGGATGGAGATGATACAGATAAGTGCTGTATGATTATGCACTGTTTTGCTACTTGCTGATGTTTATGTTGTATTGTTTAATAAAATTAAAATATAGCACAAACAAGGTTCAGTATAAACTTAAAGTTTTTTAGCTAAAATTTTGATTAATTGAAGGCCTAGGAAAAACAAAGTTTGTCAAACAATGCTTTCAGTAAGTAAATGATATAAAAAGCGGGTTTGTTACTTTCTGTGCAAGCGTTTCTCGGGTTAGAAGTTGATTCTCTGTAGGGTAGCCAAGGCTTTGTAGCGTTTTTAGAACCTTAAATGTAATCGATGATTATAATCGTGACCATTTATTGATTAAGCTTGTTTTTTCTAATGAGGTGATAATACGATAAAAACGTAACAATATCTTAATGTGTTTTTAATAATTTACAATTTAAAATCTATCTACTTAAAAAGTACTGGTATTTTATCTGTTATAAGATTTTTTATTATGAAATAAAATTATCAATATGAAATCAAAAAATAATTTATGGATGTTTAATCACAAAATTTTAATAAGATTTAAATTAATAATTTTGAAATTAAATAAAGTAATAAAAATAAGAAATTAAATTATGCCGGGAACCCGAGTTAAATTTAAAGATAGAAAATCTGCATCTGAACAGCTTTTTCGAGCAATTCAATCATCCGCTGCGAGCCATGGAGTGCTAAGCACGGGGTGAGTAGGCCGAGGTAGGTTCGGGTTTT
>NZ_AMFF02000080.1:16120-68501 GCF_000297215.2 Piscirickettsia salmonis LF-89 = ATCC VR-1361
CTGATTTAAACCCGATAGAGCATGTATGGTCACCGCTTAAAAATAGGGTTCGCATGAAGCTTGATCAAGATGAAATAAATTTAGAGACAGCGCTTAGTCAAGTAATGAAGTCAATGTCAGAAACTATTCGTTGAGTGCTATAAAAACATTATTAAAAATATTTTTCAAATCATGAGAATACAACATGTAAATATACGGAAATGTAAATTTTCAAAAAACTAACATTGTTAATTTTAAAATTAAATATTATGTGTGGTAATTGCGCTAAATTTTATTGAAGCAATGCCCCAAAGTTTTTTTCATAGCTTGCCTTAAAGACTTGCCATGCTTGATGGATTTTTGGAATGTTATCTTTAAAATTGTTTTTTTCTTGTCGCATGTGTGTGTAGTAAAATGCAGTGACAGTTTGATTTGTATCAGGGTAGGCATTGAGCATTGCCTTGATATTAGTTTTGCTATCATCTACAAAAAGAATGCTTTTAAAGTGCAAGCCTAAGCGTTTTAATAACAGCTTGAGCATAAGCCCTTTATTTTGTCCGGCACTAAAGAGAATATTATTGCCATAGCTGATGAGGCGTGGTGTTTGCCAATGAAATTGCTTAATTTCAGCAGGGGTTAAGCCTGTTTTTTCAAGATGATTAAGCTGATATGGCAGGTATTGATGGACAGTACCCGTTTTATTAAAGTGATAGCTGCTTGCTATTAGAGAGGCCTCTGTACTATTACGAAACTCAGGGCTGCGGGCGGTTAAAATTAACAGATTAAAGCCTTGTTGTTGTAGCTTACTTACAAGCGTAGGCTGATTAGTTTCTACAGGTTGGCTTTTGCTTAAAGCAAATAACATGCCTTGAAGTTTTAATAAACTTTGAACACTATGCGCTTCTAAGAGCGGGCTTTTGGGGTTGTTTTTAAGTAAATTGCTTTGCCAGTCCCACCAAGACGCCCCACCGAAGGGTTGTTTTAATTTGAGTAAGGTATCATCAATATCAAAGACGATAAGGATATCTTTTGGAGAATATTGCTCTGCTGTGTGCTCAGCCTGTTGGTAAAACTGCTTAAATGTATGAACGGTGATTTGTTGTGAGGCTAAGCAACAAGGAGAGATTAATGTGATAAGACCCAATGTCAATGCGAGTGCTAAAAAACGAGCATGCATAGTAATTATACCTATTGTTATTAGTTTTGTTGTTAGTTACTAAGATTTAATTTGGAGTGATTCGGGATCGCAGTAAGAAAAGAAAAAGCTGTAAGGTAACAGCTAAATCTTAACTTAGGTGTGTGAAAGTTAGTGGTTACGCAGTAAGTCATTAATGCCGGTTTTGGCTCGGGTTTTTGCATCAACGTGTTTAACGATGACTGCGCAATTTAAGTGACACTGGCCTTGCTGTGAGGGTAAGCTACCGGCAACGACAACAGAACCGCTCGGAATGCGACCGTAGGAAATTTGATCTTTTTCGCGGTCATAGATTTTAGTGCTTTGGCTGATAAAAACTCCCATGCCTATGACCGAGTTTTCTTCGATGATGACGCCCTCGACAATTTCAGAGCGCGCACCGATGAAGCAATTGTCTTCAATAATCGTCGGTGTCGCTTGCAAGGGTTCTAGAACACCACCAATACCAACACCACCAGAAAGGTGGACATTTTTACCAATTTGCGCACATGAGCCGACAGTTGCCCAGGTATCGACCATCGTCCCGGAATCAACGTAAGCGCCAATATTGACATAACTTGGCATTAGTACTGTATTTGCTGCGATATAAGCGCCACGACGAGCGGTTGCCGGGGGTACAATGCGTACTCCCTGTTGCTCATAGTCGTGTTGAGTATAGCCTTGGTATTTAAGTGGTACTTTGTCATAAAATTGTTGGTTGGAGTGATTGAGGATTTGATTATTACTGGTTACAAAAGAGAGCAAAACTGCTTTTTTCAACCACTCGTGGGTGTGCCAGTGGCCGTTAATTTTTTCAGCAACACGCAATGTGCCTTGATCGAGTTGCTTTATCGCTTCTTCAATTGCGGTGCGTTCATGGGCCTGTAAGTTGCTGGTAGTTAAGTGAGCACGTCTTTCGAAGAGGTCATGAATGAGAGGTTCTAATTCGGTCATATTATATCGCCTTTTCTGCTGTTAATTCGCCTCGAAGATTTTCAGTCATTTTGTTTTTAATAAGTGTAATATCTTGATGGCAGCTAAATAACCAAGAAAGTTTAGTTAGTGCGGCCTCCGGTGTCATGTCGTGGCCACTGATAACACCCGCATCCAGTAAGGCATGACCGGTGCTATAATTTTGCATTTTCACCGCGCCCTGTAAACATTGTGTGCAATTGACAATGACAACACCGCGATTATTCGCCTGCTGCAATGCCTTTAAAAAGGATAAATTTTGATTGGGTGCATTGCCGGTACCATAGCTTTCAAGAATAATCCCATTGATATCTTGGGCCAAGACATGTTCTAAAATCGTCATGGAAAAGCCTGGAAATAATCGAAAGGCGGCAATTTTTGCATCTTGCCAGGCTGGCAGTTGGATCGCGGGTGTTGAGGGAGGAAGGATGAGGTGTTCTCTAATTTTAATCTCAATACCGATTTCAGCCAGGGGTGGAAAATTGGGTGAGCGAAAGGCGTTGAGTCGATCAGCATAGGTTTTCTGGCTGCGATTGCCGCGCAGTAAATAATTATTAAAATATAAGCAAACTTCTGGAATTGGGTGATGATTGGCAATCAATAAGGCATCGATAATATTGCAAGCTGCATCATTGCGAATTTGACCGATTGGAATCTGTGAACCGGTGATGATGACTGGTTTATCTAAGTTAGGCAATAAAAATGACAGTGCGGAGGCCGTATAGGCCATGGTATCAGTGCCATGTAAAATCACAAAGCCGTCGTATTGGTCATAATTTTCTAGGATATCTTTAGCGATATTGACCCAATCTTGAGGGGTGGCATTTGCTGAATCAATCAGTGGGCTATATTCATTGAGGACATAATTCGGCATTTTTTCATGGTGAATGGCAGGGAGCTCAGTCATTTGTTTGGCAAGAAATTCAGGGGATGGGTTGAAGCCTTGTGTCGTCGGTTGCATACCGATCGTGCCGCCAGTGTAGGCGATATAGATTGTTTTTTTAGTCACAGCTTTCGTCATTTAAGGTGACTCCTGAATTTTATCAAAATGGTAACACAGACTTTGAGCTATTTTATTTAAGAGGGACTGATCGTCTATGGGTTGGCGTTCTTGATCAGTAATATACAGCGTATCTTCAACACGTTCACCAAACGTGCTGATCTTGGCATTGTGAATAATGAGGTTGTGTTGGGATAGTGTTAAGCCAATATAAGCTAATAATGACGGCTGATTGCGGGTAATAAGTTTTAGTGCTGTCATTTTAGAAAGGGTGTTTTGAAAGCTCACCTGGGTTGGGACATGAAAGTGACTGAGTCTGGCGTTAGGGCGGCGTTTAACAAAAGAGGGCAGGTGTTGGTTGGCGATGGCGGTACTTAGTTGTTGCTTTATTTCATTTAGACGTATTGTGCCTTCGGGAGGGGTGTTGTCTTGCTCGAAAATAACGTAATGGTGCAGGCTGTAGCCATTGAGTGTGGTGCTAAGGGCCGCTTCATTCACGCTGATATTGAGTCGGTCAAGCGCATTGACGATGCGTGTAAACAAATGTGCGCTGTCTTGACAGTAAATAAACACCTGGGTGATTTTTGGCTGTTCACTGTGTTGAAAGTCAATGATGGGCAGTTTAGTTGGCGCTAAGACTAACACTAAGGTTGTCTGGTAAGCGATTGTTTGGGCGGAATTTTTAATAAAATAGTCATTATGCCAATATTGCCAGAGGTCTAGCACTTGCCCAGATGAGAAGATATTCATATTGAGGAGTGCAAGTGCATCGGCTTGATTTTCTTGCATGTGTTCGATGACCAGATGGTCTGTATCGCTGCCGCGCTTTAAGGCATCTTTAGTGGCTAGGTAAAGGTTCTTCAGTAAAGCTTCTCGCCAGCTATTCCAAAGCTTTGGGTTGGTGCCTTGAATATCGGCGACGGTTAAGACATATAAATAGTTTAAATGGGTCAAATCCCTTATTTTGTGTGCAAATTCGTTAATGACATGGGGGTCTTGAATATCTTTGGTTTGTGCGGTTTGTGACATCAGTAGATGATGCAATACCAACCAGTTGACGAGGCGTGTTTGATAAGGCGTATAACTATGGGCTTGGCAGAATGCATTGGCATCGATGGCGCCTTCTTCAGAGTGTTGGCCGTCACGACCTTTGGCAATATCATGGAAAAATGCTGCTGTATAGATAATTGCCGGGTCTTCTAAAGTGTGACTGACGCTTTCATAGTGTTTTAAATGTTGAGTGTGACTCTGGTCTTGATTTTTTTGTGAACGGCAAAACTTCTCGATATTTTGCATAACAAATAAAGTGTGTGTATCAACCGTATAGCTATGAAATAAACTGTATTGCATTTGGCCGATGATGGCGCTAAAGATTGGCAGATAAGCGCCAATAATGCCAAAGCGGTTCATCATGCGCAATTGGCTTGGATATTGTAATAATGTGGCAAAAAGGCGTTGATGTTCTGGCTGGTTGCGATAACCTTCATCAATGAGAGCAAGGCTTTCCATCAGTGCTTTGCTGGTTTTAGCGTCAATGTCAATGAGTTGATCTTGTTTGGCCAAGCATAGAAATATCTCGAGGATGAGTTTGGGCTGCTCTTTAAAACTGTAATGCTCAGCCAGGCCAATATAATGGCCTGTTTTAATAAAAGGGGTTTTGCCAATCGATCGGCTTGTTACCTGAGTAAAGGATTGTTCGAATTGGCGCATCAAGATGATAAAAAGTAGGCGCAGCTCAGCAGCATGGCGAAAGTAGTTTTGCATCATCATGCTTACAGTGTCGTTGCTAGATTCGCCGTGATAGCCTAAAAACTCAGCGAGTTTGGGCTGATGATCAAAGAGTAGGCGGTTTTCTTTGTGTTGAGTGCATAAATGTAGGCCAAGACGAATTTGTGCAAAGAATTGTTGTGCTTGCGCTAATTTGCGGTATTCAAGTCGTGTTACTAGTTTACGCTTATAGAGCTGGATGAGATGTATATCACCAAAATGATGCAGTAATAACCAGCGTAGGGTGTCAAGGTCACGTAATCCCCCTGGACTATTTTTAATATCAGGTTCTAGGTTATAAACGGTATTTTGAAATAACTGGTAACGTTTTGCGCTTTCTCTTTGTTTTTCTTCAAAGAAGCGCTGTTTAGACCAGACCTTAAGTGAGTGTAGTTTCTGTTGGAGCTCGGTAAATAAGGCTTTATCGCCATTTAAATAGCGTGTTTCTAAGATGCTGGTAAAAAAGACAGGATCATGGCTGCTGTCTTTGAGACACTCTGCGAGGGTGCGAACGCTATGACGAATTTCTAGACCGGCATCCCAGCATTGCGTTAAAAACACACTGATGGCATTTTGATAGTTTTGCTGCTCATGATGAGGGTCTAGATTAAGGCTAGATAAGTGATCATTGCCTTGATTGATTCGTTTAATGGGCTTGTGAGTTAAAATCAGTACATCGATATCAGAGTAAGGGTACAGGGTGCCGCGGCCATAGCCGCCCGTGGCAATTAACGTGCAGCGGGCAAGCTCAAGTTTTGGCCACGCTTGGTTTAGAATGCGGTCGATTGTTTTGGCACGTTGACGCAATAGCTGATAGGCGCGTTGTGGAAATTGCTGCAATATCGCCTTTTGTTTGTCATTAAGGGTAATTAATTTTTCACGTGTTTGCTGTGCCCATACCATCGCGTCCATTATTGCTTACGCCTAATTTTAGTTTATTAATATAGTTTATTCACTTAGTCTAGCCCTAGCCTTGCTTTGCTTTAGCTTTAACTTAAATAAAGAAATTGCTCTTGATCACGCTGGGTGAGAATTTCAACGCCACCAGCGGTGACCAGTAAGGTATGTTCCCATTGCGCTGAGAGTGAGCGGTCTTTGGTTTTTACCGTCCAGCCATCATTTAAGGTTTTTATTTGGGATTTACCCATATTAATCATCGGTTCAATTGTAAAGGTCATGCCTTCTTGTAAAATAACGTCTTTTACCTGTGGGTCATCGTAATGCACCACTTGTGGCTCTTCATGAAAGACGGCGCCGATGCCGTGACCGCAGTATTCACGAACGACGGAATAATTAGCATGTTCAGCATGTGTTTGAATAGTTTTGCCGATGGTTTTCAAGCTTGCGCCAGGCTTGACTTCAGCAATGCCCTTAAATAAACATTCACGGGTGATGTGGATGAGGCGCTCACGGGCTTGATATTGAGGTGTTTGTCGCTCTTTGGCACTAAATTCACCGACATGAAACATCATGCTGGTGTCACCATGGTAGCCCTCTTTAATGACGGTGACATCGATATTGACGATGTCGCCTTTTTTCAGTTTGCGATCGGTTGGAATGCCGTGACAGATGACATCGTTCACTGAGGTGCAGATTGATTTTGGAAAACCATGGTAGTTTAAGGGGGCGGGAATCGCTTGTTGCTCATGCGTAATATAGTCATGGCAGAGGGTATTGAGTTCTTCTGTCGTTACACCGGGGGCCACATGTGGACTGATCATGGTGAGAACTTCAGCAGCTAAACGTCCTGCTTTGCGCATTTTTTCGATTTCATCGCTTGTCTTAATTTTAATGGTCATGATGCTCTATGCTCTTGGTTGATTGTCTTAAGTTTTTAATTTTAGCCTTTAAATTATTAGGTGGCTTTCATTGAGTGTATTCTCGTAATTCAGTCTTTTTTGATACTTTTTAGTACTGGCTGGATAAATATTAAGCCTTGTTAGCCAAAATGCCAGCTAGAATGTCACCAGCTAGAATGTCATTAGTGTAATAGATCATTGATGATGGCACCATAGCTAAAATGGCCAAAGTAAAACCTGAGCATAGCCGTTGTCTTTAATGCTAATTTATGGTATAAAATGGCGCTGCAAGTGAGTTTTACTCTTGAATCTTGCGCAATTAATAATAAAACACACACAGGCTATTAACTATGTTTCGGGTGCCCAAGGGTTGAAAGATAGGGACTGTGGAGGTTTAACCCCTTAAAAATTAGGAGAAAGTCATGGCAGCTGTGACCATGCGTGAAATGTTACAAGCCGGAGTTCACTTCGGACACAAAACTCGTTTTTGGAACCCAAAAATGAAGCGCTTTATTTTCGGTGAGCGCAATAATATTCATATTATTAATCTAGAAAAAAGTTTACCGCTTTATAAAGATGCGATTAACTTTGTTAGCAAGCTCGCGTCTCAAAAGGGCAAGGTTCTTTTTGTTGGTACTAAGCGTGCGGCATCGAATATCATTCGTGAAGAAGCTCAGCGCTGTGGCATGCCTTATGTTGATCACCGTTGGTTAGGCGGTATGTTGACGAACTATAAAACAGTACGTCAGTCGATTAAGCGTTTAAAAGAATTACAAGGTCAAGCTGCTGATGGCACCTTTGAGCGTGTTACGAAGAAAGAAGCCTTAACTTTACAGCGTGAGATGGATAAATTAGAGCGCAGTTTAGGTGGAATTCAGAACATGGCAGGTCTTCCAGATGCGGTTTTTGTTCTTGATGTTGGCCATGAAAAAATTTCTATCGCTGAAGCTAAGAAGCTCGGTATTCCAGTTATTGGTGTTGTTGATACTAATAACAGCCCGGATGACGTTGATTATGTGATCCCTGGCAACGACGATGCGATTCGTTCTATTCAATTTTATGCACAAGGTATCGCAGATTCGATTCTTGAAGCGCGTGAAGTAGCAAAGATTGCAGCGACGAAAGGTGATGAATTTGTTGAAATTACTGCAGAATCAGCATCAGGAACAGAAGCGGAAAAAGATGCATAAACCTTAGGGGCTCTTAGGGTAAATCAATTTCGCTGAGTTTTATTAAAAAAGGGGGCTTGTTAGAGGACCCCTTTTTTTCTTATCAATAGTGAGATAATTTAATCTAAGGCTAATCTAAAGTTAATTTAACTTAACTTAACTTAACTTACATCTAAATTTAAAGAGGAATTTACAATGGCAATTACTGCTGCAATGGTTAAAGAATTACGTGAGCGTACAGGTGCAGGCATGATGGAGTGCAAAAAAGCACTGTCTGCAGCGAGTGGTGATATTGAAGTTGCAATTGAAGAGATGCGCAAGTCAGGTGCTGCAAAAGCGGTGAAAAAGGCGGGTCGTGTTGCCGCAGAAGGTGTGATTATTATTAAAGCATCGACTGATAATAAAACAGTGGCGGTAACAGAAGTTAACTGTGAAACTGATTTCGTTGCACGTGATGCAAGTTTCTTGGCGTTTGCCAATGAAGTCGGTGAGTTGGTATTAGCAAATAGCTTAACTGATGTGGCGGCTGTAGCTGAAGCGATGGGTGCGGATGGCCAGACAGTTGAAGAAAAACGTACTGCATTGATTGCTAAAATTGGTGAAAATATTTCAGTACGTCGTGCTCAAATTATTGAGTCACAAGGCGTGATTGGTGCGTATACTCATGGTGGGCGCATTGGTGTTGCTGTTGAACTTGAAGATGGTGATGCAGAGCTGGCCAAGCAAGTGGCGATGCATGTTGCAGCGTCAAATCCTATGGTGGTTAATCCTGAAGATATGCCTGCTGAGATTGTAGAAAAAGAGAAAGAAATTATCAAAGCGCAGCCGGATATGGCCGGGAAACCTGACAATATCATTGAAAAAATGATGGGTGGACGGATTAATAAATTCTTAGCTGAAAATGCCTTGGTTGGTCAGCCGTTTGTGATCGATCCTAATGTTAAAGTAGGGCAATACTTGCAAGAGCGTGGCACTAAAGTACTTGGTTTTATTCGCTTTGAAGTGGGTGAAGGCATAGAGAAAAAAGAAGATGATTTTGCTGCAGAAGTGATGAAAACTGTCCAGGGAGGTTAATCCATGACGGCCAAGACATCACGAGCGCTGAAATATCGGCGTGTTCTATTGAAGCTAAGTGGTGAATCCTTGATGGGGACGAATGTCTCTGGAATTTCACCCAAGACAATCGAACGATTTGCACATGAGATTAAGCAAGTGATGGCTTTAGGGGTTCAGGTCGGCCTTGTTATCGGTGGGGGCAACTTCTTACGCGGAGTGGCCCTTTCTGAGGCTGGACTAAGTCGTGTCACGGGTGACCATATGGGCATGTTGGCGACAGTGATCAATGCGTTGGCAATGCGTGATGTGTTAGAACGCATTGATGTACCCGCACGGATTATGTCAGCGATTCCGATGAGTGGCTTGGTAGATCACTATGATCGTCGTAAAGCCATGCATCACCTGTCTGAAGGGCGTGTGGTAATTTTTGCCGCAGGCACTGGGAACCCTTTAGTGACAACAGATTCAGCGGCAAGTTTACGTGGCATCGAAGTTGATGTGGACTTATTGTTAAAAGCAACGCGTGTTGACGGTGTGTATACTGCAGATCCTGAAAAAGATCCAACAGCAGAACGCTATTCATTTTTAAGTTATGAAGAGGCTTTAAAAAAAGAGTTAGGTGTGATGGACTTGGCGGCTTTTTGCCAGTGTCGTGACCATCATTTACCGATTCGTGTCTTTAATATTTTTAAGGAAAAATCGCTTCTTCGTGTTATTTTAGGTGAAGATGAAGGCACCTTAGTCAGTGGTGGGGAATAAAAAGTGATAGATCAAATAATTACCGATACGCAAGCACGTATGGAAAAAAGTTTAGAGGCCTTACGCGATAACTTAGCTAAAATTCGTACCGGCCGTGCACACCCGAGCTTATTAGAGCATATTTCTGTTGATTATTATGGTAGTAATACGCCATTGAGCCAGATTGCCAATATTAGTATTGCTGATGCTAGAACACTACAGGTGGTACCCTGGGAAAAAACCATGATTGCTGCGGTTGAAAAAGCGATTATGGTGTCTGATTTGGGTCTTAATCCATCGTCAGCAGGCCAGGTGATTCGTGTGCCTTTGCCAGCATTAACAGAAGAGCGTCGCCGTGACCTGGTGAAGATTGTTAAAGGTGAAGCTGAAAATGCGCGTGTGGCGATTCGCAATATTCGTCGTGATGCGAATAACCGTTTTAAAGACTTGTTAAAACAAAAAGAAATGAGCGAAGATGATGAGCGTCGCGCTCAAGATCGTGTACAAAAAGTCACTGATAAATGTATCACCGATGTTGAGTCTATTATTCAGGTCAAAGAAAAAGAGTTAATAGAGATTTAAAGGATAGATGAGCTCTATGAGTGTTGAGGCAGAGGCAGATTTAGCTCCTAAACATATTGCCATTATTATGGATGGCAATGGTCGTTGGGCAACAGCGCGAAAACTACCTCGCGCTGCAGGCCATCGGGCTGGTGCTGAGGCAGTACGTCGTATTGTTAAAGCCAGTGCTGAGCGTGGCATTGAAGCCTTAACACTGTTTGCCTTTAGTAGTGAAAACTGGAATCGCCCTGAGCGTGAAGTCAAACTGATCATGGAGCTGTTTTCTTGGACTGTCAACCGTGAGCTTAAGCGCTTACAAAATGCGAATATTCGTTTAGAGTTTATTGGTGATTTATCGGCCTTATCAGATAAGTTACGGACAAAATTACTGACGGCTGCAAAAAAGACAGCAAATAATACTGGCATGAAGCTGGTGGTTGCGGTCAATTATGGTGGGCGTTGGGATATTGCTCATGCTGCTCAGAAAATTGCTGCTGCGGTGGAAGGTGGTGATTTATCGACTGAAGAAATTAATGAGCAGATGTTATCAGAGTATCTTTCAACATCGCATTTGCCTGATCCTGATTTATTTATTCGTACCAGTGGTGAATTGCGTATTAGTAATTTCTTAATGTGGCAATTAGCTTATACTGAGCTCTATTTTGCCGATGTGCATTGGCCTGATTTTGATGAAACTGAATTAGATAAAGCCATTACTGACTTTTCAAACCGCCAACGTCGTTTTGGTAAGACGCCAGAACAAATCAACGAGTAGTTTATTCATGTTAAAACAACGTGTTTTCACCGGTGCTGGATTAATTATCTTTGCACTGTTACTGTTCTTTGTTGCGCCAAAACCCGTATTTGCTGTGGTTGTGCTTGCGGTTATTTTCTGGTCAGCCTGGGAGTGGGCCAATTTATCAGCATTATTATCAAAAAAAACGCGCTTTTTTTATAGTGCTGGCGTTTTAATTTTAGTGTTTCCTGCATTAAAGTGGAGTCAGTTATCGTTATTATTGGCCTTGCTTTGGTGGTGTATTGCCTTGCTCGCTGTTGTGAGTTACCCACGTTCGGCGACGTGTTGGGCAAAAGGCGTGACTGTCCGCTTAGTTGCGGGGCTGTTTATTTTGCTTCCAGCTGTTGTTGCACTGCTGACGATTTATAATTATTTAGGCGCAGGGCTATTATTATCTGCGATGGCCTTGGTCTGGGCGGCGGATATTGGGGCTTATTTTACCGGGCGTGCGCTTGGTCGGCGTAAATTGGCACTTGCTGTGAGTCCTGGCAAAAGCTGGGAGGGACTGGCCGGTGGTGTGATGTGTTCGATGATGATTGGCGTGGCTTTATTGCACTGTGTCTTTAAAATTAGTGTGGTAGCAAGCCTGATAATTGCCGTTTGTGTTTCTTTAGTTTCTGTGCTTGGCGACTTGACAGAAAGCATGGCCAAGCGCGAGCGCGGTATAAAAGATAGTGGTCACTTTTTACCCGGCCATGGTGGGATACTCGATCGTTTAGATGGTGTAGTGGCTGGATTGCCGATTTTTCTATTATTATGGCAATGGCTCTCTTTGCCTTTATCTATGAGTTAGTTGTTAATTAAATTTAAGTTAGGCTAACGATCTATAGCATTACTTTTCGGTAGTTTTAGCAAAATTTTATCAAGGCATAGTGTGATTATGGTAGGAAAAAATAAACTTTCTGATCGACTGGCTTATGGTGCCTTGCTCTTTGTTGTTTGGCTTACCCGTATTTTAGGGGTGCGTGTGACAAATAGGCTACTTTTTCCTGTGCTGTATTTTTTAGTGGCTAAAAAGCGCTTTACTTTTATGATGGATAACATCATGCAGTCCTTGCCTGGAAAGTCAGCGGATGAGTATAAAGTTATTTTAAAAAATAGCTTAAGGCATACGCTAACCGTCATGTTAATTAATATTGCCGAGAAAAAGTTTTACTCTGAATTTGTTGTAAAAAATGAATACTTAATCGATGACATTGTTAAAAATGATGAGAAAGGTGCAATTATCGTCACCGCTCATTATGGCAATTGGGAAGCGCTGTCGGCATTTTTTCGCTCCAAGCCAGAGCTCACCGTCGGCGCGTTTTACAATCAGCCGGCAAATCGTTATATTGATCGCTTTTTAATTCGGATGAGAAAGATCAGACTGTATCCAGCGGGTCAGGGCATTAAAAAAGCATTGCTTAAAGAATACAAAGTTGCAAGACGATTAATGACGATTGTGGTCATTGATCAGCGCGCTAAAAAGCATGGTTTAAAAGTTAATTTATTTAATCGCCCCGCATCGATTTCGCCCGTGGCAGTGAAAATGGCGCTACAAGCTCAAGTGCCCATTATTGTGGTCACGACTCCTGTAATTGACGGTAAAACGCATATTCATTTGGAAAAAATAGAGATTGATCAAGACCAAAATGATTTACTCGATAAAGCCAGCAAGGTACAGAATACTTTACAAATGGTAATGGATCGCTTGGCAGCAGCGATTACCTGTCACCCTGATCAATGGATGATGTGGTCGCATAATTTTTGGAAATAAAAAACTAGCGATTTTAGTGTATTTTAGAGCTGTTATTGAAATTACAGGCATAATAAAGTGATTTATTGTTGCCTGTAAGCAATAGTGCTCTTTGTGTGAGAATCTAATATATAGTTATAGTTACCTTGGTGCACCGGGTTCGGGTGCGCCGGGTTCAAGTTCACCGTCGGGTTCACCTATTTGAGGTTGACGGGCAGGCGCTTGCGCCTCAGCTGCAGCTTGGTTAAGAAATAAAGATTGGTATTTTCTTTTTCCAACTCTTGGCCGTTCTTGCGGGTGTTCTTGGTGGTGGGCAGCGCTTTTTTGTTGTGAACGATCATGTTGTTGTGCTTGTGCTTGTGCTTGTGCTTGTGCTTGTATTGCCTGTGTCACCTGTTGCGTGAATGCTGCCACTTTAGCATGGATTATATCAGCATGATCTGTTCGGATATTAACTCCAGCAAGCGCGTAGATGCATCGTTGCTTTTGATTTTCATCACCAACTAACCCGAGTTCGCCAAAGTCGGAGAAATTTTTATTTCTGCCACACTTCTCTATTGCGATGAGGGCTGCTTTTGCAAATGGAATTTCACGAAAAAGCTCCCCTCTCTCTGCTTCAATAACCCTAGTTAGCTTATCAGGGCTAAAGCGACCCTCTTGCCAGAGTAAGTTATAGAGTGCGATGACACTATTGTGTCTGACTTGAAGTTGCCCAAATGATGTTCTGGTGTCAATGACTGCTGGAGGTGTTTGGTATGGGGTTTTAAATTTTATCGGCATACCTTCAGGAATCTGACTGTTTGGCAAAAATACCATATTTAACAATCCTTCCAACAGTTCGGAATTACCTTCTATCCCGAACTCTTCAGCATGCTTTTGAATGTGTCTGGCGAGTAGGACCCTTTCTAGTAGACCAGGTATCATTGCTGTATTTTTTTCTAGCATGGCTTTAACATAGGTTTCTAATAGAAAATGGGAAACAGATGCACGACCTCCTTGTGTAGCAGCGGCCATCTCGGCTACCATTGGCTCTCTTATTTCTGGACGATGTTCACCTAATTGAGCGAGGCAGTATTTTAGGGCTGTGTCGCGAAATAGTCCATGTGTGTGGCGCAGTGCGAGTTGAATGAATTCTTCTATATGTGGATACTCAGCGATAGTTCGTTTTGCACGTTCGAGATCATTTAAGCCTTTTAACAGGTGTTCATATTCTATTTTCCCTAGTTTGTCTTTTAAGGCACGTGCAGGTCGTCTATCTGGGCCTGAAATAAGAAAGTTACCGTGTTCAAAAGCAACCTGTTTTATATACAGCGTAGTCGCTCGGTCTCCATAGGTTTTAAACCAGTCAAACTCTTGTTGTTCTGTTGCCCATGCCAGTGTTTTTATCAAACCATCACGAGCCTTTGCTGAGCCGAAATTGATGCCATATTCTTGATCTTCAGGGTCTGCAGTATCATAAGGATGTTCCACCTCATAACATGGAAAATTTAGAGTTTGTGGCCTATCATGACTTTGACCGGGTACAAAGCCAAAAGGATTATTTCGAAACTGCATTAGAGTCGGGTCTATATATGCTTGCGGTACTTGCCCCACCTCAAAGTTATCTCGAAGATGATCCAAAAAGACTCCTGCCAATGCTGGGCTATCAAAGTGTAACTGAATTTGTCGGTCTTTAGCTGTTTTGCCTTTTCTTATTTCTGCTGTTATATTCATTTTTGGCATAAATCGAGCTCCTTGTTGTCCTTTTTTAGCCATTATTAAAATAGAATTTTTATTAAGATTAATCAGGGTTTTTATTTATAGAAAAGTTGGTTAATGTTAAGTAAGCCTAAATAGATTGGAATAAAATTTTATTATTTGATTTTATTTTTAGCTTGTAATAACTTAAAAAGTTTAACCATGAAAGTGGTTGTTACTCCTAACAACTGTTCTTTTATCCTGAAAAACTGTGCTTATTTTGGACTGTGTTGTTAATGACTTATATGAAAATAATGGGTATGTTTTGTTAATTTTTGATTTGTTTTATGTAAAGTGATGAGTGGTTTATTTGCCGTGCTTGGCAATCTTACAGGGTAAGTCGTTCTTGCAGCTTATCAAGGGAAATAGAGCAAATAGCCAGCAGGCTCAATTATTAATTATTAAGTAATAAACATACTGGCTAGATAGAGTGCTTTTGGTTGTGACTAAATAGATTATGGCCCGTTTGGTGCTCTATCAGCTTGGGGTTGATCAGTCTGAGTGCTACTGGCCGTATGCTGAAAAAATAATTGTGGGTTTGCTGCGGTTTCAGTTGCCGCCTGTTGCTCGGTATCACTTGCTATAAGGCGATCTATTCCAGTTATGATAGCTTGCTTGAATTGTCTTAAGCGCGCGTTTATCTGCTGAATATCGGTCATTTCAGTGATGCCTGCCCCTCGACGGATATTACTTATGATCTGATCTTTAGTGCCATTAAAAATAGGTATTCTAGTAATATCCAAGAAGCCTTTTTCCTGGCAATATGCCATGAGTTCATCATAGGTACCGTTTGCAAAGGGTAACTCACCTATGAGCAGCCTACGTTCTTCTTCAACTTTGAGGTCAAGTTTTTCCGGGCTAAAATTGCCATCTGCATCGCAAATCCACGTTTTAAAGGCTGCACAGATATGTGGTTTTCTGCTAATTAAGAAAAGTGCATATTCAGGATTAGCGGTTGTTGCTATGAGGTCATAGGGAGCATCGATTGCTAAAGGATTGCCATGCACTGCTGCTGATGTTGCTGCTACTGCTTCTACTGCAGATGCAGAGCAGATAGACATCAGCAGTGCGTTCTTTATTTCTGTTGCTTCTTTTTTGTTCCCTGCAATTCCTAATGCCTCGGTTTCACGGTCGATCGCTCGTGCGAGCATTGCTCTTGCAAAGATATCTGCCGGAATGGCTTCATCTTTGTCGATTTTCATCTTGATATAGAGCTCTAATAATCGATCATAAATGGGTGTTGAGCAGTCTCCTGTTGCTATCGTCATTTGTGCGATAATGCCACCTCTGATTACTGGGTCAGGGTGTGCTAATTGGGTTACACAATAATCTACGGTTGCACGAGCGATGGCCTTATCGGGGTAAGTCATCGCTCTTTGTATGAACTCCATTATTCTAGAGTCTGAGTTCAGAGTGCTTAGCACACGCAAGAGGTGATTATATGCGGCGAACATCGCGGGCTCTTCATGTGCGGCTATTGGGGCTCTGTAACGGGGCAGTATAAAGACGTTTCTTGGTGGTATGGTGACAGTTGTTCTAAGATCAACAGGTGCTGCCATGGCAGGTATTGTGAAGTCTAGTGGTGCTATGGTAGGAGCTGCTCGGATTGCACGCATTTGTTGGTGACGGGGATATATTAACTGTGGTCTGTAAGTTATCTGTGGTCTTTGGTCTGTAGAAGTTGCTGTTGCTGGGATTACAGGTAGCTGATGTATTGGCGGTGGCATGACCGTTCTGTGATGGTCTACTGTTGGGTGAGCCGCTTGTGGTTGTGGTCTATGGTTTGTGGAAGCAGTCGGGGTTGTATGTGTTGGCCTTCTGTGTGTGTTAGCTCTGCTGTGAGCTCTATATTGTGTTGATGACAGGGGCGTTCCTTGTGGTGCGAACGCTGTAGTAGTTGCTCCATAATTTACCGGAGAGGTAAAGGTTGAAAATGCTCCGTGGTGTGCTGGCGGTATAGGGTTTCTGTGTGTCGTGAGCCTAGGGCTTCTGTAATAATCAGGCATCCTGCGCTGAGTTATAGCGTTTGGTTGATAGGCAACGCTAGGTTCATTATCTGCTATCAGTAAGTCTACATTTTCTCTTGCAAAAAAATGCTGTATTAAATAAAACTCACCTTCTTGTCCTCGGAGAGGAGAAGTAAAAAACCAATTAAATGTGTTGAGATTGGGTAGGTTAGCACATTCTCTGAGGGTGTCTATGAAGTGATTACAACGATGTTGTGAGCCAAAATTAATAACAAAATCGCCACTTCTTGCTGTATAACAAGGAAAACTAAGAACATTAGCATTGTGAATCGGGATACGACCTTGAGGCCCGTACTCTACAGGAAAATGCCTTAAAAAAATGTCAGCCATTATGTTATTGGAAAAATGAAAGTGGATTTGATCGCCGGTTCTGCGAACTGTGATTCTCATAGAGTTAGATCCTTATCTCTGTACTTTAAAACTATTTAAACTCAGTTGTGATTCGTATTTAGAGGATATTGATTTAAAGGTAAAGAAATGTGTCAGAACTAAATTTTAAATAACTTAAAAAAGAAGTATAACTGTATATCTTGTTGTATAAATTAATAAATTATATATAGTTAGTGTTAATAATGACAGCGTTCCTTTGCTTTGACTTATCCTTGAAAATACCCTGAAAAATTGTGCTTTATTCTGGATTGATTTGTGAATGGTTAATATGAAAACAACAAAAGAATCTGTTAAGCTTAATGTTTGTTTTTTGTAAATTATTGGGCTGTTTTATAGGGCGGTGTTTGTGAAATATGAGCTGAGTATTGTTGTGAGTATAAGCTTGTTATAGAAGATTATGTGTTTGCAATTTTGTATTTGTGCAGGAGTGTTTAGTGTGTATCTTAGCCTAATCTAACATTATGCTTTAACTGGTAATTTAGTGTTGTCATGTTAGGTAATAAACCCCTTTGATTAGATCAAGAGGCTTAGGTTTTATGAGGCTTTATTTTACTTGAGCTAATGCGATATCTAGGGCAGGCTTAAACCAGGGCGTATAGTGTTCAGGTGACGTTTCAAGGGCTAAAATAAGCTTAGGAATAGTGATCCATTGATAATTATCGACTTCTAGCGGATTTACAGTAAATTCTTGCGGACGAAATTCAGCGATTAAGACATGATCGTATTCAAATTCAGTGAGGCCATTACTAAATTCGGCTTTATAAATAAAATGGCCGACAGGCGTTAGCGCTTGTGTAATTCCCATCTCCTCAAACAGGCGACGCTCTGCGGCGGCGCTAGTGGCTTCTCCTGGTCGCGGGTGAGAACAGCAGGTATTGGTCCAGAGACCGCCACAATGGTATTTTTGTGCTTGGCGCTGCTGAATTAATAACTCAAGTTGATTCTCACTATTTTTACGAAAAATAAATACAGAGAAAGCACGGTGTAATAAGGCATTTTCATGTGCACTGAGTTTTTCATCACTGCTGATTTCATTGTCATTTTCATCAACGAGGATGACATAGTCTGTATCTATAGTACTCACGCAGTAATATCCTTGAAGGGTTGAATTATTGTTATATTGGGAAAGTAATTTTGAATGATATTTTTATCTTTTTGCTGAAATAATAGCTTTAAATTAGGGCCGGCATCTTGGGTAAAATAAACCTCGAGACCGTCTTGGCGCAATTGCCAGATTGTCTGCATGGCACTGACTGTCTCAGCTGTTGAGTACATTAAGGCCGGTCGTGCACTGTGCATGGTCGCATGCATGGCCAGCGCATTGCCTTCTGCAATTTGGCCAAGGGCAGTAAAGTCATACTGTGTAATCGCTGTTTGTATGTGCTCTAGATCATTTTCGACGGTTTTAGGCCAGCTTGCATATAAAGGTGAGGTGGCTATGGTGTGCTGCATGCCGGCTCGAGAGCTCATAATCTTTTCACCGTGTTCGAAAATCACCAGGCCTATACAGAGTTCTGGCCATGTCTGATTTAAGCGATGAGCATAGCTATCACGGCCATCATCTAAAATACCGGCGTGCCAGTGGACAAAGCCGTGAAAAATTGAGCGCGCAGCACTGCCACTGCCAATACGCGCGAGGATAGAAAGAGTTTGTTCAGATAATTGCCAGTGATATAGATTATTAAGAGCTAATATTAATGCGGCAAAACCACAGGCGGAAGAGGCGAGTCCTGCGGCAATTGGAATATTACTTGTGGTGTTTACATGATAAGTTGTGTGAGGCTCTGGGCGAAAAAGGTCTAACATCGCGGTTAAGCGCTTAGAAAAAGCATGAGTTAAATCGACAGTTTGATCGTTTAAAATAAATGTATCTTGGTTTTTATTGCTGTGTATTCTTTCTTGTGCTTTTTCTTTGATTATTGTTTTGGCACCTAAATGAGCAAGACTGATCGATAAACTGTCTGTGAGGGGTAGGTTAAGCTCGGTTTGGCGCTTGCCCCAATATTTAACTAAGGCGATATTGCTAGGCGCAAAGGCGTGGCCTGTATCTTGTATTTGATTATGGTTGTTCAGTAAGAGAGAGCGAATATAATCTTGTTTAGTGATCATAACAAAAACCTGTCGGGCAAATGGCAGCGGGTAAATATTGGATGCCTTGTGCAGCATGTTCAGCGGTTAATCGCGGAGGGGTGGCTGTATGACTTAAGGCAATGATGCAATCACCAAGGCCGGAGCCGGAAATTTTTGCGGCGAAAATATTACGATCGGTAGTTAAGTGATCGATGATGTTTTGCAGCGTGTCATTATTAACCCCTAATTTTGTCATCAGTACTTGTTGAGTCGTCATGGCGGTTGCAAGTGTTGCAAGCCCCTCAATCACACCTGCATTATTGGTCAACGCCTTTAGGCCTTGTTGAGTGCATTGAGCAATTGCTTGATAAATCGCCGTTAATTTATTGGGTTTATTTTTAAATTGCTCGGCAACATGAGCGATGACAACAGGGGTGGGTGTTTTATACCCTGAATAAATTAAGTGAATATGCGGGTAGTGAAATTTAGGTTTTAGTGTTTGAATGTGTTGCTGGAGCTGTGCGTGTGGTGATGATAATTGAGGTTGATAATGCACAAGGCCGCCATAGACACTGGCGGCAACGTCAGCGCCGGAGCCTTGATTATTTTGTGCGGCACGTATGGCCCGATAAGCGAGGTTAAATAATAAATTAAGATTTACTTCTTGCTGTTTCTGCTGTGTATGGCGCAGTAATGCACCAAGTACAGCGACAGTGACGGCAGCAGAGGAGCCAAAACCGACAGTGGCTTTAAAATCTGCCCGAATAGTTAAATCAAAGCCCAATTGCAGCCTGTTATTGTTAATTTGGCTGGCTTGCTGAATAGCCGCTAAGACAAAGCGAAATTTCGCTGGAGTATTTTTTAATTGATCTTGTAATTGTGCTTTGGTGTTTGGCTGAGTGAATAGGCTAAGTGGGCATTGATAATAGCCGAGCTCTGAATTGATACTAATCGACTGGTCATCTCGTGGTTTTAGAGTGACAAAGATGCGTTTATCAAGCGCGCACACGAGGGCGGCTTCACCGGCTAAGACGGCATGTTCGCCAAGTAATAGTGTACTGCCAGGGGCTGAGGTATGAATTAATCGAGACATTCGACGCCGTGGTTGCTGATAGCGATAGTTTCAAGTTGATAGCCCTGTGCTTTGGCGATTTGCTCTGCTTGGTCGTAGTGGTCGCTGACGACAAGGACAATACCGGCGTGTTGACCGGTGACGGTGCCGGCACCGCAGATTTTTGCTGCTGCACCGGTGTCTTCTAAGGCGCTGATCAGGGTTTGGATCTTATTCGGTACGATGCCAAGCTCACACAGTAGGCGATGATTCGCGCGTACTGCCTTTATAAAAGCCGCTTGATTTTGATTGAGAATGGCGTGTTCTAATTGATTGGTGACAAGAGCAAATTGCTCAGTGAATGCTGGGTTTTTTTTAAAGTAATCTCGCGTTGCTTTGACGCATTCACCGGTAGTGCTTTCTGGTGTGCCGGTATTGATGACTCTTAGTGGGAAAGTAGGTGCAGGCAGTGTTTTGGATTCGCCTTGTTGGAACTGACGACAGCCACCATGTAAGCTGAGCATGATATCGATGCCACTAGATTGACCATGTTGCATATTTTCTGCGGTTAAGCTGAGTTCAAACTGCTCTTTATCTGAAATGCGCTGTTTAAAGAACAGCGACATTGCATAATTTAAGCTGACGATGCCGGCGGCTGAGGAGCCCATGCCACAGCCGATAGGAATATCGGATTCAGTGTGAATATTAACGCCATGAGCCAGTGTTGAAGGCTTGATCATATCGATGCTGTGACTGGCGGTAAATTGCAACAGCTCAAAGGGCTTTTGCAAGACGTCACGAATACCAAGCTCACCTTGCATAAAACGTTGGTGAGCGCGTTTAATGCGCTGTTTTAAATCGCTCAGCTTATCATAGCTATAGTCACTTTTGTGTTTTAAGCTCTCAAAATGAAAGCTTAAGTCTTGCTGTTGTTTGCTGACCGTTGTGGTTGTATAGCGATTGATGGCGATAGCAATGGCTGGCGCGCCATGAACAACGGCGTGTTCACCACTTAAAATAAGTTTACCGGGCGCGCGGGCATGAGTTTTGTCTGGGCTTTTATCGGCTGTGGCTTGATAAATACGTTTGTGATTATTAAAGCCAGAAAGGCGAAAGTGCCCGGTTGTATGTTCTGGGATAATTAAGCTGGAGCCATCTTTTGGGTAGTTGAAATTATAGAACTCTTCATACTTTGTCATGCTAAGCGCTGTGCGCGCTGTGATCATCTGTTGGTTCTCAGACGTTTGTAATACGCTTTGATAGTTTGTTTGGACGACGCCACTGAAAAACTCACCGACACAGCCAGAACCATAGCTGTAAAAGCCCAGGCGTTTGCCGGTTAAATCGTCTTGGCTTAAATCTAACAGTGATAATAAGCCAATATATAAAGATGCGGTATAGCAATTACCAACTTGTTTGCTATAGCGTAAACTGTCGCCAATTTCATTGTCTAAGGCCTGTTTTATTGGTCGCGGTTGTTGGTTAAGCATGGCCAGCTTTTGATGGGCTTTTTCCGCCAGTTTGGGGACTGGAATATGATATAAAAAGCGATCATGATCGCTATATTGACGCCCAGTGACTTGTTGGTAACGTAGCCAGGATTTTTTTAACGTTTCTAAATAAAGCTCGATGGAGTGTTTGCCTTCAACTAAGGCCTCATCACGGTAATTCGGTCGCCAAAAGTCCATGACATCTTGGGTGTGATAACCACTGCCCGGTTCAATGCGAATGAGGCGAGGTTGGTTGGATAGTACCATGGCAATGGCACCTGCGCCTTGTGAAGATTCGCCAGTGCTGCCGAGGCCATAACGGGCGATATCTGCAGCAATTAATAGGATCTTTTTATTTTTATCTACTTGCTGTTGTAGCATGGCCATCGCCATTTGTAGACCCGCTGTTGCGCTATAACAGGCTTGTTTTAATTCAATGACGCGGCAAAACTCAGGCAACTTGAGTAATTGGTGAACATAAATTCCTGCTGCTTTTGATTGGTCAATGCCGCTTTCTGTTGCAAACAGGACCGTATCAATGTCATTACTATTAATATCACGTAATGCTTTTTCCGCCGCATTGGCTGCCATAGTGACTATGCTTTCATCCGGGGCAGGAACGCCCATTTGATGTTGACCAAGGCCAATGTGAAGTTTTTTAATATCTATGTTACGAGCCTTGGCGAGCTCGTGCATGTCAAGGTGAAAATTAGGTGTATAAAAGCCGAGCGTATCGATTCCAACCTGTTGCATATTAATTGTTTCCACTGATGGTATGGCGTTGGTCACGCTCGAAGACGATATGGCTGTGCATGAGTTCACCCGGGTTGGTGAGGGCGGCCATTAATGAAAGTTCACCGCACAGAACGGTTGCACCGATAATCATGGCAAGGCGACGACGGTTGGCCCCTGCTGGAGCCTCTGGGTTATTGCAGCCAAGCAGTGTAAGGTTTTCTGTTACGAACTCATGGTGTTTGCCATTACCAACGGTGCCGACAATAATATTGGGTAAACTAACTGAAAAATGCAGTGAGCCATCAGCAAGTAGGTCAACATGAGTAATGCCTTGAGAACCTTCGACGATATTGGCAGCATCTTGTCCTGTCGCTAAATAAGTCGCCAGTAACATATTGGCAAAATGGGCATTGGCAGACAGTAACCCGCCTGAAATGATGCTACCGGTCAAGTTTTTTTTTGTATGCAGCGCGTGTATTTGCTCAGGTGGGGTGCGTAAGTGCTTTTGGCAAATGTCACGGGGGATGATGAGCTCGCTGACGACGTGTAGACCGCGACCGAGCAGGCCATTAACCGCAGACACTTTTTTATCAGTACACCAGTTACTGGAGACTGAAAGATAGCGCAACTCTTGATATTCGTTTAATAGCCACTGCATCAGTGCATCAGCTGATTTTGTCACCATATTGTGGCCGGATGCATCGCCTGGATGAATGGCAAGGCGCAGATATAGAGTATTGCCGATTAGGCGTGTTGTCAGCGCATCGAACTTGGCAAAGCGACTGGAGCCTTGAATAATAAGGGCAATATCTTCTTGACGCTCTTTTAGATTTTCGATCACCTCATAGCCATAGCGACTACTTGGAGCCTCAACAGCGATGGCTCGAGCCATATTATCACTTAAAATCATGTTGTCGATGCCGCCACACAGGCGTGATAGTTTAGCACCACGTGCAGTGGATGGCCAAAGTGTAGTTTCAAAGGTTGCCATGGGGACGCGAACTTCGGTTTTGCTATTTAGCTCTAAATTTTTTATTAATATTGGACCGATAGATTTCATCGGCACCGCTGCAAACTGCTTGGTCACTTTGGCTTACCTGCGTATGATCGTATAAAATTGGAGTACATCAAGACAAGTATTATCTTTGAAAGCACAGTGAAATGCAATCGACGCAAAGATTGCTTAGCAATGTCTTAATATTCTTAGATCGTTGTATATGTCGTTGTCATGAGCTTGTGGGCCTTTTGAAAATATGATGAGCGATTTAGCTAAGTCTTGGGATACTTTGTCTTGACGATGTAATTTGCTATGATGGGTGCGTTTTAAAGAAGTCTATAAATAAAGCAAAGCGCTGTAGAGCCAATAAAGGTTAAATGATAAAAGCGAGCCAAATACTAATGAAGAAGGTAATTGTAAGTGCATTACTGGGAGTGCTGGGGGCCACTGCGTGGGCAGCGCCTGCTGGGTTTGTGATTAAGAACATTGACATTGAAGGCTTGCAGCGCCTTTCTAAAGATCTTGTTCTAACAAATTTACCAGTCAAACAAGGACAAACATTAACCAGCCGTTTGTCTTCTGAAGCGATTCAAAACTTATATAATAGTGGTTATTTTAATAATGTTGAGCTAAAGCGTGATGGTCAGACACTGATTGTTACAGTGCAAGAGCGCCCGGTGATTGGTGAAATTGTCACTGAAGGTCACCACTCGATTCCAAAAGAGGCCCTACAACAAGCCTTAACCAGTACTGGGCTTGTGCAAGGTCATATTTATAATGGGTATTTATTAAAACAAATTAAGCAACAGCTGCAGGACGAAGAGTATAACCGTGGATTTTATAATGCACGGGTGACGACAAAAGTGACAGCGCTTGAGCGCAATCGTGTTAAGGTAGCCATTGATATTTCAGAAGGGATTCCCTCGGTGATCGGTGGTATCAGCATCGTAGGTAATCAAGTCTTTTCACGCAGTGAATTGCTGGATCAATTTAAGCTTTCTACACCGACACTGTTTTCTTTTATTACTGATAATGACAAGTATACGAAGCCGAAACTTGATACGGATATTAAAAGCCTGACTAATTTTTATATGAACCAGGGGTTTGTTGAGTTTCGTGTTAATTCTGAGACGGTATCTCTGTCCTCTGATCGTAAAAAAGTTTATATCAATGTGAATATTCATGAAGGTGAAAAATATCACTTATCAGCTTATCAGTTCATTGGTCATTCGGTGTTAAGTCAAGATCAACTGGATAAAATTGCTAAAAAACACCTGAAAGTAAACCAGTTTTTTTCACGAGAAGATTTACTTGCGGTGACTAGTGTAGTGAAAGCAGCCTTAGGTAATAAGGGCTATTTTTTTGCAACGGTTACACCCGTGCCTGAGGTCAATAAAGACAATCATACGGTTAGTGTTAATTTTGTTGTTGATCAAAAAAACCTGGTCTATATCAATCAAATTAAATTTATTGGTAATAATTCAACCAATGATAAAGTCTTGCGTCGGGGCTCTAATTTGTATGAAGGTGGCCTGATGACCACGCGTGGTCTGAATAATTCGAATCAATACTTAAATACCTTAGGTTATTTTGATTCTGTAAAGGCAACCACGCCCGTGGTCCCAGGTAAACCTGGCTATGTCAATGTTGATTATAAAGTCAAAGAAAATACCCGTCTAAACTCAGTCCAGTTTTCTATTGGCTACTCTCAACTGGATAAATTATTACTCGGTCTTGGTTATTCAACGCCGAATGTCTTAGGGACGGGCAACACCTTAAGCGCAAATATTTCTTGGTCACGGCCATCGCAAAGTATCAATGTCAGCTTTACTGACCCGTATTGGACTGAAAGTGGTATTAGCCGGACTTTAAGTGTCTATGGCAATAAGACCAATGCGGAAGAGCAAGGCTTAGCTGATTACTCGACAAATAGCTATGGTGCGTCAATGATTTTTGGTATTCCAGCAACATTACGCTCGAAAATTAATTTGGGTATGAGTGTTAATCATACGACGTTAAACCAAGGCACGAATAACTCAGTGACGGTGCAAAATTTTATTGATGAGCAAAATGGCAAAAAAAGCTATAACGACTATCGCCTTATTTTGGGCTGGTCATATACTAATTTGGATAAATGGCCATTCCCAACCAACGGTGAAAAATTAAGTGTTACAGGAACTATTACTGGTCCGGGCAGTGACCTGCTCTGGTATACGGGAACGGTTGATGGGCGTTGGTATCACCCGATTAATGACACCTTTACTTTATCCTTGCGTGGGCGTTTTGGTTATGGAAACTCGTATGGCTCAGGCAAAGGTGGTTTACCCTTCTTTAATAACTTTGGTGCTGGTGGCTGGTCTGGTTCGCCAACCTGGGGCATGATTCGTGGCTATGATACGTTAGGGCCGAACGATGCGATTGCTTGCAGTGATGGTACGCAAACATGTGAGGGGAATGCTATTGGCGGTAATTTATTGATTAATGCCGGTGCCAGTGTGTATTTTCCAATGCCACTTGTAAAAGATAGCTCGAAAATGCGCTTAGAGACGTTTTTTGATATGGGAAATGTCTATGATACAACGACTAATCGAGATACATATAATACAGCCAATAGCCATAAAAATTACTTAGGTGATAAAAGTCCGAGCTTATCAAATTTAGCCTATACCCTGGGTGTTGGTTTAGAGTGGTTCTCGCCATTAGGAGCGATTGATTTTAGCTTGGCAAGTACTTTAAATACGAAAGTTCAGGGGTCGCGGGCGGCCTTTCAGTTCTCGATTGGCACGGCATTTTAGTGTTATTTGCGCTTATTTTTAGTCGTAATATGAGACGTAATAATTGAATTTGTAATTGAAATAGTAATGAGGAAAACAAAATGAAAAAAATAGCGTTAACCATTATCTCACTGAGTTTGTTGGCTCCAGCTTTTGCTGCGGGGGCGGCGGCTGCTGAAAAATTGAAGGTGGGCGTGGTCAATTTACAAGCAGTCTTTAAAGCAGTGCCGCAAGGGGAAAAAGCCTTAAGTGCGGAGCGCATGAAATTAGAAGCAGAAAATAAAAAAGCGCTGGGTAGTTTGCAAGGTGAGCGCAAAACTTTACAAGATAAAGTTGCTGATTTTCAACGTAATTCACAAATTATGAGTGCAGCAGATAAAGAGAAAAAGCAAGCGGAAATCATGAAAGAAAATCAAGCGCTGCAACAAAAAGCCATTAACCTGCAACAAATGGCTCAGCAAGATGAGCAAAAAGTCCTGGCCAGTTTTAATAAAGCTGTCGGTGAAGCTGTCATGACGGTGGCTGAGAAACAGAAGCTAGATTTAGTTTTGCGTCAAGCGGCCACTTTATATGCACTTAAAACGATGAATATTACTCAGGCGATTATTGAGCAGATGGAAAAAACAGCTAAATAATAAAAACTAAATATTTATTGATATCAAGTGAAAATATAAGGATAACGGGTGATGGTAAAGAGCTTTTTAGCCACTGAAGTTGCAGCACATGTCGGTGGCAAGCTCTGTGGTGATGATATTGAGCTAACTCATATTGATGGGATTACTTCGGCAGGTCCTGGAGCCTTGACGTTTTTAACTGAGCCTAAATATGCAGCGATGTTGCCGCACAGCGAGGCGGCTTGTGTTTTTGTTAAAAGCCGTGATGGGCTCGAGGTAGGTTTAAATACGCGCTTAATTGAAGTGGCTAATGTCTATGTCGCTCATGCTCAAGCGATGGCATTGTTTTATCCTTTGCCACAGGTAAAGCCTGGTTGTCATGCCAGTGCGGTAATTGATGACAGTGCACAGATTCATGCATCGGCTGAAATTGGTCCCCATGTGGTGATTGAAGCTGGGGTTGTGATCGGTGCAGATTGCAAAATCAGCGCGGGCTGTTTTATTGGTGAAAACACTCAGCTGGGTGAGAGCTGTCGGCTCATGGCGAATGTAACTCTTTGTCATGATGTTAGCTTAGGTGATCGCGTGATGGTTCACAGTGGGACGGTGATTGGCTCGGATGGTTTTGGCAATGCCAATGATCAAGGTCGCTGGGTGAAGATTCACCATGTTGGCCGTGTGATTATTAAAAATGATGTTGAAATTGGTGCTGGAACAGCAATCGATCGTGGCGTTTTAGGTGATACGGTGATTGGTGAGGGAGCAAGACTAGATAATTTAATTCAAGTCGCTCATAATGTGTCGGTTGGCGCGCATACGGCAATTGCAGGCAGTGTTGGCATTGCAGGTAGCGCAACCATAGGTAAATATTGTATGATTGGCGGCGGTACAGGAATTGCGGGGCATGTCAGTATTCATGATGGTTGCATTGTGACCGGCATGACGATGGTCACTAAGTCGATTCAACGGCCGGGGGTGTATTCTTCGGGAATTCCTGTGAAGCCACAGAAAATATGGCAAAAAAATGTCGCACGCTTTAATCGCAGCAGTGAGCTGGCAAAACGCGTGAGTGTGTTAGAAAAACAACTTAAAGAGTTAATTGAACAAAAGGCAACATCCTAATGGCAGACGAGATTGATATGGACAAGATGGATATCCAGGCGATTTTAGAGCATTTGCCGCATCGCTATCCTTTTTTATTGATCGATCGTGTACTCTCTTTAGAGCCAGAAAAATCTCTGGTGGCGATTAAGAATGTGACGATTAATGAGCCTTATTTTCAAGGCCATTTCCCAAAATACCCCGTAATGCCAGGAGTTTTGATTGTTGAGGCGCTTGCTCAAGCCACGGGTGTGTTGGCGTTTAAATCAATGGGCGTGCTGCCGGGTGAGAATCGTATTTTTCTCTTGGCAGGGGTTGATAATACACGCTTTAAGCAGCCTGTATTGCCAGGTGACCAGCTGCATCTTGAAGTTGAGATTGTCTCATCTAAGCGTAATATTTTTAAGTTCAAAGCTCAGGCGAAAGTAGACGGTAAATTGGTCTGTTCTGCAGAAATGATGGGCGCATATAAGGAAGTCCAATAGTGATTGATGAACGTGCAATAGTTCACCCGACAGCGAAAATTGCAGATAACGTCAGTATTGGCCCTTGGAGCTTAATTGGCCCCAATGTTGAAATTGGCGAAGGTACTGAGATTGCCTCTCATGTGGTGATCAATGGCCCAACACGCATAGGCAAAGATAATAAGTTTTATCAATTTGCGTCGATCGGTGAAGACCCTCAAGATAAGAAATACCAAGGTGAAGATACTTGGTTGGAGATCGGTGACCGCAATACTTTTCGTGAGTGTTGTACCATTAATCGTGGCACAGGTGTTGGTGGTGGTGCGACACGTATTGGTAATGATAATTTATTTATGGCGTATGTGCATGTTGCCCATGACTGTATTATCGCGAATCATACGGTATTTTCGAATAATTCGGGTGTGGCAGGTCATGTCTATATCAATGACCATGTGACGCTTGCTGCATTTGCTGGGGTGCATCAATTTTGTAAAGTCGGTGAGCATTCGTTTGTCGCTCGGCATACTAATATTGTGCAGGATTTACCACCCTATATGTTGGCGGCGGGTGGTTATAACGCGACGGTCTATGGTTTAAATGTTGAAGGCTTAAAGCGTCGTGGCTTTAATGCAGATACTTTATTGCGTTTGCGCCGTGCTTATAAAGTGATTTATCGTCAAGGGTTAACCGTGCCTGAAGCCTTAACCAAATTGGCTGACATGATAGATGAGTGCCCAGAAGTTAAAGCATTGATCGACTTTTTACAACAATCTGAGCGTGGTATTGTACGTTAATTAAGCGTATTACAACTCATGACTCAAATTGCCATTCTTGCAGGTGAAGCCTCAGGAGATTTGCTCGGCGCAGGTCTTTGTGAGGCTTTATTTGCAATAGATCCTAAGCTTGAATTGACTGGGGTGACGGGTCCATTAATGGAAAAAGCCGGTTGTACTCGCATTGCCTCAATCGATCGTTTATCGGTTATGGGGTTTTCTGCTGTCATTGCTAAGCTGCCGAGTATTATTGCGTTTCATTATGAGTTATTGGCATATTTTAAAAAAAATAAACCAGACCTAATTATTGCCATTGATGCGCCTGATTTTAATTTACGCTTGGAAAAAAAATTAAAGCATCTTGATATTCCAGTGATTCATTATGTTAGCCCAACGGTGTGGGCGTGGAAAGAAAAGCGCATTTATAAGGTTCAAGCGGCGTGTGATATATTACTCACTATTTTCCCTTTTGAGCCAGATTATTACAAAAAAATTCATCATCCAGCGTATTTTATTGGTCATCCCTTGGCTGATCAAATTCCCTTAGTGCTTAATCGTCATGATGCGTGTCGGGCTTTAGGTTTGGATAAGGCCAAGCGCTATGTTGCTTTATTGCCTGGCAGTCGCCGCAGTGAACTTGAGCTATTAGGCCCTGAGTTTTTAAAAACAGCTAAGCTGTTAGTGCAAAAATATGCAGATTTAGAATTTATTACACCGATGGCGAATAAGGCGCGTTTAACAGAATTTAGAAAATTATGTCAAGAAGTGGCGCCTGAGCTAATTATTCATAGCTTTTTAGGGCAAACTGGTAATGTGGTCACGGCCAGTGAGGTTGTTTTAGTCACCTCAGGGACAGCAACGTTAGAGACGATGTTATTAAAGCGGCCGATGGTTGTGGCCTATAAAATGTCAGCATTTAATTATTTTTTAGCTAAGCGTTTCGTAAAAACACCGTTTATTGCGATGCCGAATATTCTTGCGAGTCAAGTGTTGGTGCCTGAGATGATTCAAGACCAAGTGCAAGCTGAGCTTTTATATAACGAGTTAGTTTATTGGCTAGATCACCCTGAGAAAGTAACCCGCTTAAAAGATCGCTTTAATCAGCTTCATCAGTTACTTAAAAAAAATGCCAGTGAAAATGCAGCAAAGATTGCATTGGATTTACTTGAATCTAAGTCCAAAAAAGAGCACTGATCATATCACCATCATACAGAAGACCGAGTTAGGTCTAGCGTGTTGGTCCGGTGATTTAAAAAAATATTAAGTTAAGTTAGGTGAAAGAGTGAATGTAAGAATAAGTTCGAGCAGTTTTTTTATATTGGTTTAAGTTATTAAGTTAAATCGATGCAGTTTCAGTTTAGAATTAAAAATTAAATATAAAAATGATATATAGAGAATAAATAACAATGTTAATTGCTGGAGTGGATGAAGTCGGCCGGGGGCCCTTGGTCGGTGCTGTTGTTACCGCGGCGGTGATATTAGACCCTCAGCGGCCGATAGAAGGATTAGCTGATTCTAAAAAATTGACCGAGAAAAAGCGTGAGTACTTGTATGAGCAAATTAAAGAGCGGGCTTTATGTTATGCGCTAGGGCGCGCTGAAGTTGCTGAGATTGATGATTTAAATATTTTACATGCAACCATGCTGGCGATGCGCCGTGCGGTATTGGCTTTGCCGCTGGTGCCAGATAAAGTGTTGGTGGATGGTTCACGTGTGCCGGATTTACCGATGGCAAGTGAAGCGATTATTAAAGGCGATATGAAAGAAGCCTGTATTAGTGCCGCATCGATCTTAGCAAAAGTAACACGAGATCGAGAAATGATTGAATTAGAGCGACAGTATCCAGGCTATGGCTTTGCCAAGCACAAAGGTTATCCGACCAAGGTTCACTTGGAGGCTCTGTTACGCTTAGGGGCGACGCCTGAGCACCGGCGTTCGTTTGCGCCTGTACAGCGTGTATTAGCAGAGCTGGCTTGAAGTTTATAATTTAGGGTTAAGATGTGTCTGAAGCTGAAGCATTGAGAGTGTTACCACAATTTGTCCATTTGCGTGTGCATACCGAGTATTCGTTGATTAAAGGCATAGTGCGTATTAAATCCTTAATTCAGTCAGTGCAAGCGCAAGGAATGCGTGCTGTGGCGATGACTGATCATGCTAATTTATTTGGCCTGATTAAATTTTATCGCGCAGCACGTGATGCCGGCATTAAGCCGTTGGTAGGTGCTGAGATCTGGGTGCAGCATGAAGGCGATCAGACGCGTTACCCATTATTATTGCTTTGTCAGAATAAACAAGGCTATGACAATTTGTGTAGCTTGCTTTCTAAGGCTTATCTATATGGTCAGGTTGGTGATGAGGCGATCATTCAAAGTGGCTGGCTTATAGAGTGCAGCGGTGGTTTAATTGCGTTATCCGGCGGTAAAAAAGGTGATATTGGTCAAGCCTTATTACAAGAAAAACGTGATTTGGCAAACGCGCGTTTACATGCTTGGTGTGAGCTATTTCCCGGGCGCTTTTATCTAGAACTGCAACGTACTTCACGTGAGCAAGATGAGGACTATATTCACAGTGCCGTCGTGTTGGCAAGCGAAGCTCAGGTGCCTGTTGTTGCTACTAATGATGTTTGTTTTTTAAAAAAAGACGATTTTGATGCCCATGAAGCACGGGTGTGTATTCATGATGGTGTGGTGCTGATTGATCCCAGACGTGAGAAAAATTATTCTAGCATGCAATATTTACGCTCAGAAACAGAGATGGCTGAGCTTTTTGCTGATATTCCAGAAGCATTGAAAAATTCTATAGAAATTGCAAAGCGCTGTAATTTAACCTTGAATCTAGGTCAGCCGTATTTACCCAATTTTCCGATTCCTGTAGGTAAAACCACAGAAGAGTATTTTATTGAGCAAGCGCGTGATGGCTTGGCAAAGCGTTTGGAGGTTTTACTCGATCAAGCGCAATATTCATCAGAGGATGCATATCAGTCGCGTCAACAAGTCTATTTGGATCGCTTGGATTTTGAACTTAACGTGATTAATCAAATGGGCTTTGCCGGTTACTTTTTAATCGTTGCTGACTTTATTTCTTGGGCGAAAGAAAAGCAAATTCCAGTTGGGCCGGGGCGGGGCTCCGGTGCGGGGTCACTGGTTGCGTATTCATTATTGATTACAGACTTAGATCCATTGGCCTATGATTTGCTGTTTGAGCGCTTTTTAAACCCTGAACGGGTGTCAATGCCTGACTTTGATATTGACTTTTGCATGGAAGGCCGCGATCGCGTGATTGGCTATGTGGCTGAGACCTATGGGCGCTATTCGGTCTCGCAAATTATTACCTTTGGTGCGATGGCAGCAAAAGCGGTTGTGCGTGATGTTGGCCGTGTGTTAAGTCAACCGTATGGCATGGTTGATAAAGTTGCTAAATTAATTCCAAATGATTTAGGTATGACCTTAACCAAGGCCTTGGCTGAATCGGACGAACTCTCTGAACGCTATCAAAACGAAGAAGATATTGCGGCTTTAATTGATTTGGCCTTAAAGCTAGAAGGGGTGACGCGTAATGTCGGACGTCATGCCGCTGGTGTTGTGATTGCGCCATCTGTGGTCAGTGATTATACGCCGATTTATTGTGAATCTGGCTCTAATAGCTTAATTACGCAATTTGATAAAGACGATGTTGAATCAGCAGGGCTGGTCAAATTTGACTTTTTAGGTCTTAGAACCTTGACGATTATTGATTGGGCATTGAAAGCGATAAATACACGATTAGCGACTGAAAATAAAGAAAGTATTGATATTACTCGTATTGCCTTGGATGATGTGAAGGCATTTGATGTGCTTAAAGCCTGTCAGACCACGGCGGTGTTCCAGCTAGAATCACGCGGTATGAAAGAGTTGATTCACCGCTTACAGCCTGATTGTTTTGAAGATATCATCGCCTTAGTTGCCCTTTATCGGCCTGGGCCATTGGGCTCTGGTATGGTGGATGATTTTATTAACCGTAAGCATGGCCGTGCTGAAATTGAGTACCCTCATCCAAGTTTAGAGGCCTGTTTAAAACCGACGTATGGGGTGATTTTATACCAAGAGCAGGTGATGCAAATTGCTCAGGTGCTCTCAGGTTATACCCTGGGTGGGGCGGATATGCTGCGCCGGGCGATGGGGAAGAAAAAGCAAGAAGAAATGGACCGGCAGCGAGTAATCTTTGTCGAAGGTGCCGTAAAAAATAATGTTGATAAAGAGCAAGCGTCAGCGATTTTTGATTTGGTCGATAAATTTGCCGGTTATGGCTTTAATAAATCTCACTCGGCGGCGTATGCGTTACTCTCTTATCAAACCGCGTGGTTAAAAGCCTATTATCCGGCGGAGTTTATGGCCGCGGTATTGTCCGCTGATTTAGATAATACGGATAAGGTCGTTTTACTTATTCAAGAGTGTGATAGCTTAAAGCTTAATGTTATCTTTCCGCACGTTAATCATAGTCAATACCAGTTTACCGTGAATGATCAGGGAGCGGTGGTTTATGGTTTGGGGGCGGTGAAGGGTGTTGGTCGTATGCCGATTGATGAGCTGATTAAGACGCGTCAAAGTGGACCGTTTACTGATTTATTTGATTTTTGTTTGCGCGTGGACTTAAAGAAGTTTAATAAACGTGTATTTGAAAGCTTAATTCGTGCTGGAGCATTCGATGGTTTAGGGCCGCACCGAGCCAGTTTGCTGGAAAATTTGCCGCGGGCCTTGCAATTTGCCGAGCAACAGCAAATGAATCAACAGCAGGGGATTAATGATTTATTTGCCTTAGCTGAAGCACCTGAGTCAGGTTCAGCGCGCATGTCCGTTAAAACACCAGAGTTGATTGCGGTTGAAAAATGGCCTGATGATATTCGTCTAAAAGCTGAAAAAGAAACGTTGGGCTTGTATTTAAGTGGCCACCCGATTGATCAATACTTAGCTGAAATTTCAGCGTTGACGACCTGTCGTTTGGCTGATTTACAAGTGACATCGACGAAAAAAACGGTGGTCATTGCCGGGATTGTGGTTGCCTTACGGGTGATGAAAACCAAGCGTGGGACGCGCATGGCAATTTTAACCTTGGATGACCATGGTGCGCGTGTTGAGATGGCGGTATTTAGTGAGAGTTTTGAGGCTGCACGTGAATTATTGGTGATCGATGAGTTGGTGGTGGTTGAAGGTGAGGCTGGTATTGATGATTATAGTGGTCAACGTAAGATCAGTACTAAAAATGTCTGGAATCTGCAAAGCGCTCGTGAGCAATTTGCGTCGCATTTATTACTAAAAATACAGAGTCAGGATTTAGATATAGTGGCGTTTAAACACTTGCTTGAAGACTATCGTGGTGAATGTCCGGTCCGTATTGATTATTACACAAGCTCGCAATTAAAAGGGCAGCTGCGCTTAGGCATGGACTGGCGAGTGTGTTTGGCGGATGAGTTTATTGTTAAGCTAAAACAAGGATTTACAGATCAGGGGGTTGAGGTATGTTATGCTTAGCTTGATTTTTCCAAATGGCAATGGCAAGATAGGCGTTTTGCCTGGCCTTCTTACATTCGAGTGGGAAGTTAAATTAGATGAATTTAAATTTTTTAGATTTTGAGCAACCGATTGCTGAATTAGAAGCGAAGATTGAGACGCTACGTAGTGTCTCAAATTCAGATATTAATATCAGTAATGAGATTGAATCGTTAGAAGAGAAAAGCCGTAAACTGACTGAGTCGATTTTTTCGAACTTGAGTGCATGGCAGGTGATTCAGCTGGCACGTCATCCTCAGCGTCCTTATACGTTGGATTATATTAAACATGTCTTCACTGAGTTTGATGAATTGCATGGCGATCGTGCTTTTGCCGATGACAAGGCGGTGATTGGTGGTGTGGCGCGCTTAAATGACCGGCCAGTGATGGTGATAGGTCAGCAAAAGGGCCGTGATGCGAAAGAGCGGACGTATCGTAATTTTGGTATGCCACACCCAGAAGGCTACCGTAAGGCATTACGCTTGATGAAGATGGCAGAACGCTTTAAATTGCCGGTAATTACGTTTATTGACACACCGGGAGCCTATCCTGGTGTCGGTGCGGAAGCCCGTGGTCAAGCTGAGGCGATTGCGCGTAATTTATTTGAAATGTCGAAGCTACGTGTACCGGTGATTTGTTGTGTGATTGGTGAGGGCTGTTCGGGTGGCGCGCTAGGCATTGGTGTGGGTGATGTGACCTTAATGCTGCAATACAGCTATTATGCGACCATTTCACCTGAAGGCTGTGCGGCGATTTTATGGCATACGGCAGAAAAAGCCTCGGATGCAGCTGAAATCATGGGGATTACCGCAGATCGTTTGCTTGAGCATGGCATTGCTGATGAAATTATTGCTGAACCCTTAGGGGGGGCACATCGCGATCTGTTAACGGTGAGCCAAACCATTCGTGATAGCTTGTCCAGTCGTGTTGAGCGCTTGAAAGCGTTACCCATCGAAGAGGTTCTAGAAGGACGCTATCAACGCTTTATGCGCTATGGAACCTTTGAAACACGCAGTTAGTCCTGTTGGTGTGACGGGGTTGGGAAGCGATGATAAGGATGCGATTAGCGATGCTTTAACAAGCTGCCTGCCACGCCTGATAGGCGCACGGCAGCTGTATTTAGGTTTCAGTGGTGGTCTTGATTCCCGTGTTCTTTTAGCCGCATTGATGCGGTTAGCAGAGCATTACCCACACTATCAAATTAAAAATAAACTCACTGCAGTCCATGTTCATCATGACTTAAATGCTCAGGCGGATGCTTGGGCTGAGTACTGCCAGTGTGTTTGTCAGTCTTACCAAATTAATTTTATTTGTGAGAAAGTCAGTCTGAATTTAAGTCAATTATCTTCGGGACTTGAAGCGGCTGCTCGCACAGCCCGTTATGGGGTGTTTAAAAAATTCATGCAAGAGAGTGACCTATTATTGTTAGGTCAACATGGCGATGACCAGATTGAGACGGTCTTATTGCAGCTGTTTCGCGGTGCCGGGCCACAGGGTTTGGCAGCGATGGCTAAAGAGTCTCAATTTTCAGCTGACGATGACCGTATAGTCTTGCGGCCATTGTTAGAACTTAAGCAAATTGATTTAGCGCATTATGCGCGCGATCATCAGCTAGACTGGGTGCATGATGATTCAAATGATAATTTAAGGTTTGAGCGCAATTTTTTACGTCATCAAGTGTTACCTAATTTGCATCAACGTTATCCTGGATTAATTGATACAGTTGGTCGTAGTGCACGTTTATGTGCTGAGCATAATGAGTTGCTTAATGCCTATGTACAGGAGGATTTAGTTAAGCACCTTACTCATCAGGGTCAAAGTAACGTGGGTAATAATTATTTAAATTTAAATTTAAATAATAGTCTATGTTCTAAATATTGCTTGAGCTTATTTAAGCTTGCAGGATTTGAGGCTTATTCCTTGGCGCGTCAAAAGGCCTTGATTCGTGCTTGGCTTGCCCACTCTCAGGTGCTGATGCCAAGTGAAGTAAAGCTTACTCACTTAATTCATGATGTCTGTTTGGCTAAAGTTGATGCTCAGCCCATGCTGACATGGGGACATTGGCTATTGCGTCGTTATCATGGCCATTTGTATTTATTTGATCAACAACAAGACGATAGTCATCATTGCTGTGCTTATCATTTACAAGAACAAACCTGGGGTGGTGAAACAGTCACGCTTGAAAATGGCCAGGTCATCTCAAGTCAGCATTTAGTTGACCTGGGTGTAGATTTGGCACACTGGGATTGGCAAGGCGTGACGATTGGCTTGCGACAAGGCGGTGAGCGTTTTCACCCTCAAGGGCATCCGCATTCGCAGCCGTTAAAAAAGTTTTTACATGCACAAAAAATCCCGCCTTGGTTACGTGAGCAGCTAATTTTGGTCAAACGCGATCAAAAAACAGTGGCAATTTTAGGTCTTGCTCTGGCCGCGCAGGGCGAGTAATCAAAAAGAAATAATGGTAGAGGACTTTAATATATATGTTCGGGCTGATTAAGCAAACAACAGCAAGTGTCAAAGATGAGGTTTTATCCGGGGTTACGGTAGCGATGGCGCTGGTTCCTGAGGCGGTTGCGTTTTCCTTGGTTGCACATGTTGCCCCTTTAGTGGGTTTATATGCGGCTTTTATTATGTGTACATTGGCGGCGATTTTAGGTGGGCGACCAGGGATGATCTCTGGGGCGACCGGGGCGATGGCGGTTGTTATCGTTGGTTTGGTCTCGCAATACCCAGGTTGGCAAGGCTTACAATACCTTTTTGTGACGATTATTATGACTGGAATTTTAGAAATTTTAATCGGTGTGCTGCGCTTAGGGCGTGTGGTGCGAATGTTACCACAGCCGGTAATGTTTGGTTTTGTGAATGGCTTGGCGATTGTCATTTTCTTAGCGCAACTCAAGCAGTTTCAGTTTAACGATGCGAATGATGTGATACAGTGGGTCAGTGGCAATTCATTGTATATTATGCTGGGTTTAGTTGCATTAACGATGGTGATTGTCTATGCATTGCCTAAGATTACGCGCTTTCTACCTGCGGCATTAGTAGCGATTTTAGTAGTTACGGCACTTGTGCATATGTTTGGCTTAGAGACGCGCACAGTGGGTGATCTGGCATCAACGGCAGGAGGTTTTCCTAAGTTTCATGTGCCGGATGTTATTTTAAACTGGCAGACGATTAAAATCTGTTTGCCGTATGCGGTGATTTTAACCATTGTTGGCCTGACAGAATCACTCATGACCTTAACGTTGATTGATGAGCTGACCGAAACGCGCGGTCAGGAAAATCGAGAATGCGTAGCCCAAGGAGTTGCTAATATCACCTGTGGGTTTTTCGGTGGTATGGGGGGCTGCGCAATGATTGGTCAAAGTATGATCAATATTAACTCCGGAGCACGTCGACGTTTATCAGGTATTATTGCAGGCTTAGGCTTATTAACGATTATTCTGGTTGCCTCGCCACTCATTGCGCAGATTCCCTTAGCAGCATTAGTTGGCATTATGTTTATGGTGGTGATTGGAACGTTTGAATGGTCTAGTTTTAGAATTTTACACAAGATCCCAAAAGTCGATGCCTTTGTGTTAGTTCTCGTATCGGCAGTGACAGTATTTAGTAATCTGGCAACCGCCGTGATTGTTGGTGTGATCGTCGCAGCTTTAGCCTTCGCTTGGAAAAGTGCCAAGAATACTCACTCTAAAACCTATATTAATGAGGCAGGTAGTAAAGTCTACCAACTGGAAGGGCCATTATTTTTTGCCTCAGTATCTAATTTTAAATCGCTATTTACGCCGTATGACGACCCTGAGGATGTGATCGTTGATTTTGATAACTCGCGTGTGTGTGATCATTCGGCGTTAGAGGCGATTAACCAGCTGGCTGAACGCTATGATGCTGTGAATAAAACGTTGCACCTAAGGCATTTAAGTGCAGATTGTCGAGTCTTATTATCGAAGGCAAAAAATAAAGTTGAGGTGAATATCTTGGAAGATCCCACCTATCGAGTTGCTGAATAAAATACTAGGGAGCTTTAGCTCCCTTTTTTGTTTTTATATCAAAACAGCTGGTGTGGACAATGTGGTGTGGGTATATGAGTAGTAATTTATATGCTGCTGCTAAGAAGTAGAATTTAAGGGAGAAACTTAGATAAATTGACGCGAAACAGGTTGGTTTATCAGAGGCTGGAGACGGCAGTCAATAAGCTATTTTATTTCAAGCCCTTATTATTTAAATTAATTATTGAGTTGTAATTTTACTATCTATTTATTTTAATATGTATTGTTTATCACTTTTAATGAGTCAGAGTATGTTAAAGCAGTTAAATTTAAAGGGGCGATAGCTTCCCTTGCTTAAAATTTACTTTACATGTACAAAAAATTGCTTTAATTTTTAGATTGTAATCTCCCTATTTTAAAAGCATGAGTGCTGTGCAGTTATATTTAGGAGAACAAATCGAATACTTAAAAGCAGGTTATCACAGCAGTATTTTAGATGTAGCATAAAAATATAAAGCCTGATTATTATCCTAAAGTTAGCTTGTTCTTTTTTTAGCTAGCAGAATTATTTTTAACATTATCTGTTGGAGATGACTATGTTATTTGAAGATTTACAGGCGAGTGTGCTGAGGTTATTAGAACATGTTGCTATAAGTTTACCTGTTGCTCAACCAGACGGTAATTTTGAAGAGGAAGTTCATAGAGCTATTAGCTTTCTTAGTAAGCTTGAGAAGCAGGTAGAGAGAGCCAAATCGGCGGAAGTTCTCCTCGATATTTTAGTTTGTCTTCAAGAAAGTCACTTAGTTGGTGCATACGACTCTGTTTTACAAGACAAATTGTTAGCAGAATATATTCTAGCTTGTGAAGAAATGGTGGGGATAGCTGCTAAAGAGATAGGGGTAGCAGCTAAAGAGATTGTTGAGTGGGGACCATCATTGAGGGATGAACTATTAGTTGCTGGGGTGGCGCTAACTAGTGAAAAAGACAGTGAACTAAGCATAACTGCTTTAGAAATGTAATCTTCTAGTGAGCTTAGCCTTAGTGATGAAGAAATAGTATTAGACTCAGAGGTCACTGCACAGGAGGCAGATTCTCCTGATGGACAAGTGGAGGTTATTAGTCAGCACTGGACTGAAGAGAACGCAGCTCTTTTGGCTGTTATTCGCCAGAGATATAATATCCTTAGTCAGAAAGTAGCAGATACCCTGAAGGGAGTAGAAGACTCTCTTGATAGGCTTCCTCCTCGTCATAGCGTAAGGGTTGATGTGCAGCAAAGCGATGATACAGGTACTTTGAATCAAGTATATAATGGGGAGCTAGTCGCAGAGCCAAGTACAAGTGCTTTAGGAGCAGGAACCTCTAATCAGCTAAGTGTAGGTGTTCAAGTTGTAGAACAAAGCGCAAATATTCCAGAGACAGAATCTTCTCATCAATCTAGTACGAGTCTCCAAGTCGCAGGGCCAAGCACTAGTGCTTTAGAGGCCGAGATTTTTCTTCAATCCAGTGTTAGTGATGAAGATGAGTCCATTAGTACAGGTGCTAGCTTGTCATTAGAACAACAAGCACAGAGTGTTGGACAGAGAGCAGAAGTTACAGGCCGGGGATTTGACCTTTGTGAACGGCAATTAGAGAACTTTAAGAAGCAGGAAGCTGCTTGTGAGCAAAGGTTAGATAATTGTGTAGAATCACTCACTACTCTTGAAATACGAATACAGCACCTTCAACAAATGCTGTCTGCTAGGCGGCAAAAGCTAGGGGCTACAAGTACTCAAACTGCAGAGCCAACCCCAAGGACTCCAGAAGCAGGACCTTCGCATCAATCAAGAGCAAATGACCAAACTGTAGAGCCAAGCCCAAGTACTCCAGGAGCTGGAGCTTCTCATCAGTCAAATATGAATATTCAAGGTGGACCCTCCGCACAGCAAAGGCTAGATTTAGTAATGCAGAAGATTGTGAGGGATGCTCAAGCTGGACGTTTTGAGTTGGGGATCGGTGGCAGTACATGCTCTATAAGTGTAAATGGTGGTAGATCTATAGAAGTGCCGAAAAGGATTGCTCAAATCCTGTTGATAATTCAGGCAAACCAGGATGGTCTTAATTTTACCCCAGAGGATAAGCTCAGGAGAATACAAGCGATACAAGCAGTTGCTGATGAGGTTCAGCACCGGGTTTTTTTCTTTTTTGCTAGAACACAGCCGTCGACAAATGTGTATATCAAGAATCTTGATTGTGGTGATTAACGGATAGTGAGGAAAATCGCTTTTAGCTTGTCTATTTATAATTTATATACTTGATTGAGTGTTCCGTTAACCCTATCACTTTAGTTAAAATTTATATCTTTTAAATCGTTTTAAATGATATTAACAGAGTTAAAATTTATAGAATTAAATAAAAAATAATATGAGAAAAATATAATGGATTTTAAATAAAAAGGCGTTGAAAACGCTTGAAAAAATGTTGTTACAGCCTGTTAGTCTCTTGGTTCTAGCCGTTCTAGGTCAATCTGAAAAAATAAAACTTCGATAAAAATTCCAGGGTTGTTAACTTTTACCTTTGGTTTTCTTTACTTAATATTTACAATATTTACGTAGGCAATACTATTGTTTTTATTATAAAATTTTTTAATTAAAATAAACTTAATTAAATCAGTTGGATAATAATCTGTATTATTAAATAAATAAAATTTAAATATAAATATTTATATAGAATATTTTAGGGAAGATTAACTTGATTGATTTCCTTTGATTATTCTTAAATTTTCATGCAGCTTTGGAGATAAATATGCCGGATGTATATAACAAGCTTGATTCTTTGAAAAATCTTGTGCAGAAGTGGCTAAATAGTATTCATAAGAGTGAGCTAGAGAGGCGGGCTCGTCTTATACCAGGGTTGCTTAATAATTTGGAGATTTTTCAGGGGAAACTTGAGAATCTTAGCTCATTGGATGATCTTCAAGAGTTTTTAGATGAGATGCAACGGCATGAGTTGCTTCAGAAATATTTTGATATGCCGGGATGTGTTGTTTTTGAAAAACAGCTAGAGTTTTGTATCAATATTTGTGAGCACGAACAGACTAAACAGAAGCATCAGGGACATCAAGAGCATCAAGAGAGCCAGAAGCAGAGCGGGTCGAAATTAAGAGCAGAGCGGACGAAAATTCACTCGTTACGATTAAAGTTACTGGAAGCAATTAGTAGCCACAAACATGTAAAGAGTAAAGAAAATATCTCTTTGTTAGAGGCGGAGCTGGAGCAGAAGGACCAATTGCTGGAAGAGAAGCAGCGGAAAGTAGAAGAGTTGCAGCAGCAATTGTTAGAGCAAAAGAGTGAAAAGGCTGAAGCTGGACCTGAAGATTGCTCAAGTCGGCTAGAACTGCTGAAGCAAGATATTTTGAAAAAAGCTGCACTTGGTCCGGAAGAAGGAGGCTTTAAGCTCGGGATTGGTAGTAGTAAATTCGAGATTCCATTAATAGATGGTGTGCTCGCTAAAGTTCCTGAAAGAGTATTTAAGCTCTTTAACTGTATCGAGAGTCGTGATCACAGGAATTTAGAGGAAAAGTTACAAGAAGTAGAAAAGATACTTGCTACAGTAAAAGGCGATCACCAAAGTGGTGTTCTTTTTTGGGGGAGAACTCAACCTGACACCAATAAATTTCTTCAAAGTCTGAAGGGTAAAATGGATTCTGCAAGTCCTTCTATGTAAAAATACTACTTTAAATATAACCAGTTAAGCGGCCTTAATGTTCAAATACCAATCGAACTCAAGGCCGTTTTCTGATTGATAACGCATTGTCTTTTTTTGTTATCTGTTGTTTCATGAAACCATAAACATGGGTTACTTGGGGGATTTACAGCATTTCAAATAAAAAAGATAGCGACTTTACTTTGGAGTTGATATAAAGTGACAGCCTTACAAAATTTTGTTAAAAAATATTATATTTATTATAGAGTTAAACTAAGGTAATATTTATATATTGATTTACTATTATTAAATAAATTAAATATTTTTTAAATTGTAAAGTTATCCTTACCTTGGATCTGATGGAGGTTGAAATGAATTTTTCTCCTTTACGTAGTAAAATACGCCAATGGCTCATAGAGCTTCGTCAAGAGGTAATGGATAACTCCGGCAACCCATATAACCCTGCTTCTAATATTAAAGGTTACGATCCTCTTCTTACTATTAGAAAGACGCTATCTGCAGTGACTACTGCGCAATCAGGTCGAGACCTTTTAGATGCTTTAAGGTATCTAGAAAAAGACTATTTAAAAAGGAATTCTAAACTCTCTAGGTATCTGTTGAATATAAGGGGTCCTCAGCTTATTGCAGAGGTCAACACTCAATTAAATGAGTATATAGCGAGCTGCGAGAAATGTATAGGGCCAGAATTAGTGGCTAGTACGGAACAAAAAAAAGTAACTGCTAAAGAAGAAAAACTTGTTGGATTGCGACAGGTACTTCAAAATTTTGATACTTCAGCATCAAAACAAGAGACATTGGGGCAATGCCAGACATTACAAGATTTGTGTTTTGCGGCATCGATTAGGCAAAAAAGTGGTCTGCTCCATCTAGGCAACACCACAGCAACAGCGAATGAGCTGGTTCGACTCTTGAATCTTCCTACGAATAGCTTGTTAAGGCAAGAAATTTGCCCGGATGGTGCAAAAGTTCGGATGCGAGATATCCACCATTATGCTCGGTTTGGTGTGAAAAGCTCAAGTCAAGGGTATTTTTTAAGTGCTAAAGATCGTGAAAATGAAAGGTTTTTCTCGCATTCAAAAAATGAAGACCAAAGTCAACCCATGTTGATGTTTGATCATTATAAAGTAGCTCAGAGTCAAACATTAGAGGTCTGTTTAGAGGCTTAAAGGTGACTTGCCTGCCTTGCTATAACATAGTTTGAAGTGTTTAATATTAGCAATTTACAAGGCAAAGGCTCTGCGTTGTAAGTTGCATTTATTATTTTTTCTATCTTTAATGATGTTAATTTATTGTTTTAATTAAACTAATTTTTTATCTTAAAAATTAAGTTTTTAATATAAAAAACTTGATGGTGATATTGCTGTTAATTCACTATGCCCATGATTAGTTTGTGATAAAATACTCGGCTGTTATAGATCTTAATATTGACGATTTAAATAATAGGCTCGGTTACAGTTATGAATAAAAATGAGGCATTCTTAGACATTTATAGAAGTATCATTGGCCAGTTCATTTCTTCCAAGGATGTTCAGAATATTCTTGATTCTTTTCCTCAGGGTAAAATCAGTGAGACAACTCTTACGAAGAGCTTTTTAAAACTCTATTCTTCTTTGCTAGATGTTACTTTATATAGAGCGCTTGAAGTGGATAGCCAAATTTACTTTAAAGAGAACAAAAGCAATGATTATCATCAATATTTAACTGGGTTTGATTTAAATGCATGTTTAAGTAAGTACCATAGCAAAAACTCATTTGATTTACAGTGTCGTTTTTTAAAAGATGCACTGCTGCAATTTTATCTGCGTCTAGCGGCTGATATACGAGAAATTGAGTCGCATATTTTAGTTGGTGAGAAAATTGAAGTTATTACTGAGGTCTCTCCTGTGGGAGACTTTCATGGTGCGCTTGAGTGTGGATTTTGTATTGGTTTTAAGAGCCAGCTAAAAGAGTCAGGTGAGTTTTACTATAAGCCGAGGTTAAGCGATTTATTTGAAAAATATAATAATTTTATCACTTGGCTCAATGAAGTTGAGACTTCAGCAATGCTTGATAATATTGCTTTAAAAAATATTAATAAACAAGATTATTCATGGATACAATCAGTGCATGCGATCTTAACGGCTACAGCGGATCATCAGCGGTTAAGCTCGGCTTTGCAAGGTCAAAATGATCATCTAGCATTCGAGCGCTTTGGTGCTTTGCTATGCTTGGCTTATGTTTTTTCATCGTGTGATCTGCATTATGAAAATATCGTTTTCAATGGTGATTATCCGGTGATTGTTGATATAGAAACAATTTTTTCTGGTAAATGGCATAAGTATCAAGAGGTTGGACATTTATATGACACATTGATGTTACCGCGAAGTATTCTTAATCGTGAAGAAGAAGCCAGTCCTTTAACCTATGATATCAATAGGAAGAATGCCTTTGAAGCTCATATTGATGATTTAATTGTAGGCTTTGAGAAAACATACGATTTAATCATGAAAATCAAGCCTGACTTTATTGCCAAGGTCAATGAGTTATTTAGTGATATTGATTATCGGGTAATCTTAAGGGGAACAAAAACCTATTTTAATATTATTAAAAACATTAATCACCCGGTGACTCTCATTAAGCAAAGCCAAGCATTAGAAATCAATAAAATGTATGAAGTTGATTTGCCGACAGCATTATATCAGTATGAGGCTGAGCAATTAAAAAGTGCGAGTATCCCCATTTTTTATGCAAAATTTGATTCTAAAAAGTTATGCTCTTATGATGGTAAGGTTCTTTTTACAAAGATGGAAAAATCAGCGAAGGATCTGTTTGATATAAAAATAAAGTTACTTTCTAATAAGGATAAAGAAAATCAAATTAATAATATCTTAGTTGCTAAAAAAGCCTTTGTTGCAAGGCGAGATGGAATAACGTTAACAGAAATATCCCCTGATATTAATACACTTGAAAGAAAAGATTTTTTTGATGCAGGGGTATCACATATAGAAATTATTAAATCAATGTGGCAGCGCTTAGTTAACAAGCTTTGTTATATTTCTAGCACGGCACATATGTCAACGATTATCTTAGAAAATAACACTTGGAATGGTCTGGCAAGTTTAGATTTGTATAATGGTACACCGGGGATTTTATTGGTCTGGCATCAGCTGAATTCTGTGCTAAACATTAAGAAAACGAAACATTATAAAACCATTCGTAATGATATTAAGAATTACCTTTATCGAGAAAGAATTACCTATGAGCCATCTTTATATCAGGGTTTAGTGGGTTGCCTTTATGTCTATATCATTACTTCTGAGAATTTATTAGAAGAGCTGCCGGTGATTCAAGTGGCTTTGCAAAAGATAGCCTATGGGGCATCAGCGTTGGAAGTAAAAAGCGTGCTTGATTTGGATGTGATTAAAGGGCTATCAGGCATTGTATTAGGCTTACTGACTATTAAAGGCCAATTGCAAAGCTATCATGCGATCAGTAAAAGTCTTGGCTGTATTTGCCAGTCAGTGGTTCTAAAAATAGTGAATGCTCTTGATCAGCACCTTAATGATAAAACATTGCTTGGCTTTGCCCATGGAACGGCAGGGATTATTGCCGCTCTTTCTGCTTATATGAACCATTATGGTCGAAATATACAGTATATCAAAGTGATTAATATGTTGATGAAAAGAGAACGTTCATTTTTTGATCCGAGTATTAATCATTGGCGACGTCCGGATAATGGTCAATCTGATGAGTCATGGTGTCATGGTAGTATTGGGATTGTTTTATCTAAGCTTTATGCAAGGCGCTATATTAATATAGACTTTGATAAAGAGATAGAGATTGTGCTTACGCATATGGAGTATTCAAAAAGTGCCAATTTAAATCTGTGTCATGGTTTAGCGGGCTATTTGGAATTTTTGAATACGATCTTAACGATGAGTCAGCTAGAGATTAAAGAGAGTACTAAGCGAAGATGCGAGCAAGTTAAAGAAAGTTTAATTCAAAAAATTAATTTAATCTACTTAAATTATGGTGTGTTGGTTGATAATTATTACCATGAAGACGAACTTCCAGGTTTGCTCTCCGGCACAGCAGGATTTTTACTTACATTACTTTCTTCCCATGAAAGGAATGTTGTTGACAGCATGTTATCAATTGGCGTACATTGATATTCAATAATGTGAATATTTAAATATAAAATTGGAGTGTGATATGTCTGAAAGTCAAATTATTGCCTTAGTGGGTGAGTTAGAGTCAGTGTCTATTGATGAATTTGCTTGGTCTGAAGCTTGTTCCTCAAGCTGCTCATGCACAGGCTCAATCGGCTAAGATTTAATTCTAGTTATGGCAGCTTTAAAAATTATTGCTGTCATTTTTATTTTGTATTTAACTTTAAAATATTGGCTATATTAATTTTATGGAGGCGATAAGGCTAGTAAAAAAATCGACTATATTTAGAGTGGTATTAGCCTTTTCTTTTTTAGAAAGCTTTGCGCTCATGATGGACTTTACTGTGTTATATACAGTGATTGTTTATCTATGGAAGTTACCCCTATATAAAGTTATTCTATTTAGTTTTACTGTATCGATACCGAGTATTATTATTTCTCCTTTTGCTGGGCGCTTGGTCGATGCCAAAGGCTCGATAACATGTATACAATATAGTAGTATCTTGTGTTTTTTTTTGACGATAGGATTAATTTTTACTAATAGCTATTTTATTTTATTTGCTCTTGTTTTTATTCGCTCTTCTTTAAAAACAGTGTTTTTCCCTGCACTCTCTAGGATCATAAAACTAACGGTTGATAAAAAACAGCTATTAAGTGTTAATAGTTTGATTCAGTTTAATGCAAATGGCTTGCTTATTATTGCGCCTATTATTGGTATGGTTGTTTTTTCGACTCTAGGTAAAAAGTGGTGTTTTTTAATTACATCAATTTTATTTTTTTTGACATTTGGCCTGTCCTTTTTTTTGAAAGAGGTGAGTGATAAATGCTCTAAAATTGCTATGGGACCACTGTCACAAGGTGATTTAGATATAAAAAAATTACTGGTTCCTTTTTTAGGGATGATAATAGCTGCATTTGCAATTTATTTAGGAGATAGTCTTTTTCCTGTGCTGCTAAAGTCGATCGGGTTAGACTTCAAAGATTTTGCTTTAATTGGCTCTTTTTTTGGTATTGGGGGAATGGCAGCGAGCATTTTTTGTCAGTGTTATAAAAATAGCAATGAAGTGACTTTAATAAAATTAGGTGCGACTCTTGTCATTATTTCCATGTTTACTTATGGCGCATTTTCTTCCATGCTTTCTCAACGTGTATTTTTTGTATTTGCAATGCTCAATGCCGGAGGAATCACCTTAATTAGTATTTCCAGCGCAACGCTTTTGCAAAAAAATACGCCGACCCATATGATGGGTAAAGTCTCTTCAATAAACACGATGATCTTTGGCTTAGCTTCTATTATTATACCGATGCTTGGGTTAACATTTAGTCAGTTAGTTTCAGTAAAGTTGCCGTTTTTATTATTATCGATAATTACACTTGGCATATTACTTATCATGCAATATTTCAACTTAAGCACTTCATTGGCTAGAAAAAAATCTCAGAAAAAATGGCAGAAAAAATCCATAAATTAAAATGAGAACTTGTTTTATAGTGTGCTAAGTTATGGGTATACGCTTAGGATAGTCCCTGATTCGTTTTATTTTATGCATTTCGCAATGGCTAAGAAGGTATATTAAAAACATTGCCATCGCGAGACTGGCGCTTTCAAGCTCTAGTTTTATACTGGAGCCGATTATGGTTATCGTGATGTGGCGATGGTTACTCCGCTTTGGAGTGGCTGATAACCGCTATCGGCGGCGGCTTGAGAAGCTGCTGCTTTGAAGAGCAAATGTCTCTCGCTAAAGTTCTCGTCGTTGCTACTGCCTTGAGAGTCCGTACTACTTCGTGATAGTGGGCTTGGGCTTTCAGCGTTAGGTTTTACTTTACTCGATGCTGAGAAGTCTTTGAGCAACGGACTAAATTGTGCTTGTGTGTCCTTAAATGCATCTCTCCAGGGTGTTGAAAAGTGTTTGAGTGCGGATTTAAGGTCTTTATAGCTAGCAGGTGCTCCAGTGCCTTTTCTGCGGATTTTGCTTGCATCCATAGTTAATGCGGCAGCTCGTAACAATATAGAGCTGTCACTGTTACGTTCTAGTCGGCCTTTCCAGTGGTTGAGCGCTCCCCTTGCCCTCATATACATGAGAAGTTTGTCGTTAGTTTGTTTTTTCTCTGGACCGTTCTTTAAGTACTGGAGCTCTTCATTGAGCTTAATTATTTGCTTATCAACATGGCTATTTAACTTTAAATGCAGCAGTTCTAATGGATCTGAAGCAAGTTGAACTTCCTTTTTAGGTAAGAAGTAGTGGTTAAGCCAATATTGAATACCACAGGTTACAAGAACAACACCTGCACCTACTGCGGCACCGATGGGACCTGTTAGCATTAAAACCATGCCGGCAAGCAAGCCGACAGTAATGCCAACTTTGCTGAATTGGTCATATTTTACATAGGATTTTCTAAGGAGCGTTCTTTCTTTAATATCAAGAAGGTCTTTTAATTGTTGGAGTTTCTTCATTTCTTCAGTGATGTTTTGGAATACGAATCGACTTACTATTTCAGGAGTAATATTAGAGCCCTCTAATTGAGAGGTCCTTTGTCCTTGCATTTGGTAAATTTTTGCTTCTGCTTCTGCAATTATTCTGCGTAGAGTGTCAATATCTGCAGAGTATGGTAAGGCAAGCTCTAGGCAAATACCTTGAATTTGTTCATTAGTATGGGAAATAATACGATTCATTTTGCGGATTTTCGTATACGCTTTAGCGACCATATTAACAACGTCGAAGGCATACAGCGCGACGGTTAGGATGATTCCGCCAGGCCCTAAAGCTGCCGCCCACGGGCCAAGATACCAACCGGTACCAATGCCTAAGGTGATCGCGCCTGTCGCAGCCCAAATGAGATCATTAAAAAACTGAAACCAGTACTTCTTAAAGTAATCACTAGAACTTTTTTCATTGCTGAATAAATGTTTTAATGAGAGCGCCGTATGGCGTAATAACCTGGGTAAATACCAAACGACACCAAGGATTGAAAAGCCGATTCCGACCTCTCTACGACCAAGGTTACGATTGAAAACATTTGAATGGAAAGCATTGGCAATGGCCTGGGCTTGCCTTCTAAAGCGCAGAAGGAGTAGCCGAGTATAATTCCAATTTGGAAAAAACTGGACGCCGGGCCAAGGGCCTAATCCGTGGTTTAGAGAGCTATATTCGCCTTCTGTTTTATCAAATTGTTGCAATCGGTTCATGTAGCCAAACTTTCTGAGGAGTTGGCGATATTTTTCACGTGCTTCAGTGTTAAGGTGTTGTCTTGAAGAGCTACTATTATAAACGGCAGTTAATTCTTCGAGTAGTTCTCGTTGTCGACTTGCACTAAGGCCACGTAATAAATCGTCTATTGTTGACATAATCTATGCTTCCATACTTTTACGTTGTTATATTACTACATCATAAATATCTAAATGGCTATAATAATTTTTTTATTTTTAAATATTAAGCTTAGTCTGAGTAATATTTTAACGCTCTATTTATTAGAGGGTTAATGAAAAATAATTTATAAAACATCTATTTTATTAAAGTTTAGTTAAAGTTTGGTTGTATTAGTTATCTAACTTACTTTTATTTATTGTGCTTTGCTCCATAAGGAAATATTGATCATAATATTATAAATAATTACTTTGGGTATTTATTGATTTGTTATTTACTTGATATTTGATTTGTTAATATATTTTTATAATAATAATTTGTTATTTTATTTTAATTAATAATGTAAATTATATGCAACTTATATATAAGTGAATGAGTCAATAATTTGTGTTGAATATGAAGTGATCGCTTCTTTTTTTAAAGGTAATACACTGTCAATCTCGTTAAGAAAATAAATAGATTAATTGTAGCTGATGGTTGAAATAGGATGGTATTATGACAGAGCTTATTTTGTTTTGCTGATAAGGCGGCTAGATAAGAGCGTAATGGTAAAATTTTAGATATTGAGTATGAATACACATGAATTTATCCTTAAATCGCCGAACGACTGCTGTTTTTTTACTTACTTTTTCATCTTCATTGCCTTTAATATTAGTTGGTTCGACCTTATCGGCGTGGTATACCGTCGCAGGGGTGAGTCTCTTAGGTATTGGTGCTTTGAGTATGGTGCAACAGCCGTATATCTTTAAATTTTTATGGGCGCCGCTGATGGACCGCTTTTCGCTTTTTGGCTGGTGCCGACGGCGTAGTTGGATCTTATTGACTCAAGTTCTGTTGGTGATTGGCTTGGTGCTTATGGCGTATACGGGCCCCAAGCAGTACCCATTTGGCTTGGCTATGATTGCTTTGATTTTTTCTTTTTTCTCTGCTTCTCAAGATATTGCAATTGATGCCTATCGTATTGATGTTTTGCATGCCAATGAATTAGGTGTGGGGGCTGCAATTACCAGTTTAGCTGGCCGTATTGCGATGCTATTTGGGGGCGCTGTTGCCTTAGTTTTTGCAGCAGAGATAGGTTGGCAGAATACGTATTTAATTATGGCAGCGGTGATGGCCTTAGAAATTTTAGCAACATTTGCAGCGCCGGCACTAAGGAATGAGGAAGCGACTCCACGATCATTACAAGAATCCATTGTCGGTCCACTGAAAGATTTTGTGCGGCGAGAGCATGCGCTTTCAATATTGATTTTCATTTTAACATATAAAATGTGTGATGCTTTGGCATTGGCACTTAATACACCTTTTTTAATTAGAGGGGTTGGGTTTTCATTGCTAGAAATGGGCACGATTTATAAGACAATGAGTTTGGTAGCTTCACTGCTGGGAACCGTCGTTGGTGGGATTTTTTATAAGCGATTAGGTCTTTATCGTACGCTGATGTGTTATGGAATATTACAGGCGCTTTCTAATTTAGCGTATATGGGACTGGCTCTGGCCAGTAAAAGTTATTTTTTAATGGCCACAGCTGTATTTGTGGAGTATTTTTGTGGCGCATTGTCAACCGTTGCTTTTGTTGCGTATTTAATGAGTTTGTGCAAGCAACGCTTTTCAGCCACTCAATATGCAATATTATCAGCTATTATCGCCATTCCCCGAGTTTATTTTGGGCCATTAGCGGCGATTATGGTAGATTATTTTGGTTGGGCTCAGTTTTATTTTATCACCTGCTTGATTGGTTTTCCGCCATTGATTTTATTGTTTAGGATGAAAAAACATTTATTAAATTACCGGCTCGATACAGAATAATAAGTTACCACTTTACCTAAGGCAGGGATGCTCTTTGCAATGACACCCAATTTATTTACCTTTTTGGTTCAATTAAAGTCGAGGGGGTTGATTTGCATAGTAAAGTTCTAATTTTTTTTCAAGTAAAATTATGTAAATTTTATATTTGTATTTTATGAATAATAATAAAATATTGATATTGCCTTTAGTTTATCATCTATGTAAATATAAATATAAATATAAATATAAATATAAATATAAATATAAATATAAATATAAATATAAATATAAATATAAATTTATATTTTACTGATAATAAACTTATGCTAGTTACAAATGCATCTTTAAAAGATAACAGTATTTAATTTAACAATATAATTAAGAGGTTTTGTGTTGGGGATAAATTAAAAATTTTAATTGAAATGATGTTAAATTTTAAATTTTTTATTTTTAAGAGTTAAAATAAATTTTGGAGTTTTAAGTATGCTGGCTATTAGGCTCCGTTGACATTTCCATATAAATCCTGAGAATAAGTAGTATTTTGCTTGGAGGCAATGATGCCAAAATCGCCCTCCGTCATCTGAAGTGCAACACTACTCTATACTAAGCCGCCATCAAATACTCTAAAAAAACATGATTAGGTGAGCAATAATTCAAACTCGCTCTTCTTCTGGTGTTCAATGTATGCTCTATTTTTGCTATTTCTTTGTCACTAATTTCATTAAAATCTGTCCCTTTAGGTAGAAAACGCCTTATCAAACCATTTGTGTGCTCATTTAGACCTCTATCACAAGAACGATAAGGTCTAGCAAAGTAAAAGTCTGCTTCAGTGATCTTTGAAATGGCCTCATGACCCGCAAACTCTGTTCCATTGTCAGAGGTGATGGTTTTAAAATCAAAGA
>NZ_AMFF02000081.1:0-5809 GCF_000297215.2 Piscirickettsia salmonis LF-89 = ATCC VR-1361
TCCTGCCAAATTTAATGACATTATTCTCACTGCATTGTGGGCAATTGACTTCGATATGAGGCATGGATAAATCTCTAAATTATTGTTAACTTGCTTCGAATTATACCATAGCAATCAATAAGATACATTGCCGAAAATTCTAACCATTCGATAAAAACAATGCTGCTGGTAAGTAAGGTGAGTTTCTTTTTCGTCATAATATGCTGGTGTATCACGTTAGTAATAAATAAAGCCATATCATAGCCTGTTTTATAGGAATTTGATGATATTATTTTATAGGTAATTTTTTTAGGCTGTAATAATTAGCTTATGCTTTGGCTAGTCTTGCTCAGTGTTGATAATAACTTAGGTGATGTATCAAATATAGAGTAACTTGCTACGCAATTGCGCCCTTGGTGTTTGGCATGGTAAAGTGCTTGGTCTGCACGTTGAAAAAATTGTCGATCAATATCATAATGATCAAATTCACAGCTACCGATACTGACGGTTACGCTTATATCAATCTTAAAGGTCAAAGTATGATAGACACTTTCACAAATCCGCTTGGCAAGTAAGTTGGCACCTGCTAAATCTGTATTACGCAAGAGGACAATAAACTCTTCGCCACCATAACGAAAGATCATATCAGAATCACGTACCAGTTCTTTTAGAAGATGAGAAAAGTGTTGTAACACAAGATCTCCTTGGTGATGACCATGCTGGTCATTAATGCGCTTAAAGTGATCTATGTCAATTAGCAGCATGCTAAGGGGTGAATCATGGCGTTTGGCGTAGTTTATTTCCTGATCAAGAATTTTTTCATAGGCGGCTCGATTGCCGGTTTGAGTGAGATGATCTTGGCGTGTGGCTTGTAAAGCGCTGTGATATTGTAAAATATGAAATAATGGTGTTAACCAAAGCGAGCAAAGGGCATCAAGTTCTAGCCCGGTGCCTAAGCTAAAAGGGAGGCTGTGGCTGAAAGTTAACTGACCCAGGGGTTGGTTCTGATGTTTTAGTAATACAGAATAATTATATTTTCCTGCTGTGCCTTGTTGTAAATAAATGTGATCTTCTTGGTTTTCGTAGGTTACACTTGCACAAGGAATAATATGACAGATGAGCTGATAGAAATTAGCAAACGCGTTGACTAAGTTAAATTGATTATTCGGCTGATGATAGAGCGTTTGATAAATTAATAATTGAGTTTCCAGTGACGGTTTTATTATGGTGAATATATTTTGGCTCATGTTATTTAATTAATATCTAAATTATTTTTGATGAACGCTTATTGTTAGCTTAGTTGATTTATGTGTAAATGTTTAAAATTACAGCACTCTTGATTAAAGCGCTAAGTATGAGTTAAAGGAGTAAGTATGAAAAATGAAATTTATTTAATATAAAAGTAGACTGCTTCTTAAGTTAAGATGATAGAAGATCGTCAGTTAACTTCAAGGTTTCTTGGAATTAGTTGTTTAGCTCCAGGTTATGATGATGCGTGTTTATTCTAAGCAATAGGAATAACCGCCTGCTATATGTAGTTAATCATTATTTCCTTGAAGTTTATAATGCATTTAGTATATCTTGTTTTACATGTTATAGGGGTGGCCGTATGTTTAGTAAAGTTAGGCTAGGAGTTTAGTTGGTGAAGCCATTTTGGCCAATATTAACGAAATTTTCTGTAAACTTAGTTTAGTGATGCGGTGTTTTTAACTGTAAGTTAAATTAGAACTTTAAAATTTATAAAAATAATTAATAGTTGGATTTATTCAGGTTAAGTCTAAGTTATAAGATGTTTATTGATTTTATTTTTATAAATTTTATATAGCTATCGATTTTTCTGCTTTATATCTGTTTTTATTGTTATATTGAAATTTAATCTTTTTGTTGATGATTTTTAATAATTTTTAGGTAGCTTATAGATTCAACTTTATTATTATTTATATGGGAGAAATTTTTGTGCCGAAGTTTAATTTATTAAGTGTGACGGGTGATCAAGAGACTGTAGATAATCTTCTATTATCAGTTAAGAAAAGGCTCTATGATAAGGGAACCCCTCTTAAAAACTGTTATTTTAACCTTCAAGGGCAATTATTAGCAGAAGGCTGGGTTTATGATTCAAAAACATTAATTGAGGTTGACCTTGGAGGTGAACTGAAGCCTGAGTGGTATAATTAGGCATTAAGTACTGCAATAGAAAAAATAAAAAAAACCGAAGTAAGTGATAAAAACTATCCTGCTGTTAATGCTCATATGCTTCCTTTTTTAAAAGCATATTTTTTCAGTTATATAGAAAAAGCCTTAGCAAAAATTGATGAAGAGGAAGGCAGCTTAGTACAAAAGCTCAATGCGAAATTATCATTCTTATCTACTTTAAAGAGTAGTTTTCGCGCTAAGTTCAGTGGAGAATGGGCTCATCAATTTTACTTCGATCATTCATCTGCTTTGAATGAGGTGGCAGGCTTTGATTCTGAGGGAGAGTGCCCTCAGTCATATTTCGCATTATTTAATGCATTTGAAGCGGTGGGTAACAAAGACCGCAAAGCAGTAACTTTAGCTTTAACATTAGACAAATTCAGTAGTACTCAAGTTGTTTGTGATAATAGAGAGATTTTTAGCACTGAGCAAGTTGATGGGCTTAATTATAGAATTAATTTAGGGCAGCAGAATTTATTTTATGACCAGCTAAAGGCTGAGCTTCATTTGCCAGAGAAATATTTAGGAGCTCACGTTAAAGCGTTAATGGAGTCTGAGGAGCGTTTTAATCTTAAACCTATTCATAGGGAAATGTATCTTTATGCTAATTATATTGCAAATGCATTGAACTCGAAAAGACCGCAAGCGATACAGCTTTTAAGATCCAGCTATGATCATCTTTATTCATTAATAAATTCTGATATTGCAACTTTCCTGAATCAGCATAAGCGTATGGATGTGGCTAAATTAAATCAGTTTATTACTAAGCAGTGTTTGAAATATCAAACTGTTTTAGAAAGTACGATGATAAGCTCTTTATTGATTACTGATTTTTCGACGTTAAGAGCAGATCGGGAGACTTGGTTAGCAAACAACACTGACTCGACGATGCAAGTAGCTTTAATAAATAGTATGACAGGAGAACTCATCCGTGCAAGAGACTCTTTCATAGGGATAGCTCTGGATAGGCCAAAAATGATTCAGCGTTTGAGTGCATTGCAGGAATTAACGAAAGAAAGATTAATGCGCTACAAAACGGATTATAAGCAAGAGAATCCTGCTGAACTGGTGCGTGCAGTCATTGGTGATTATGCAAGGGGGCTCTGGCGTTGGGGGTCTCACTTTAGGCGGCAAGGACAAGGTTTTTTGCATGAATATAGAAAGCTTCTTAATAAACGCGAGGTGACAGTTGAAGATCAGCAAACTCTTTTAAATGCAGTACAGCGATTGCAAAGAGACGTTCGTATGTCGCAAGCCTTTAGTTTAAGTAGCTCATTTAGTATCAGGTTGGCCTTTTTAGAGGGAAAACTAGCCAAGCAGCTTAGTGCTAGATTTAGTGAAGACGTAACTGAGATAATAAAAAAACTTAGAGGTGCTAAGACTTATGAAAGGAGTAGAAATATTTTACAGGAAGTGCATGCGCTGAAAGCACGTGTATTGTCGATGGAAAGTGGGGATTATTTGTTTAGTGTGTTGAGTAGAGACTTACAAGTTGTAGAGAGCACTGCTATTCGACAGATTAAAATAGGGCTGGATAAAGCCATAGTTGACATAGAAAATAAATTTAAGCAAGTTGCTACTTGTGAAGATAAAAGAAATGTCTTAAATGACATAGATGCACTAAAAAAGACTCTATCACAAGTGGAGGTTGAGCCTGATTTGCTCCAACGGTTGGAACATCTAACAGCTCAAGTGGGCCAATTCCAACCTGTGTTAGATAAGGTAATTACGAAAGAAAGTGTTCAAGGGGTGAAAACTGAAAACGCACGAGAAGCGTTAATGGTACACGCTGTGCTTGGCCAGCAAGCAGCGCAAGCAGAGTCTGTGTCCGGTTATAATTTGTAATGAGTAGTTCTGATTTGATCTGGCAGTTTCCAAGGCGTTATCAAGTGATTGTCAGATCAGACTTACTTTAATTAAAATCTTTTTCTCTAGTATTGCTTCAGCTTCATTAAGCATCGTTATAATTTGTGGTTTTGTTAGTTTTGGTCGCTTTATTTGCTCTCTCTTGCCTAAGTTAACTTTTACTTACCACTTAGATTTTAATGGCTAAACGCTAAACAGCCAATTGATAAATAGCTTGAGATAAATCTTTTCTTTGACTAGAGTCTAATTGATCAAAGTTTCTAAAAAAAGGTAATTCTGGTAATGGATTAGAATTGCCGTACCAATGTTTGGCAGTTTTTTGATATGATTCTCTTATAGTTTCTATATCATCATCAAACAAGCCTGAAGATAATAAATATCCTATGCGAGAGTGTTTATTATGATTTGAACCCCCACCGACTCGTTGACTATAAACACCCTCTCCCTTGACGCATTGCAAAACTTCTCTTTGAACATCTTTTTTATCAGTAAGTTTTAGTTCCAATAAGTTAACAATCAACGCTTTTATAGAGTTTTTACCATGATTACCATGATTACCATGCTTTCTTCCTGTTGCATTTTGACTATATTGGCACGCTGCATCTAAGATCCCAAGCAAATGCTGGTTATTAGAAAATTTAAATATATTTTCCTTTGTCACAAGAGTAGGATCAATTTGATTAAGTAACTTTTCTGCTTTTTTTGTTGCTAAATAGTTAAATTCATCATTTTTCTTTAACTCATCTATTAACTCAGAAAAAGAAACTCTTGCTTCACCTACAGTTTCTGATTCTTTTAAAAAACGTCTTGTAATTAGTGCATCTTTTAAATAAGCAAGAGCATCATCAACCCAAATATCTGTTGACTCTAGTGACATTCTATCAAATTCAAAAGTAACTGGATTTGAATGATGTACAGATTGAAAGTACTCAATAAGGGGGGTTATGTCTTTTTTTTCATGGCATTGCCAAAGTGCTTCTCTTAAAGGAACGCGACTTCCACCCTTAGCTCCGTATTCAGCAGAAGACTTAAGTTCAACTGGACGATCGAAAGAGTGCCCTTCTCCTAATTCTTCATTGACTATATGTGAGGCTACTTCTGCTGCAGTATGGTCATAGCATAGTTGTCCGACTTGTGCTTCACTCGCCACAGGTACTACCCTGACTTTTCCTTTATACCCAGTATTATTCAGTAATGCAGGAAGTATAGATTTCATCCAAACATAGGTTTGTGAGCTTGATAAGTCCTCGGGGCTGGGGTTCTGTCCCAGCGCTGAATCTGTTACAACAGCACTAATTCCACCATCTAGCTGTTTTTTTAAGTGAAGTCGGATTCCATGTGAATGTGTTGCATTATAAATATCAGAAAATGCAATAGCAAACGAGCAAGTTCTTCGGCCACTTTGCACAAATGACTTTAACCGGTCTGTAATATGTTTATTGTTTCTATGTTGGCTTACTTGTTGCGCTATTTCCGAAGTTACCGCAGTAACAGGCTTGCCATTGGGGTGCTTAACCATAACACCGAAGGTTATCATGTTCAGATCGTCAATCTCATAAGGTATTTCATCTGTATCTTTCAATCCACACGCTTTTAAAGCTGCATAGGCAAGTAAAGGGTAATGACATGAGTGCAGAGGAACTGTATCTTGTCGAAAGTCAGCGCCATCATACGCTGCGAGCCATGGAGTGCTAAGCACGGGGTGAGTAGGCCGAGGTAGGTTCGGGTTTTTAGCAGAGCGGAGTTGCGAAAGACCGTTAGGTCTGTAGCA
>NZ_AMFF02000081.1:6173-26822 GCF_000297215.2 Piscirickettsia salmonis LF-89 = ATCC VR-1361
ACATTGAATACCAGAAGAAGAGCGAGTTTGAATTATTGCTCACCTAATCATGTTTTTTTAGAGTATTTGATGGCGGCTTAGTATAGAGTAGTGTTGCACTTCAGATGACGGAGGGCGAAAATATAAACTAAAATAAGTTTTTGATTTACTTTATGTAAAATTGATGATATTTGTTTCATATTATTTACAACTTATGTAATTTTTGTGCTTTATTTTTAATGTTATATTGAAAATAATTATTTTTTAAAAAAACTTTAATATTTTTAGGCTGTTAAGTATTTTAATTGGATTGCTATATTTTTCGGGAGAAACCTTTATGTCAGCGTTTAATTTTTTGAATATACCAGGTAATGCAGCTTCTCCAGTGGACTTGGTTGGTTTAGTTCAGCGGCAGTTGGAAGGGGAGGCCGTAGACCTAAAAAGTTGTTACCTTAATATTCAAGGACAGGCATTTTCAGAAAGCCAGCTTAATGGTCGAAAAACATTAGTTGCATTTGATTTAGCTGAATTAAATCCAGCATGGTATGAGAAGGAGCTAGAACAAGCAAGAATAAAAAAAATACGGGAGGTGCAGTCAACAAAATTAAATGATAAGACTTATCCTGACGCAAACTTTTATATACTTAGCTTTTTAGTTGCATGCCTTGATTACTATACAAAAATAAGTTTTGAGGAGATCGATCGCCTTTCTGGTAATTTACTCGAAAGCCTTAATACGAAGTTGTTGTTTTTATCCTTTTTAGAAGAAAATTTTACGGAAAGCTTCGAAGAGATTGATCTTAAAGAGTTTTATCTTGCTCATGCGCGTGAATTAGCAGCGGGTGAATATACGAAATTGCTTGATAAAGTAAAGTTCAAAGAAACTGATATTATTATCAACGCCCTAGCGAGTGCAAGTAGTTCTAACGTCATTTGCCAGGATGCAAATTTTTTTAGTGCCGAGCAGGTTTTAAAGCTGAATGAGAAAGCGAGCCGTGGTATAACAGCGCTTTACGCACAATTAGCGTCCACACTTAAATCACCCAAGCAACATTTTGATCATAATTTTGAAAGTTTAATTCATTCAAATCAGTACTTTAAAATTAAGCCCATTTATAATGCAATGTATCTTCATGCTGAGTATGTTGCACATGCTTTGACTAAGCAAGAAGGTGTTGCACAGCACGCGGTTAGATTTGCTTATGGTTATATTTACCCGTTATTGAATTCTGATATTGCTCGTTTTTTAAATGGCGATAAGGATGTCACGGCAGAGGGGCTTAATCAATTTATTGATGAGCAGTACTTGAAGTATCAAACAGTTGTAGAAAGCGTGTTGATGTCCTATCTGTCATCTTTTACTGATGTTAGTTTAAGAGAAAATAGAGCGGGCTGGCTTGCAGAAAATACTGCGGTGAATATGGATTTAATTTCAACTTGTAATGATAATGGTAGGTTAACTTATGTAGAAGGATCTCGCTCACTTTCATCATTGAAAACGAGCCAATATGCTTTAACGGGCAAAGCGGCTGGAGAGCTCCTCTCGACTTATCCCGAAGTGGGTTTGCAGCAAGTGTATGCAAAGAATTTAGTAGAAGGTTCAAAAATAGATTCGCGCTTGAATAAACTGCAAAAGCTAACTGAAGAAAGGTTTGCGCGTTATGGGGAGCAGTATAGAGAAGATAATCTTGCTAAGCTCGCATGTGCAGTTATTGGTGATTATGCAACGGGGCGCTGGCGCTGGAGATCTCATTTTAAGAAGGAAGGGCAGCATTTTTTACAAGAACATCGTGATCTTCTTGGTAAAGGCCAGCTAACATCTGCAGATAAGTGGCGTTTATTACAAGCAGTACGAGCATTACACTCACAGATTCATAGTTCAGCAGATTTTAGTGACAGTAGCTCGTTTAGTACAAGGTTGGCATTTTTAGAGGCAAAAATCTCTGAACAGCTTGAATTTGAATGTGAAGCGAAGTTTAAAGAAGTAGAGGCTGACATGCAAAGGGAGCTTGTAGGTGTAACTACTTCTAAGGGTGCAAAAGATCTCTTAGAGAAAGTGCATGCACTAGAAAAGCAAGTTGATCGTAGTCTGGCTGATATGGGCGGGCCATTTAGGATGAGATTGGTGTTGTTAGAGAGCAAGGTATTTGAGATGCTTGAGAATATTAGCTTGGAAGAAGCGCTGAATGCCGCAGTTCTTGCAGGGTATGATCAAGTGGTAAAAGTCGAATCTTCACGAGAAGCATTAATCATGCAAGCTGGACTTGAAAAGTTAGCAATGCAAGAACAGTGTCAGACACTTTCTGTAATGAGTCGATAGAATGACCTACTTTAACCGATAGATCCTGAGTGTGGTGCGTAGGCCTTTTAAGCGGCGCATCACCCGAGCGAGATGTACACGATTTCTAACGGATAATGTGAGGGTAACGATAAAGTAGCGCTCATCCGACTCATCACTATGAATATGTTCGATATTTGAATCTGCATCGGCAATTTCTGTGGTAATACGTCCTAATGCACCGCGGAAGTTGGACATTTCCACACGAACACGTGCACTAAAGTCAGCTGCGGTGCTGGGTGACCAATCAATTTGGATACAATGCTCAGGATTGCGCTTTAAGGTTAGCAAGGCATTCTTACAGTGCGTTCTATGGACGATAATGCCGCGTCCAGCATTGAGGCAACCGATGACTTCATCGCCAGGGATTGGATAGCAGCACTTTGCAAAGCTGACAACCATCCCTTCTGTGCCTTTGATTAGTAAGGGGGCGGGGGCTGTTGGTGGTTGAGCGGTTGCAAGAGCCGTATCTGTATTGCCTGTTTGTTGTAGATCAGCAGAGGGTGAGTGTAGGCAATGAATGTTTTGTGCAACCATATTCGCAGTGCGATGACCAATACCGATATCTGCATAGAGTTTGTCTAAGCTTTCGTATTCCATTTTCCGCAGTAAGCTGTGTGATAATGTACTTTGTGATAAAGCATCCAGGTCTATACTGGCATGAGTGAGCGCACGTTCAAGTAATGCTTTACCTAATTCAATGGCATCGAGTAGTTGCTGGTTCTTTAAGTGATGGCGAATATTACCACGAGCTTTGCCGGTGACAACAAAGCTCAGCCAGGCCGGGTTAGGGCGGGCGGCAGGAGCGGTAATAATTTCTACCGTTTGTCCTGTCATCAGTGGTGTGCTAAGTGGCATTAAGCGGTTATCAATTTTGCTCGCAATGCAGGCGTTGCCAATATGGGTATGCACAGCATAGGCAAAATCAACCGCAGTAGAGCCATTGGGCAGGGCAAAAATTTTGCCTTTGGGTGAGAAGATATACACCTCACCTGGGAATAAATCCCCTTTCATATCTTCAATAAACTCGAGTGAAGAGCCCGAATGCTCTTGAATTTCTTCAACGCCTTTGAGCCAACGTGCTGTGCTGGCTTCGATTTTGGTATTGCCTTCTTTATAGAGCCAGTGCGCGGCAATCCCCACTTCGGCAACCTGATGCATTTTCTTGGTACGAATTTGAATTTCTATGGGTACGCCGTAGGGGCCGAATAAGGTCGTATGTAAGGACTGATAGCCGTTGGCTTTCGGAATGGCGATATAGTCTTTAAAGCGCCCGGGGACAGGTTTATATAAAGCATGAGCCGAGCCGAGGGTGCGGTAACAGTTATCACGATTATTAAGTAAAACGCGGAAGGCATACACATCCATAACTTCATTAAATGAGAGGCCTTTGTTAAGCATTTTTTTGTAAATACTGTAATAGTGTTTTTCGCGGCCAGAGAGCTTAATGTAATCGATTTGATGTTTTTTGAGATGTTCTTTGAGCTCTTCTTCGATTTTTTCAATAATTTTATGGCGGTTACCACGTGCTTTGTGCACTGAGTCGCGAATGGTGCGATAGCGCATCGGGTACATGGACTGGAAGCCTAAGTCCTCAAACTCAAGGCGGATATTGTGCATACCCAAACGATGAGCGATAGGGGCATAAATATCGAGAGTCTCTCGAGCGATGCGGCGTTTTTTACTGGGCGGTAAGGCACCTAAAGTGCGCATATTATGTAAACGATCAGCAAGCTTAACGAGGATCACCCGGACATCTTTGACCATCGCCAGCATCATTTTGCGGAAGTTCTCCGCTTGTTGTTCAATTTTACTGCGAAAGCTAATTTGTTTGAGCTTAGTGACACCATCAATAAGATTGGCCACTTCATCACCAAACAGCTTAGCAATATCTTCTTTAGTGACTTCGGTGTCTTCGATGACATCATGCATCAGGGCGGCCATAATGGTTTGGGCGTCCATTTTCATTGAAGCGAGAATACGGGCAACTTCAATGGGGTGGCAGATATAAGGCTCACCAGAGCGACGCACTTGGCCGTCATGGGCGCGAAAAGCAACTAAAAAAGCCTGGCAGACTTGAATGACATCGTCATGTTCAAGGTAGGTTTTGATTTCATCACGTAAATCAGTAAAAAGGAACATCTTTAACTCTTTCTAGCTGATTTATTGCTCGTCTTCGTTCAGTATGTCGCGAGTGACCTTGCCTTCGGCAATTTCACGTAAAGCCATGACGGTTGGCTTGTCATTTTCCCATGTTAATGTTGCCTCCGAGCCATAAGCTAATTGACGAGCACGCTTGGCGGCGACTAAAACAAGTTGGAAACGATTATCAACTCGAGTTAAGCAATCTTCAACGGTAACACGGGCCATAAAAATACCTCAATAACATATTCATTGGTAAAGTGTATAGATTGTACCTACTTCTTTATCTTAAGCCAAGAGCTCTTCGATGAGGAGGAGGTGAGTTATTTTTTGTTTTTCAACTTTTAAACGTTTGGCCTGAACAATTACAGTGAGTTCTTTCAGTGCTTGGTCAAAGTCGTCATTGATAATTAAGTAATCATATTCACTAAAATGTTGCATTTCCTCATGGGCTTCATGCAAGCGTTGATTAATGACTTCAGTGCTGTCTTGGCCACGGCCAGTAAGACGTTCTTGTAGTGCTTGGCGGGATGGTGGTAGGATAAAAATACTGATGCTTTCAGGTATTAATTTGCGCACTTGCGCACCGCCTTGCCAGTCGATTTCAAGAATAATATCAAGGCCCTGATCAAGCTGCTCTTGAATATGGGCATGGCTAGTGCCGTAATCATTACCAAAGACACAAGCATGTTCTAAAAATTGGCCTTTTTGAATAAGCGATTGAAATTGCTCTTTGCTGACAAAATGATAATGGCTGCCGTTAACTTCGCCGTGACGCATCGGGCGTGTCGTATGTGATACAGAGACGTTAATTCCTGTTAGTGTCTTTGTGAGTGCTTTTACTAAGCTGGTTTTACCTGCTCCTGACGGGGCGGAGAATATGTACAGTGTACCTTTAGTTGTGCTCATTGAGTTAGATTACCTGATTTTATTTAATGTAATTTAATTTTTATTCGATATTTTGAATTTGTTCGCGCATTTTCTCGACAATGACCTTAAGTTCAACAACCGCTTGGGTTGCTAGGCTGTGTTGTGATTTTGAGCCAAGGGTATTACATTCACGATTAAGTTCTTGCATCAAAAAATCCAAGCGTCGACCGGTGGTGCCAGCTTGATTTAATACACGTCGTGTTTCTTTTATGTGTGTGTGTAGGCGTTCAATTTCTTCGCTGATATCAAGTTTTTGTGCCCAGAAGAGGAGCTCTTGCTCTAAGCGTTCTGAATTTGCTGTTTGATTAATTTCCGCTAAACGTTCGGTCATTTTTGTGCGCAGGTGGGCTAGATTTTCTGGTGCTGCTTCTGCCACCTGGTTAATGAATGGTGCCATAGAGTCCAAGTGGTAGAGTAAGAATGTTTTTAATTCAGCGCCTTCGCGTTCACGACAGGCATTAAATTCTGTTAAGGCACTTGCTAATGCATTAAGTGCAGCGGACTTGACTTGGTTAAGATCATTTTGTTGCTGTTCAAGCACACCGGGCCAAGCGAGCAATTCGAGTGGATTGGCAGGGGCGAATGTCGTTTGCTCTTGCTTCGCGTCAGTTATTGCCTTGAGTTGGTTGAGGGCTGAGAGTAAAGAAGTAGTGAGCGCTTGATTGATGGTAAATGCCTCACTTGATGGGCTATCTAACTGATAGCGTAAACTCACTTCAAGTTTGCCGCGCGCTACCTGCTTTTTAACCATGTCGCGTAAAGCGGGCTCGAGGTCACGAAAAGCATCGGGAAGTTTGGGCTGGATTTCCAAATAGCGGTGATTGACGGCACGGATTTCCCAGGTCAGTTGGCAGGGTGTTGCTTTGTGTTCATAACGTGCAAAGGCGGTCATGCTATAAATTTTAGTCATTATTCTATTAATCCTCTCTTGCCCTTCTTACCCTGGCGTTAAATGGGTTATAATACCTCTTTCATTTTTTTTAGGAAAGGTAGTTATGCGTCCGAGTGGTCGAAAGCAAGATGAATTGCGGGAAATCCGCATTACCCGTAATTATACCAAGCATGCTGAAGGGTCAGTGTTGGTTGAGTATGGTGAGACGAAAGTGTTATGTAATGCCAGTGCCGTGAATGGTGTGCCACGCTTTTTGAAAGGTCAGGGCCAAGGTTGGGTGACAGCAGAATATGGCATGCTCCCGCGTGCGACAACTCAGCGTACCGATCGTGAAGCGGCGCGTGGTAAACAAACGGGGCGGACTCAAGAAATCCAGCGTTTAATTGGTCGCTCATTACGCGCAGCAGTGGATATGAAAGCGCTGGGTGAGAATACCATTCATATTGATTGTGATGTAATTCAAGCGGATGGCGGCACGCGTACTGCATCGATTACAGGGGCCTGTGTCGCTATGGCCGATGCAATCCGTCATTTGTATGAGCGCAATCGTTTAAAATCAAATCCATTAAAAAACCTTGTCGCTTCTGTTTCTGTTGGTATTTATAAGGGAGAGCCAGTATTAGACCTGGACTATGCTGAGGACTCTAATGCTGAAACGGATATGAATATCATTATGAATGATGAGAATCATTTTATTGAAGTACAAGGGACAGCAGAAGGTGTTGCCTTTAGTGCTGATGAATTGCAGTCCATGCTTAAATTAGGTCAGCATGGCATTGAGCAGTTAATTGGTATGCAGAAAAAAGCCTTAGATTTAGCTATTTCTTAAGCTTAACTCAATGCAACGCGGTACTTACAATACTTAATGTGCCAGATATCTTGTTAACTATTAACTTTCATTTTGTGTGCGTTTCACTGGCGTGGGGCGCCCGTTTTCACCAATAGAGACATAAGTAAAAACACCTTTAGTCACCAATAAATCTTCATCGCTTAAATGACGATAGACCCAGACTTCGACATTGATTTTCATGGATGTACGACCAATATGTGCGACCTGTGCATAGCAAGAGACGGTGTCACCGACATGAACCGGGTTTAAAAAGGTCAGTGAGTCAATCGCGATGGTTGTTGTGCGTGTGTTGGCTGTTTTTTTAGCAATAATACCACCGCCTAAGTCCATTTGTGAGAGAATCCAGCCGCCAAAAATATCACCATTTGCATTCGTATCTGCAGGCATGGCGATGGTGCGCATAACGAGTGCGCCTTGAGACTTAACTAAGCTTGTTTCAACCATGATCAGCTCCTGAAGTTTGGCTATTTTTTATAAAGTCTAAGTTTATTTTTAGTGTTATTATGGGGGGATTAGTGTCTAAAAGAAAGGCATAATATAGAGATATAACTATTAGAAATATATTGGGAATACATTAGAGAGTATAGGATACAGAGGTAGGTGTTTTTTTGATCAATCACGAATTGCCTTTAACGGGTTTAAAAGGAGTGGGACCTAAATTATTAGGGAAGCTTGAGCAACTTGGTATCTACTCGCTCACTGATTTGTTATTACACCTACCTTTTCGTTATGAAGATCATACACGTCTAACTTCTGCTGCAGATATGATTCCAGGTGAGTTTATTGTCATCTTTGGTCAAGTGAGTTCTAGTCAGGCTTTAAGAAAAGGTGGACTGATTGCACAGTTAGTAACTGAGCAGAGTAAAAGTGAGATTGCTATTTGTTTTTTTAAGGCCTTTGGTCGTGTGCGCAGTGTATTTGCCCAAGGGCAATGGGTATTGTGTGCGGGTATTTTAAGAGAAAATAACTTTGGTTATGAACTGGTGCACCCTGAATGGAAAAGTGCAAATAATGGTCAGTTGCCGGTGCTAGAAACTCACTTACGACCCGTTTATCGTAGTTGTGAGGGCCTTGCTCAGGCGAGTCTGCGTCGTATCATGGACCAGGCGCTTATGCTGTTGCAGCAAGGTCATATTCATTGCTCAAGCTTATATTCTTCATATAGTGAAAAATTAAGCATATGCTTGCCTGACTTAGTTGATGCAATTTTATATTTACATAGGCCAGATGGCCACTGCGATAAAAAAGCGTTGGAACAGCGTTACCATCCTGCTTGGCAAGCGTTGTTGGTTGATGAGTTACTTACGCACCAATTAAGCTTGTATCATGCGCGTTGTGAGCTGGATCAGCAACAGGCTCAAACTATCGCGTACTGTAAGCAGCAAGAACAACAGTTTTTAGAGAATTTACCTTTTAATTTAACGCAAGCGCAGTCTCGAGTGAGCCAGGAAATTTATGATGACCTTGCACGATCTCGGCCGATGCAACGCCTTGTCCAAGGGGATGTGGGGGCAGGTAAAACAGTGGTTGCCGCATTGGCGGCTTTAGCGGCGGTAAAATATGGTCAAGTGGCCGTGTTAGCGCCTTTGGAGGTGTTGGCAACGCAGCACTATCAGACATTGCAGTGCTGGTTGACGCCTTTTGGAATAAGCACTGTTTTATTGTCAGGGCGCTTAAAAAAGCAAGCGCGTGAGCAAGTATTGCGTGATATTAAGAGTGGAGAGAGTCAAGTCATTGTGGGGACGCATGCACTATTACAAAATGATGTGCAGTATGCAAGCCTTAATTTAGTGATTATTGATGAGCAACATCGTTTTGGTGTCGAACAGCGTAGCTTATTAAGCCAGCAGGCGAGTAAGAAAGGGAAAATGCCGCATCAGCTTTTTATGACAGCAACCCCGATTCCGCGAACGTTGGCGATGACTCTCTATGCTGATTTGGATGTGTCGTTATTGGATGAAGTGCCAAAAGGCCGCCGTCCGATAAAGACCATCGCTCTTGCTAATCAACGTCGTCATGAAGTGATTGCGCGCGTTAGAGAAAATTGTATGAATGGGCAGCAGGCGTACTGGGTCTGTACTTTAATTGAAGCGTCTGAAAACTCTGCAAGTTTGGAAAGTTCTCGGTTACCAGGACAGGCTGCACAAGCGCTAAAAAAAATATTAGATAAAGAATTGCCAGGATTAAACGTGGGCTTGGTGCATGGACGGCTGAGTGGGAATGAGAAGAATCAGCTGCTTACTGATTTTAAAGAACATAAATTAGATGTGTTAGTTGCAACCACGGTGATTGAAGTGGGGGTGGATGTGCCGAATGCCAGTTTGATGGTGATTGAAAATCCTGAGCGTTTGGGCTTGGCTCAGCTACATCAGTTGCGCGGACGTGTTGGGCGTGGTTCGGTGCAAAGTTATTGTGTGCTCATGTACCAAGCACCACTTTCAGAGCAAGGTTATCAGCGTTTGGATGTATTACGTGAGAGCAGCGATGGCTTTTATATTGCTGAGCAGGATTTATTATTGCGTGGCCCGGGTGATTTATTGGGGGCGAGGCAAACAGGAGATCTTGCCTTTCGCTTTGTTGATTTAAGCCGTGATGACTATTTGGTTCGATTTATTAAGAGCCATGATATTGATTTTTTAAATCTGATTAAGGAAGAAGAGTTGCGCGCTGCAAAAGAACGCTGGTTGTCTCGTAAAAGCGATGCAGCATTAATGTAGTGGTTTTTTTCTTCTTGTGATCTTTTAGCGCGCAAGCTAAGATGGAACAGCTTGAAAAACTAAAGTTATTTTATTTTTAATTTTGCGCTGCATGATTTCGGCGTGGAAATTTAGGGAAAATGTATGATAAGAAGTATTCATGCCGTCGTTCGTCCTGTTGAGATGCGTGACTTACCCAAACTCTGCCATTTGGCAGAAGTCTCAGGCGTTGGCTTAACGACCTTACCGGTTAATGAGGAATTACTACAACAACGGATTGCAAGCTCGGTAAAAAGCTTAAATAATAAAGAGCCTAATTATCGTGAAGGGGATTATTTATTTGTTTTGGAAGACCTGGACTCTCAACAGATTGTTGGTACCAGTGGCATTTATTCATGTGTGGGGCATGGTTTGCCATGTTATCACTATCGTTTGACGACATTAGCTAAATCGTGTGAGGCATTGGGATTGTACAAAGAGCTCAAAGCACTATCACTGTCTAATGATTATCATGGTGCTTCTGAGATAGGTACGCTATTTTTACATCCAGATTTTCGTGCGCATAAAAATGGTCATTTACTCTCACGCTCGCGGTTTTTATTTATGGCACAATTTCCAGATCGCTTTGATGATACTGTGATCGCCGAGATGCGTGGTGTATCCAGCACGGATGGCTATTCACCATTTTGGGAAGGCCTTGGTGCTAATTTTTTTGACCTAGAGTTTAAACAAGCAGATTATCTAACAGGCATAGGCAATAAACAGTTTATTTCTGATATGGTGCCGCGCCATCCTATTTATACTGAATTACTGCCTGAAAGTGCACGTGAAGTGATTGGTCAGGTTCATCAAGATACTGCCCCAGCCTTAACCTTGTTGGAAAAGGAAGGATTTGTTTATAAGGGCTATGTTGATATTTTTGATGCAGGCCCCACTGTTGAAGCTCAGTTAAAGTACATCCGTTCGATTCGTAAAAGCATGGCGGCGGTATTTAAAGGTCATACTGACCAAGAGTCTGGAGCGCTTGCTATTGTTGGTAATTGTTCATTAGGCTTTAGATCATGTGTAACGCGTATGTTGATAGAGCATGATCAGGCGTATTTAACGGATGAGGCTGTTGATGTATTGCAAGTTCGGCCAGGTGATCAGTTACGTTATATTTTATTAGATGTAAAAAAGGAAGAGAAATCATGAGTCACTATATTAATGGGGAATGGTACCCAGGTGTGGGTGAGTTATTCCAGTCGATTGATCCAAGCTATAATCAAGAGATTTGGCAAGGCAAAGCGGCGACTGCGGGTGAGGTTGATCAAGCGGTGCAAGCAGCCAGAGTTGCGTTTATTGAGTGGTCAGCAACAGGGTTCAGTGCGCGTTTAAAAGTGTTACAAGCATTTACTGAGTTAGTAAAAGCAAACCAAGAATTGTTAGCTAAGACGATCGCTGAGGAAACGGGCAAGCCACTATGGGAAACACTGACAGAAGCGGGTGCGATGGCTGGCAAGTTGGCGATTTCTTTACAAGCTTATGAAGAGCGTACAGGGCTCAAAGAGTCTGAGGTCGCAGGTGCTCGAGCTATGTTGCGTCATAAACCTCACGGTGTGGTTGCGGTGTTTGGCCCTTATAATTTTCCTGGTCATCTGCCAAATGGGCATATTATTCCAGCATTGCTGGCTGGCAATACCCTTGTATTTAAACCCAGCGAGTTAACGCCGAAAACGGCGGAAGAAATGATTAAATTGTGGCAGCAAGCCGGGTTGCCTGCAGGTGTATTAAATTTGGTGCAAGGCTTAAAAGCAACCGGTCAAGCTTTAGCCCATCACGTGCAAATTGATGGCTTATTTTTTACAGGTAGCTCGACGACTGGGCGTATACTGCATGAGCAATATGGTGGACAGCCAGGAAAAATATTAGCATTAGAAATGGGTGGGAATAACCCATTAATTGTCACTGAGGCTAAAAATCTACAGGCAGCCGTGTATCATACTATTCAATCTGCTTATATTTCAGCAGGACAGCGCTGTACTTGCGCTCGGCGTTTGATTGTGCCGGTCGGTCGTGAAGGCGATGAATTTATTAATGCGCTTGCCACTTCAGTTACAGCGATTAAAGTCGCTGAGTATGATGCAGAAGATCAGCCGTTTATGGGGTCAATGATTTCACAGCAGGCGGCACAGCAGTTATTATCAGTACAAGAACATTTGATTAAGCAAGGGGCAAAGTCGCTTGTTGAAATGAAATCATTAAAAGAAAATAGCGGCCTAGTTAGCCCAGGCTTAATAGATGTCACCGGGCTAGAGTTAGCTGACGAAGAGCACTTTGGGCCATTGTTAAAGGTAATTCGCGTGAAGAATTTTGAGGAGGCTATTGATGTTGCGAATGATACTGCATTTGGCCTGTCCGCGGGTATTTTATCGGATAATAAGGCGTTATATGAAAGGTTCTTGAGCTTAAGTCGTGCGGGTATTGTTAATTGGAATCGGCCATTAACAGGAGCGAGCTCTGCCTCACCATTTGGTGGGGTCGGTGATAGTGGCAATCATCGTGCCAGTGCGTATTATGCGGCAGATTATTGTGCTTATCCTGTTGCCAGTTTAGAAGCTGAAGCTTTAGTGTTGCCTACAGCGCTGAGCCCCGGTTTGACAATTAAGCCATGCTAAATTGAGATGATCTATATTTAAGGTTAAATTAGGTTAAATGAATGTATATGATCGGTTGTTAGATGCAGCCGATTTTTTTATTTAATTGTTTTATATTTTATTATTAGTTTGTGTTGTTTTTATCTTGTTGTGTGAGGATAGTATGCAAGCATTTGAAGTAAATTTTGACGGTATTGTCGGTCCGTCACATAACTATGGTGCCTTATCTTTTGGTAATGTGGCATCGATTGCAAGCGGTAGTGGTGTATCGCAGCCAAAGCAGGCGGCGTTGCAAGGCTTAAAAAAAATGAAAGCACTGCATGATTTAGGTCTGAAGCAGGCGGTATTACCCCCGCATGATCGCCCTCATATTTCGACATTAAGACAATTAGGGTTTAGAGGGTCTGATGGAGAGGTATTAGTACAGGCGGCGACAGTGGCGCCTGAAGTCTTTGCAGCTTGTTGCTCAGCCTCGAGTATGTGGACGGCAAATGCGGCAACAGTGTCGCCAAGTGCTGATAGCTTTGATGGGAAAGTGCATTTTACCCCAGCGAATTTAAGCAATAAATTTCATCGCTCGATTGAATATTTAACAACTGCACGTGCTTTAAAAGCAATTTTTACTGATACGCGTTATTTTCACCACCATGACGCCTTACCATTGAGCGATTACTTTGGGGATGAGGGGGCAGCGAATCATACGCGTTTTTGCCAAGACTATAATGATCCTGGCGTGCAACTTTTTGTTTTTGGTCGCTATGGCTTTAAACAAAGTTCATTCACCGCAGCAAAATTTCCAGCGCGTCAGAGCTATGAAGCGTCAGCGGCAATTAGTCGGTTGCATCAGTTAAGTGCGGATAAGGTTGTTTTTGCTCAGCAGCATCCTGATATGATTGATGCTGGGGTGTTTCATAACGATGTTATTTCCGTTGGCAATAAAAATGTCATGCTCTACCATGAAAATGCCTTTGTAGATACAGATCTAGTGATTGAAGCCTTAACAAGTAAATTTTTAGGTGAAAATTTTTATCCACTTAAAGTTAAAAATAATGAAGTTAGTGTGAATGATGCAGTTAAAAGTTATTTATTTAATAGCCAGCTGGTGAGTGTTAGTCATGATCAAATGATTATTATTGCCCCACAAGAGTGCTATGAAAATAAAGCAGTACATCAATGGCTGATGCGTGCAGTTGAGGCAGATAATCCAATTCGTGATGTGAAATTTTTTGACTTAAAACAAAGTATGAAAAATGGCGGTGGGCCAGCGTGTTTGCGTTTGCGTGTTGTGTTAACAGAGCAAGAGCTTGCTGCAATGAACTCATCTGTGCTATTAACAGACGAGCTTTATCATACATTGGTTCATTGGGTAGAGCGTCACTATCGTGATGAATTAGTCACTGATAACTTACAAGAGGTAAAATTGCTTGAAGAGTCATATGTTGCGCTTAATGAATTAACGGAAATTTTAAATTTAGGTGCTATTTATTCGTTTCAAAGATAGTGCGATCAATATAAATAGTAGCATTGCTTGGCCTCATAGATTCTCTGAGGCCAGTTTTCCATTTAATTTATGGTTGGGCTGGGTTCCTGTACCTTCATGCAATGGCCAATCTGAATAATAGTGTTTTCTGTTTTTGTATAGCTTTCAGACTGTTGATGGAATTGATTAAATAAGCTGATACTAGACTCTTGTGACCCTTTAGTACGTAATAGCGAGTTTCTTTCATCACGCAGTTCTAGTATGAGTCGAATATCACAAGGGTAAGTTGTGTCTAATTGCTGTGCATCAGCCAATTTGTACATATCTTCCATTGTTTTTGTTATTCCCCACCAGACCTCGGATTTACCGATGCTATTTTTATATCCTGTTTTAACTATTGCTTCAAAACTTTCTTTGGACAGGGAGTGCCGGACTTCTTGTTTGGTCACTAGGCGATTCAATCTGATGAGACCTTCGAATGATAGAGAGGAAGAACGATAAATCTGCTTGATTGTTTCTCTATATTGTTCAGGATTCTTTAAATCGAGTTGCTTTAACTGTTCTGCCAGTGCTTGGACTTTAGTTTTATTTTTCTCGATTAAAGAAAGGTGATTTAACTCATGTGCGATTGTATTTGTGAGCTTATCGTTGGGTGTTAGGGAGGGAGCTACCTTTATTTCAAAGGTTCTAAGCACTGGGCGATGATCACTTGGGTTAAAGCCATCTTTATTAGTAACCTGCAGCATTTTTGGTTGAACTACTGAATTTTTGACGAGTCCTTTTGTATCGCGCAAGCCAATATTATCCAAAACGCCAGCATCAGGAGAGTTGCCACGGATTGTTTTGTATTTGGTTGCACCTTCTTCTGATTGTTGGTGATAGCTAAAGCAACCGGGAGACTGAAATTCAATACTATATTGCCTTGTTAGTGGGGTTCTCCCTGTAGTGAGTGGATCTCTTTCTTTAATCAGCTCACCTTCTAATTGTGCTTGACTAACTCTATCATTACTATGTCTACGTAAGTTACTTCTATGAATATCAGGGCTTAAGCGTTCATTAAAATCGCCCATAAAAATAATGGTATCTAATGTTTTTTCACCAATTGCACGCATGAGAGACTCTACTTCTTTTTGTCTTTTTTCAGCGCTATTGGAATCTAAGTGAGCACCAATGATACCGATCTTTTGGTCGCCAATTTTAAGTACAGCGTATTGGCCGCCTTTATTGAGACCATCTTTTTCTTGGCCCGGAGGGGTGAAGTGATCGATTGATGCTTCAATGCCTGGCTTGATTAAAATGCCAAGGTGGGTTTTAGCAGGGTTTAAAATATTTGATATGCCATCTACACCATCACCGCCTAATTTCATAGGTAAGGGATTAACTTTGGTGAAAACTGAAAAAGAAGTTTGATAGAGTAAAAAAAGACCTTGTCTTTTAGCGAGGCGCTCAGAAAGTGTTTCACCTTCTAGATTTGACTCTTTCGCTTCTTGGGCGCTGACTAAGATGATATCAGCTTCTTCTTTATCAATTTGATCTGATAATTGTTGAATACATGAGCCATGAATTTGATTGTTGCCCATGTTCCAAGTTAATGCTGATATTTTATAATCTGGCAATTTTATTTTCCTATTTTTATATGAAATATACTAGATAAATAATTTGAATTAAATATTATTAAATTTTAAATAAGTTTTTTAAGTTTTAATTTTTTTTATGATTTTTTAGGTGTTGTTGCTTTTGAGTGGCGATTATAGCCTAGTTAAGTAGCTGTAGAAAAGTTATTTTTTTGTTAATTTTTAGTAAATTTTTTATTTTTGATTATATTTATCAATATCTTCAGGTTTTATTTCTGGGAACTGTTTATGGAAAAATTCAGGGAGTAAATGAATACCAAATTTTTTACCTAGCATAATAATTAATGGCAAAGTAATCACACTACCAGGCAACACTAAAAAAGTTCCTAGACCAAGTGTTTTTAGGAGTTGACGAAATTGTTCATTGGCATGCTTCATTTCTTCTTTGGTGGTTTTGCCGGCAAGATAAAATGCATATGTTTCCAGCATTTGTTTGTTCTCTTTTGTCTCATGACTTAATGCTGTTTGGATTTTTGTTAAAGCACTTTTAGTGTCTTTGCCAAGCGAATTAACATTGTTGAGAATGTTTTTTATAGATTGCTTCATGTGATATTTCTTATATTCTGACCGCTTTGCTAAAGATTGTAGCAGACGCTGCGAGCCATGGACGTGCTAGCGACGCTTACGCTAGAATCTAGAATAAACTAAGCAAGCAGTGCTTTTTGGGTTTTATTGGTTCTATTTTTTAATAAAATGATATTCACCTGGCTAGCAAAGTAACCATCTGTCTAGCTTATTCAAGTCGTGGAAGTAATGAGAAGGGAATGCGTTGAATATCACCTTGGTGGATGGTGAGTAGGCTATCTTCTTCTATACTGATCCAGTGCTCTTGGTCATCTAGAGGCTCTGATAGGATGAGAGTGGCTCCTTTGCCTTGAATGAATTGACATATTCCTAGCTCATCGACATAAACAGACTCACCGCTTCGATAAAATAAAGTGGGTGATTGTTGATCATTTGAATGGCGTAATGCGTAGAGTGTTGCTCCATCGGTAATGCAAATTGTCATTCGCGCAGGTAAGTGAACGCTATGTTGTTTGAGTAACGAATGCAGTTGGTTAATGGATGTTTGGATTGCTGCAATTGGATTACGTGCCAAGCCATTGCTTAGCATTAAATAAAATAAGGCCTCGCTATCGGTATTGCCTTCTTTATGCATGTAGTAATCATTATTGATGAGCGACTCTAAATCTTTACGGATGATAGGAAATCCTCCGATATCGCCATTATGCATAAATAGCCAATTCTGGTAGCGAAAGGGGTGGCTATTTTGACGAGAGGCGGATGCATTGCCTGTTGAAGCGCGTACATGTGAAAAAAAAAGAGGTGAAGAAATATGATGAGCAATTTCTTGTAAGTTCGTATCATTCCAAGCGGGGTAGAGGTCGCGGTAAAGGCCAGGTTGCTTATGCTGGCTATACCAACCAATGCCAAAGCCATCACCATGGGTTGTAATATTGCCGCCACTTGAAATACTTTGATTGATAAGAGAGTTGATTGGTTTAGCAATGAGTGTATCTAAATAAATTTCAGGGCCTTGATAAGCCAGCCAGCGGCACATAGTGATCTCCTGTAAGTTAAATTGATTATTTTATTTTAAATATACCTTAAGATTATTAAATTATGTAAGCTGGGTAAAATTTTATTAAAGTTGCTCTGCATTTCTGTAACGGTCTATAACTGCGTAATTGTACGGATATTTAAGCTTTTGTTTTATGTGTAGACTGTCAAGTATTAATTTGATTTATATTAGTTTTATTGATTAAGTGGAGAGATATTTTTATTATTATACTCGAGTCGAGTGTGGAGCTGTTTGTTAATTAATTGGCTCTAAAATAATTAATAAAAATACTGCGTAAATTTATGAAAATTAATCATCAGCCTGGCGGCATAATGTTGATAATGAATAATCATGGTGAAGTGATGACAAGCTACTCACATATGATGAGTTTTTTTTCAAATTATGGCGAAAAAGTAAAGATTGAGAATCAGCGTATCTTAAATGATAATAAACTGCTATTTAGTAATAGAGTGAGTAGGGTGCGTTATCGGCCTTGTCTTATTATTGATGCAAAAGATGCTTTATCAGTCTGTTCTGGCGTGTTTCATCAAGTAAAAAATGAATTCGGAGTTGTTGTTGCAAGCTCTCTTAATGTGATGATATACGATTATAAATCAATGTCAGATGAGGATATTATTCATATTTTAAAGTCTGTCAAAAAACATCCAAAATTATCTTTAATAGAAAGCAAGATACTTTTTTTAAAAGTGGTAATGAAAGGGATAAAATGTCGCCATATTGAGTCGTTACTTAAGGTATCCGGAAGTACTGTGTATACGTATTGTATGAATATCAAGTCAAAAGCAAATATTTTTAGTTTTAAAGGGCAGTCCGTAATTCAGGAATTAGAAAAAAGTCAATTTTTTAGTGATATTTCTATAAAGATAAATATAGATTTCTATAACATTAATAATGGAGTAAATGAGAAAAATGTTTGCCAAGTATATAGCCTAGCTTAAATAAGTTAGGGCAATTCATTTTGTGTTTAATGTTTTTAATATGATCTTGCGCAGTGCGATTTGAAATATTGAGTTTTTTTGATATCTCAGTTGAACTAAAGCCTTGTATTAGTAGATTAACGCACTCTACTTCTCTTACTGATAAGTCTAAGCCTATAGATAATGACACTTCTCCATTAGTATTCGTCATTGTTTGGTAGCAATTGAAAATAGAGATACCAAAAACTCCAATGACTTTATTGCTTTCTTTATTATAAATGGGAGATTTAATTGAATAAGTAATCTGCTTATTGCCTTTATAGTTAGCTAATTTTTCTATTACCATGATTGCTTTGTTATTATTTATTACTAATTGATCGTTGCTTATTAAAGACTTTGCGGTTGCTGCCCAGGGTGAGTCGAAATCTGTTAGACCAATAATATTTTTTCCTGCATAACTATTAAGCGCTGGATTAGCGAAAATGTATTGGCTATTTTCATCTTTGCAATAAACAGGATAAGGAATGCTATCAATTATCGTATAAATGCTTAGAGTACTTTTAAATATAGCGTGAATATTGACACTAAGGATAAAATATGGACTTTGATTCTTTGAGTTATGAATAAGTGTTAAATTTAAAAATAAATTTTTTTTAGCTGTTTTTAACTTTCCTTTTTTTATAGATAAATTATTTTCTATACCAAAATATAGCAGAACATCAATAATATTTTTATTAATTAGATGATAGTAGTGATTGTTGTTAAATAGTGCTGAGCTACTTGGGCTAATATCAAGAATATAGCCATCTAGCGTTAAATGAAATAGTGCCAGATCCATTTGTTTGGCATATTGTGCTAGATGTTGGTAGATAGTAGTATTTAATTGCAGCATTTTTAAATTTGATCTAAATCAAAGAACAATGATGGAGCTTGCCTAAGGCATAGCCTAGTTCAATTTGAGTGCGGCACTTAAACTTTGCTTTAATCATAGCAATATGATTCTCAACTGTACGCTTAGATATTCCTATCGTGGTTGCTATTTTTTTAGGTGATTGTCCGAGCGTAAGCCAGTGAATACACTCTAATTCACGGGAGCTTAGTTTGAGTGATTTCGGTGGTGGCATTATTTTTGTTGGTATAGAAAAGTTAAGTGTGCCAATAACCTTATTAGATTGATCTTTTAACGCGAGCTTTGTACTGATAAAGATATTGACTAACTGATTTACACATAAGGCAGACTCTGTTACAACCAAGCAGAAATTTTCTCGTGCTATTGCATCATTTTTTGCAAAATAGCCTGCGCCATCTGACCAAATTAAATCATAATCGGTAGAGCCTATAATGTTTTTTCCAGCAAGGTGATTTGTAAATTTATTTGCGTAGATAAAAGAACCTGATAAATTTTTAATATATACAGGGTAGGGCTTTCCTTTTAGTAACTTATTAATATTAATTATTTCTTTATTATCTCTATGATTAATATGTCGCCCTGAAAGCAGCCAGCTGCTAATTTTTTGGTTTTCACAGATCAATCCATTGAGTTGCCAATGGATTGATCCATGTTCTATGAGAGTTGTGCTCTTCATTGTGGTGATATCAGTGATGGTTTGGGATATGGGATTTTCTATACCATGTGCTTGACATAATTCAAAAAAATTTTTATCTGAAATTTTACCGAGATATTTAAGTTTAAATATCTCGAGAAAAATAGAGTTATAGTCTTCTATATTGCCAGAAGAGCTTAATTTTATTCTTATAAATTGGTTGTTGTCAATAAAATTTGATATATGTTTGTAGTATTTTTTAGGTAAATAACCTGATAAATCCAACTTAATAAACTCATTTTACACTATTTTAGTGTTGTTATAATAATAATTTTAAATTAAAGCTAATTTTAACATCTAAGCTCAGAAACTTTACCTTAATTGAAGTAAAGCTACAACAGATTTTTGCAACTTTATGTTTTATAAATTTATATTTTTATTTTGTTTATTATTGATAAATTAATGGTTATGCTGTAAATGTAATAATAAGGACTTGTTGATTTTTATATAAATAATGACAGGTAAAGTGTGCATGCCGAGATATCAACTGCTAGAGAAAATGAATGGAGAAAAAATATTAGATTTTGATCAAGAAAGCTATATTTTGATGAATAGAAAAGTGAGGCAGCACGCAAAAGCACACCCTGGGTCACTTATAGCGCACATCGCTGGTGGGATGGAGTTAATTTCTGTAGTATGGCATGGAGCATGTGCAGCGATTAATATAGAACTGCTTAACTTTTTGGCGGATGCTGAAAAAGGTGGTATTGCACGTGTTAGAGAGTTCGCCCTCCGTCATCTGAAGTGCAACACTCAGTAGAGAGTTCATATTCATACAGATAAACTCTCTAGTTCGCCTTTTGACTTAGAGGGTAGAGATGGTTTATCGGCACTTAAATGAAAAAGATCGTTTTTATATCGAACAACGGTTATCAGAGGGAGACTCGCTCAGATCAATTGCTAGAGCACTTGGCTTTTCTCCTAGCACGATTAGCCGTGAGATTAAACGGCACACCCCAATCGATTTTA
>NZ_AMFF02000081.1:27770-41393 GCF_000297215.2 Piscirickettsia salmonis LF-89 = ATCC VR-1361
CGGCGATTTTGCATCATTGGATGTGCAAAATACCTACCGAGGTAGCGACGCTTACGAACAGGCTATAGATGTTGCTATCGCTAAATTTATTAGAGAAAGTGATGCGTGTATTGCTGAGCTTGTTAATTGGGGGAAAGAGCATGAAAGTCAAGCAGTCAAGCAGGCAACAGAGTCTTTAGCAGAAAAACTAACAACAGATCTAAAGGTATTTATTGACAGTGAAGGTTATAAGAACGCTCTTTGTATAGAAAGCTATCGGGGCCAGATAAGAGAATTTATTAGTTCTTCTGAAGAAGCAAAAGAGCTGTCTATTCATCGAGGTTATAAGGGCCTGATAGGAAATTTATTAGTGGCATTGACTGGAGTGGGAATTTTAGCATTAGGGATAAAAGCCATGCATTCTATGGCAACTAGAGGTTATGTTAGTTTGTTTTTTGATACAAATTCGATGAAAAAAGTTGATGTGGTTGGGCAAAACTTAGATAGCATGGCAGCACAGCTAAATACAAAGTGATTTAGCAATTCTTTTTTAGGATAATATTAATTAAAATCAGGGTATTTCTTTTTGCTATTTTTATTTGCTTGTCTAAGGTTTGATATAAATCAATTACTCGATTAATAAGTCTGTTTATCATGCGCCTACTATTATCGCTTTATCGTAATATATGAGTAGAAAGTATGAGCAGAGCAGAAGACCTTGATCAATTAATAATAAAGACAAAGAAAGCGCAAAGGGTGTTTGCAGATTTTACTCAGCAACAGGTTGATGAAATATTTCGTGCTGCTGCGCTTGCTGTCAATCGTGCACGTATTTCACTTGCTCAAGATGCTGTAGATGAAACTCAAATGGGCCTTGTTGAGGATAAAGTCATTAAAAATCACTTTGCCTGTGAGTATATCTATCATAAATATAAAGATGAGAAAACATGTGGGATTTTATCTGAGGATAGTGAGTTTGGAATAATTCGTATTGCTGAACCCGTGGGATTAATCGCTGCGGTTATACCGACGACTAACCCAACATCAACAGCAATTTTTAAAGCGTTAATCGCGCTTAAAACTCGTAATGGCATTATTTTTTCACCTCATCCGCGAGCTAAACGCTGCACAAGTAGAGCCACAAAAATAATTTTGGATGCTGCTGTGAAAGCAGGTGCTCCTGAAAATATTATCAGTTGGATTGATGAGCCTAGTGTTACTCTATCTGACCAGCTAATGCACCATCGTGATATTAACCTTATCTTAGCGACCGGTGGTCCAGGTATGGTAAAAGCAGCTTACTCGTCTGGTAAACCTGCGATTGGTGTGGGGGCTGGAAATACACCTGTTGTTATTGATGAAACCGCAGACATTAAGCGAGCAATAGCTTCTATTATTATGTCAAAAAGTTTTGATCATGGGGTAGTTTGTGCTTCCGAGCAAGCGGTGATTGTTGTTGATGAAGTATATGATGAGGTAAAAACGTGCTTTGCTAGTCATGGAGGTTATATTTTATCTATAGAAGAAGTTGAAAAAATTAGAGACTATATTTTTAAAGATGGCCATTTGAATACTGAAATTGTTGGTCAGTCTGCTAGTAAAATTGCGATGATGGCGGGTATCAGTATACCAGATTATACGGAAGTGATGATTGGTGAATGTGAGGTGTTATCTATAAGTGAGCCTTTTGCTCATGAAAAGCTTTCTCCTATCCTTGGATTGTTTCGAGCAAAAGACTTTGACCGTGCGGTTGATCTTGCAGAGGCGATTGTTGAAATTGGTGGTATTGGTCATACTTCAGTGCTTTATACAGATCAGGATTTGCAGGGAGAACGTATTCGCCGGTTTGGAGAAAAGCTAAAAACATCGCGCATATTAATCAATACACCTGCATCGCAAGGTGCTATTGGTGATTTATATAACTTTAAGTTAGCACCTTCTTTGACATTAGGCTGTGGTTCTTGGGGGGGGGTAATTCGATTTCAGAAAACGTGGGGCCTAAGCATTTGTTAAATATTAAAACCGTTGCTAAACGAGCAGAAAATATGCTGTGGCATAAGTTGCCACCGAAAATTTATTTTCGCCGTGGCTGCTTACCAATGGCTTTAGAAGAATATCAAGATAAAAAACGTGCTTTTGTTGTAACCGACCGTTTTTTATTTAATTCAGGTGTGACAAACGACTTATTCGAACAGTTAAAAATTTTAAATATAGACTTTGAGGTTTTCTTTGAGGTCGATGCCGACCCAAGCCTTGCAACGGCTGTACAAGGCGCTAAAGCGATGAGTGCATTTCAGCCGGATTTAATCATTGCGATTGGGGGAGGTTCGCCGATGGATGCGGCTAAAATTATGTGGGTAATGTATGAGCATCCTGACGTTGACTTTCAAGACTTAGCGATGCGGTTTATGGATATTAGAAAGCGTATTTATACTTTTCCTCGTATGCGTGAGAAAGCAAACTTTGTGGCGATTCCAACAACTTCTGGAACAGGTTCTGAAGTGACGCCATTCGCTGTGGTAACCGACGATCAAAGTGGGGAAAAGTACCCGTTAGCTGATTATGAAATTACACCGGATATGGCGATTGTTGATGCTGATCTAGTGATGGGATTACCAAAATCTTTGACCGCTTTTGGTGGGATAGATGCGGTGACTCATGCTATTGAAGCGTATGTGTCAGTCATGGCCAATGAGTTTTCTGATGGGCAGGCTTTACATGCACTAAAGTTACTTAAAGACTACTTGCCTGCTTGTTACGAGCATGGCAACGCTGCGCCCGCAGCTCGCGAAAAAGTACATAATGCGGCAACGATTGCAGGAATTGCCTTTGCTAATGCATTTTTAGGTGTTTGTCATTCTATGGCGCATAAATTAGGGGCGGAGTTTCACCTTGCTCATGGGTTGGCGAATGCGTTACTAATTACTAATGTCATACGCTATAATGCAACCGATGTGCCGACTAAACAAACAGCTTTTTCGCAATATGACCGCCCCAAAGCGCTTTGTCGTTATGCTGAAATTGCTCGTCATTTAGGTATTTATGGTGAGACAAATATGGACTGTGTGCAGGGTTTAATCGCATGGCTTGAACGCTTAAAAGCAGTGTTGAATATCCCGAAATCGATTCAGGCCGCAGGCATCGGTGAGCAGGCGTTTTTAGAGAAAGTTGATAAAGTCGCGATTGAAGCATTTGATGATCAGTGCACCGGTGCGAATCCGCGTTATCCTTTAATTAAAGAAATTAAAGAAGTTTTAATCGCATCCTATTATGGTCGAAATTATAGCCAATAGTTTGTTAATGATGAGATGACTCCCTTTATTTAGAGGGGCTTGGTATATTTATCAAAATAAAATATGCAAGACAGCGTTACTATTTGCAAAAGTAGCCTCATTATCCGGCTATCATGTGGTGGTAGAAAAGCCTTTTGCGGTTGACTCCAGTCAAGGCTAAAGTTTTATCAGATGCTCGAGCACTGCATTGGCTATAGTAGAGAAAATCCAGTGAGTGCTGAAAGTGCACTGATAACTATTCAGTTGATTGAGGTTTGCTATTTTAGCTAAGTTAAAGGCAAAAAAGCAAAGGCTGCTGGATTGATATTTAAGTTATTTACTGCGTTAATAACTTAAAGTCAGCCTGTTGTTGGCTTTGCTTAATCTCTTTGATCAGCGAAGGCAAAATACGGTGCCATACTTGTGTTTTACTAAAAAAGCCAACTTTTACATGAACGTTAAGCAGTTGATTGTTGTTTGCTAGACTTAGGGTGACATTTTCATAAGTAGAACCGGTGCGAGGTGATAGAAGTATGCCCGCTTGCCAACGGTTGTCCGCTGTTTTTCTAAAGTGAGTGATAATCGGAAGGCCGACAATAGCAGCATTTGCCAGTTTGCCATCACACTTTTTGCAGCGTGGTGCTGGCTGATGACGCTTTTCACCATAGAGATAGGTCCCATATATTTTGCCATTGAGGACATCGATCGTTTTACCGTTAACTTTGCTTTTAGCAGTATAAATTTCAATAATAGAGCTTGGACGATTGATATCGTTATTGATGGTCTGCCAATAACCAACTGGGGTCGCAGAGGAAGCAGCATAGCTAGATAGGCTGGTAATTAGCGGTATAATGATTGAGCATACTCGCATTAGATAAAATTTCATTGCGGCTTCCTGTGTTGTTCTAATTTTATTTATTAGCTTCACTGGGGCTGATTAAGGTTAAGATTAAGGGTAGGTTTGAGCTATTCTTCTGGAGCAGTATATCCATCAGGTTTTTCAGTCTCACTATTGCTGAATAAAAACTTTTCCATCTCTTCTACAAGCATGCTGCGTGCTTTGGGATCGATCATGCTTAAGCGATACTCGTTGATTAACATCGTCTGGTGAGTTAACCACATATCCCAGGCTTCTTTCGAGATATTATCGAAAATACGTTGGCCCAGTTCACCTGGATAAGTGGGGCGGTCAAGACCTTCGGCATTTTTATTTAGTTTTTGGCAGTGGATTGTACGGCTCATTAAAATAAGCTCCTTTGTTTGCTTAGTTGTTCTAGTAGTTTTTTAATTGGGGCAGCTAATCCCTTGGTTTGTGATGAGTCTATGTTATACCACATTGATTCTGTTGGCGTGATTATATCATTAACTTCCAGATAGTGAGGGTGAATGTTTAAGTGATAATGGCTAAAGGTATGCTTAATGGCCGTCAGTTCTTTGATGTGTTTAAGGGTCTGTGTTTTTAGTTGCCATTCATGTGCCCAGGATTTTTTATCTGCTTGCGTATATTCAGGTAAGCTCCATAACCCCCCCCAGATACCTGAGCTTGGTCGTTTTTGCAATAGTACATGCCCATCTGTGCGTTGTAAAAGTAGCATATGGGTTTGTTTCGTTGGTAAGGTTTTTTTAGGTTTTTTGCCAGGATAATTCTCAGGGTCACCTCGCTCATAAGCTTGGCAGTGCTGTGTGAGTGGGCATTTACTACAGCGTGGATTTTTGGGTGTGCAAATGAGCGCACCAAGATCCATCATCGCTTGCGTATAGTGGTTGCATTGCCTGTCTGGAACATATTGTTCGGCAATCTGCCAGAGTGTATGTTCGACTCGCGCTTTTCCTGGCCAAGCCGCAATAGCATGACAACGCGCCAGTACTCGCTTTACATTACCATCTAAAATAGGCAAGGGGTGTTTGTAGGCAAGCGATAAAATTGCTCCTGCTGTTGATCGGCCGATGCCAGGGAGTGCGAGTGCATTGTCAAAGTTTTTTGGGAATTGGCCGTTGAACTTGGTTTGAATGTGCTGGGCGGCCTTATGCAAATTGCGTGCGCGTGCGTAATAGCCTAAGCCTGTCCATAGAGCAAGCACATCATCTTCATCGGCAGCAGCTAAAGCGCTTATTGTTGGAAACTGCGCTAGGAACCGTTCAAAATAAGGAATGACCGTTGTTACTTGGGTTTGTTGTAGCATAATTTCAGAAAGCCAGACTTTATACGGCGTAATCTGTAACTGCCAAGGCAAGGTTTTACGGCCGTGTTGCTTAAACCAAGCAAGAACGTCTTGGGTGAAAGAAGTCATCATGTTTATTAAGTTAACTTAAGCATTGTTATATTATTAATTTTGGACACTAATGTCAGCTGTCAGTGTTCATTGTTAAAGAGGTTGAGTATAGCATTACTTTAGGTATCTTTAATTAAAGAACTGTTCGAGAATATTATTTAAGGGTTTATTCCTGCTGTTTGGAAGGTGTTGTTGAATTTGTTGTTGAATGGCTTTTTTTAGCTCTTGTTTGATAAGGCGAGGGGCTTCATTTTGCATGAACCATCGAGTATCAAAGCCTGTGCTGATCAAGCCCTGTGAGAGAGTGCCTTTTGCAAAAAATGGCAAGCGCACGCCAATCACTGAATCTTCACCTTGCTGAAGGTTGTAATGGTAGAGCAAAACTCGGCTAAAGTAGTCTTTTGGTTGTTGCAGGTTCATATGGCCTTGGCCATTGAGTCGATTATTCGGTAGCGCTTTGGATTGATAGCGAAACTGAGCCTGACCTTGTTTGATGGTTATATTCAGCGTTGTTGGGCTTAAATTCGTTTGCTTGTGAGGCCCCTGGCTGGCTTTTGCTATTGTTTGAACGTGTTTAAATGCGTGTTGAAGTGTTGATTCTGATTTAACCTGATTAAAGGCGTTGCCTGCACTATTAGTCATTTGGATCAAGTTTATACCGTTCAGTTGTGTGTGTTGAATAGTTGCATTGAGTGTGCCTTGCAAGCTTGTAATGAGGCCCTGTTGTTGCCAATGATTAGGTAGTTCGAAGTTGGCGGTTACCTTGATATCTTTAGTTTGTAAGGTGGTATTGCTGGGTAAAAGCATATAAGTGTTTATGTAAGGTGTTACATTTATTTGATCTATGTTGATAGTTGTGGCGAGTTTCGGTGCAGTGAGATCTGTTAATTGAATCTGGCCATTAAATTTAGAATCATTGAGTTGGCCTGCTAATTGAATTGTTTGGGTCTGACTATTATTCGTTGGCTTAAATCTCAGTGTTGCTTGTGCATTGTTCAGTGGTAATTTAGGGTTAATTGCAAGTCCAAGCGTGTGTAAGAGTGAATTAAGGTTAAAGTGGTTCGTTGCCAATTGCCCAGTAATATTTAAAGATCGGCCTTGTAATACTATGGTTAATGGTTGAATGGTGAGTGCACCGGTTAAATTGGCATTGGCAAGTTCGGCCTGTTTTAAGTCAATAGCGAGTTGGTCTTTGGCTAGGTTAAGCTCAGTTTGGCCCTGGAGTTTAAATGTAAGATCTGCTTGGTTTGGACGTTTTAACTTACTGTTTATTTGAAGGTCTGAGAGGGTAAGCGCAGCTTGATTGATTCGGCCCTGAGGAAGTTTAACTCGTACTTGGCTGTTTAAGGTTTGCTGTAAGGTGTATTGCGGTGCAATCAGCTGGAAACTAAGTGCTAGCGGAAAGGTTTGTTGCAGGCTGGCATGGCTTAATTTTAGATCGATATGTTTTAAATGATAGTTAGCATGAGGAGTGATAAAGCTTAAGCGGCTGTCTTGAATGTGAATGTTGTCTGCTTTAAATAAAGGCAAATCAAGCTTCTCAGATTGTATGCTGTGCTGGTGTGAATGTTGAGTGATGGTATTCGTTAGGTTTTGAGAAGGTTTGTTATCTTGATTTGTTGCTGTTAATGCTATTTTAGACTTAGTTTGAGTTGAACTGGCTTGTTTTAATGCATTGAATGTCCAGTTATTTTGGCCATTGGCTTTTTGGGCAAGGTAAATGTCAGCGCCGTTCAGGGTGAGTGTGTTAACTTTAATTTGCTTTTTGAATAAGGGCAGAATATTGAGCTTAAACTTCATACTCTGAATGTGCATGAGTGGTTTGTTAAAATTTTTTGGGCTGCTGAAAGTGATATCGTGGGCTTCGATACCGACCCAGGGAATAATCGATAAATCCAGTTGACCTTGTATGGTGAAGTTGCGGCCGGTTTGTTTTAGTACTTGCTCTGAAAGTAATGCTTTAATCTTATCTTTAGGTAGTAGCTGGTTGATAAATATTATAAATAAAATAAAAAGAGCAAGGAGTAATCCTAAGCAACCGGTGAATAATTTAATGAATCGAAGCATGCTCTAGTCTGTCCTGCAGATTTCAGAGATTATTATGCCTTGATTTTAATACAGTTCAGAGGCTAAGGGAAATCTGCCCTTGGCACGCATTTTAGATCAACGTACACTCGAAGGTAATGATTTCAAGTGACCTTAAGGCTTCGAGGTATGATGAGTAAGAAAGAACATATTGAAAACCCTGTGACAACCTGGCAACTAGTCAAGCTCTACTGGCAGTCAGATCAGAAAAAAACAGCCTATTTTTATTTAATTACTTTGCTTGTATTAACCTTATTTTTAGTGGCAATGAGTGTTGCAATTACGTATTGGTATAAGCACTTTTGGAATGCAATTCAAGATTACAATAAGAGCCTTGTGTTTGAACTTGTGTTTGTATTTGTCGGTATTGCGGCTATTTTTGTTATTACCGCGGTTTATAAGTTTTATGTGCAAGCGCGCTTTGGTGTACGTTGGCGAGAGTGGCTGACTTGTCATGTGATCGATATTTGGTTGCAAGGCCAGAGTTATTATTACATTGAGAATTTTGATGAGTATACAGATAATCCAGATCAACGCATTCAAGAAGATGTCAATCAATTTGTGGCTTTAACTACATCACTGTTCTTAGGGGTGGTGGATGCGGTTGTTACTTTATTTTCTTTTATTGCATTATTATGGATATTATCCGGGCCTTTTGTGTTTAATTTAGGCAGTTTGGGGCCGATTTCCGTTCCGGGTTATCTGGTGTGGATTGCCTTAATTTATAGCCTTATTGGAACCTACCTCACCCATAAAATTGGTAAAAATTTAATTTCTTTAAATTTTAGGCAGCAAAAAAAAGAAGCAGACTTTCGTTTTAATGCGGTGAGAATTCGCTCAAATGCTGAAAATATTGCACTTTATCAAGCAGAAGAGCAGGAAAAAGCAGGTATTTTTAAGTCTTTTGCTAAAGTGATTGAGATTACGTTACAGGTGATTAATCGGGAGAAAAAATTACTGTATTTTACCGCGGGTTTTAATCAAATATCGATTATTATCCCCCTGCTTGCAGCATTGCCAATGTACTTTGCTAAATTGATTCAAATTGGTGGCATTCAGCAAATCTCATCGGCGTTTAGTCAGGTTGAAAACTCATTATCATTCTTTGTTAATTCTTATACTAGTATTGCTCAATGGCGCGCAGTTGTGCTGCGTTTGACCACTTTTATGAATAAAATGCAAGTTGTTGAGCATAAATATGCGGATGTTAAAAAACTAGAGCGTGCTGAGCATGCAGCGCCAACGGTGATGACCAATGATTTAACGGTGTATACGCAAACAGGCCATAGGTTACTCACAGATTTAAATGTAGTCTTTAAGCCGGGTGAAGATTATTTAATCAAAGGGCCCTCGGGTGTGGGTAAAAGTACTTTTATTAAGGCATTGGCTGGGATTTGGCCTTTTGCTTCGGGGGGAGTGAAGCTGCCAGCGGGTAAGAAAATTATGTATTTGCCACAGCGTTCGTACTTTCCGTTAGGATCGTTAAGAGAGGTGTTACTATACCCCGGGAATATATCAGTGGATGATCGCCAACTGTGTAGTTTGCTTGATGAAGTCGGTTTACCAAGGTTAAAAGGTGGGCTTGATGAGATTAAAAATTGGAGTGAGATTTTATCTTTAGGTGAGCAGCAAAAAGTGGCGTTTATTCGTGTGATTTTAGCTGCTCCTGATTGGGTGTTTTTAGATGAGAGTACCTCTTCGCTTGATCGTGATAATGAGCGTAAACTTTATCGTTTACTGAAAGAAAAATTACCAAGTTGCTCAATTGTTAGTGTGGCGCATCGTGAGAGTGTTGCCGATTACCATGATGAGGAAGTGGTGTTTAAGCCTAACCCAGAATAGAGATTTAGTTAAATGATTCGGTTTGAGTGGTTAGGTTATTTGGAAATAAATTGAGAGAGGTAAAGAAAATGGTAGATGTAATTGACTATAAGCTCATTGGTCATGATTTGCAGATTGTTGAAATAGAGCTAGACCCAGGTGAGGGTGTGCAAGCAGAGGCGGGGGCAATGGTGTATATGCGCCAAGGCATAGAAATGCAGACGTCAACAGGCGGTGGTTTATTTTCAGGTTTTAAGCGCATGTTGACAGGTGCGGGCTTTTTTATCACTCAATTTAGTCATACCGGGCATTCTGGTAAAGCGCAGGTGGCTTTTTCTGCACCTTATCCGGGGTCGATTGTCCCGATTGATTTGGCTATGCATTCGGGGGAGATTTTAGCGCAGAAGGATGCTTTTTTATGCTGTGCGCAGGGCATTAATATTGATATTGCCTTTACTAAGCGCCTCTCTGCTGGATTCTTTGGTGGCGAAGGTTTTATTTTACAGCGCTTAAGTGGTGATGGCATGGCTTTTATTCACGCTGGGGGTGCAGTACATTGTTTAGAGTTAGCGCCAGGTGAGTCTTTACGTGTGGATACTGGCTGCTTAGCTGCTTTTGAAAAAACAGTGAGCTATGATATTCGTTTTGTTGGTGGTTTTAAAAATGTTTTATTTGGCAAAGAAGGCTTATTTATGGCAGAGCTGGTTGGTCCTGGCAAGGTTTATGTGCAAAGTCTGCCATTTGCACGTTTAGCTGAACGTATGGCGGCAGCAATAGGGACCAATAAAGGTCAGGGGGATCGGTCATGATAAAAAACGTTGTTTTTGATTTGGGTGGGGTCTTATTTGATTGGGACCCTCGCTACCTTTATCAAGAGTTATTGCCGACAGTAGCTGAAGTGAATTACTTTTTAGAAAATATTTGCACTAATGAGTGGAATAAAGAGCAAGATGCCGGTCGCTCTTTAGTAGAGGGAACACGGGTTTTAATTGAGAAATACCCAGAACATGCTGAACTGATTCGTCATTATTATAGTGATTGGCCAAAAAGCTTAAAAGGCGAGATTGCAGGAACCGTTGAGATTTTATCTGAATTAAAACAAAGTGGCTTTAATCTCTATGCGCTAACGAATTGGTCTGCTGAGACCTTTGTGTATGCTAAGAATAACTATGATTTTTTAAATGACTTTATTGATATTGTGGTTTCAGGAGAGGAAAAGTGTGTCAAGCCTGATGCAAAGTTGTATCAAATTTTACTCGATCGTAATCATATCAATGCCAATGCATCTTTGTTTATTGACGATCGCCAAGAGAATATAGATACCGCATTGACATTGGGTATGAAAGGGATTTTATTTACGTCGCCAGAGCAGTTGCGCGATCAATTAGAGATATTCGCCTTGATTTAATGGTTTGTGATCTGGGTTCGTTCGGATTTGTTTAGGCCCTTAACCTCCCTAATTCTTAGTCTTATTTTATGTTACTTCATTGTATTTTAGGATGAGAGGTAAGGGATAAGCTGGTTATTTGCTTTCGGTAAGGGCTTGTTCTGCAAGTAAGAGAGCACCATACGTGCCAGCAAGCTGTTCAAGCTTTGGGTAGACAATATAATCTTGGATGTTTTCTAGAATGGCTGGGTGCTGGACATAGCCATTGAGCAACGCTGGTATTTTGTTATGAATTTTCTGAAATAAACCTTCTTGTTGCATAACGCCACCACCTAAGATAATGCGTTCAGGTGAGTAAGTGACAATTAAGCTACTTAAGCCAACACTGATGTAGTGCGCAGTGAGCTCCCAAGCTGGGTGGTCTTTAGGGATGCTATGAGTAGACATCTGCCAACGTGCTTTAATGGCAGGGCCAGCCGTATAGCCTTCCCAACAGTGATCATGGTAGGGGCAGTGACTCTTAAAGTTGATATCATCAGGATGGGTCGGTATGCAAATATGACCCATTTCTGGATGAGTCAAGCCGTGAACGAGTTGGCCATGAACCAATGCACCAACACCGATGCCGGTACCGACAGTAACGTATAATAAGTTATTTAGCCCTTGGCCATGACCTAAATGATGTTCTGCAAGTGCGGCACCATTGACATCGGTATCGAATTTGATGGGAAGCGTAAAAGCTTTTTTAAGAGTGCCAATGAGGTTAAAGTTACACCAAGCGAGTTTGGGCGTGTTAGTGATATAGCCATAGGTTGCAGAGTTTGGGTTGGGGTCTATAGGTCCGAAACTACCAACACCTAATGCGGCAATGTCAAACGTTTTGAAAAACTCGATGATTTTCGGGATGGACTCTGTTGGCGTTGCCGTTGGAATTGAAATTTTTTCAATAATATCAAAATTTTTATTGCCAATTGCGCAAATGATTTTAGTGCCACCCGCTTCTATGCCGCCGTATAACTGCATGATTGAACCCCACTCCTTTTCTGTATTTACTGGTGTGTTTAACTTAATGTTATTTTGATGTTACGGATATTACCTTGAAATGTGAATCAGTACTAGCCGCTTAGTTATTGTCACAGTATAATTTCGGTTAAATTTTGTTTTAGCTAAACATTCAGATGTTAATTGTGGTTAGTTATAGTAGGAGTAAGTGATGAGTGTAACGCGCGAAGACCGTCCTTGGGGTTTTTATGAAAGTCTGCGTATGGCAGATAATTATCAAATTAAACGTATTGTTGTTAAAGCTGGCGCTGAGCTTTCTTTACAGCTGCATCATCAGCGTGCCGAACATTGGGTTGTGGTTGCTGGGGTTGCAGATGTGACTCGTGATGATGAAATTATTCGTTTGGAACGAGATGGCTATATTTATTTGCCAGTAGAATGTAAGCACCGGATTAAAAATGTGGGTGACAGTGATGTTGAATTTATTGAAGTGCAAGTGGGTGATTATTTAGGTGAAGATGATATTGTCCGCTTTGAAGATCGTTATGGACGAGCTTAAATTTTAAAGTAAAAAGAGTGTAGTATATGGCATTTTTGGAGTTATTTTAGATGTCCTCAGCAGTTGAACGAGAACTAGCAAATGCGCCGTTAGGGCAAAAAAGTAGTTATATTTCATTATATTCTCCAGACTTACTGTTTCCTATCGCAAGAAAGCAAAAGCGTGATGAAATTAATGTGCCTGATGTATTACCATTTTATGGCTATGATATTTGGAATGCGTTTGAATTGTCTTGGCTCAATGCGAAAGGTAAGCCATGTGTGGCCTTAGCCTATTTTGAAATCGACTGTGCAAGCACTAATATCATTGAATCGAAGTCATTTAAGTTATATTTAAACTCATTGAATAATACTAAGTTTGACAGTGCTGCTGAGGTTGAGGGTCTTTTAGCAAAAGACCTTCAACGCGCTGTGGATGGTGCTGTTAAAGTTAAAGTGATTTTATTAAGCGAAGTCATTAATCAGCCAATTCTTGATTTTAATGGTGAGTCGATTGACCATTTGGATGTGGCCTGTCATGAGTATCGAGTTAATCCCGCTTATTTGAGGGCAGATCAAGAATGCGTACTAGTAGAGGAGACGTTAAGCTCTAATCTGTTAAAGTCTAATTGTTTGGTCACTGGACAGCCTGACTGGGGTTCTGTAGAAATTTCTTATTATGGTCCTAGAATTAATCGGGAAGGTTTGCTTCAATATATTGTCTCATTTCGTAACCATAATGAATTTCATGAGCAATGTGTAGAGCGTATTTTTATGGATATAACAAAGCAATGTCAGCCTGAGCACTTAACAGTATATGCGCGTTATACGCGTCGAGGTGGTTTGGATATTAACCCGGTACGCAGCACTGAAAAATTGTTTAAAGCGGATAATCTACGCATGGCACGACAATAGCCCGTTTTAAATGAGCTTTGATTTAAATTTTAGAGTAAAGTTGGTGCAAAATAGTGAGTACAGGCTGAGATTGCGGCCTTAATTTATTTTTGTCCCTGAAAGCACCCCAACCAGAGCAAGTGTTACAAAACAGGGTGAGTTGTCTGAGGATTTTTAGCAGAGCGGAGTTGCAAAAGAGCGTAAAATCTGTAGTGTCCTGACCATAAAAAAAATTTTTTTTTATTATAGTAGATTTGATCTATCAGATTATAGTAAGTTTTTAAAAACTTATTATATAGCTAAAACCTTATAAATTGACATAATGTAGATGTTCTAAAAAAAGATCTTCGATACTACCGCTGCGAGCCATGGA
>NZ_AMFF02000082.1:0-2532 GCF_000297215.2 Piscirickettsia salmonis LF-89 = ATCC VR-1361
CGGTCCAACAAGTTTTTTGCAATCGCTGCGAGCCATGGAGTGCTAAGCACGGGGTGAGTAGGCCGAGGTAGGTTCGGGTTTTTAGCAGAGCGGAGTTGCGAAAGGCCGTTAGGTCTGTAGCAAGCGTAACGAGTGTCTAAAAATCTATACGAACCGTAGAGTCATGTGAGAGCACAGTAGTGGAGTGTGCCGATTCAAGGCACGTAACGCTGTGTGACGCGGACAGCCGAGGGTTTATAGTCGTCGCGTTTTGCTCGGCGATTTTGCATCATTGGATGTGCAAAATACCTACCGAGGTAGCGACGCTTACGTAGGGAGCTTTATTATTTGGATAGGATTATAAGCATAGCTCATAGCGGGCTTGTAAGAAAAAATTATACCATTATCAAAAATACACAAAAAAATTAAACACGGTTATTTAGGTTCGCAAAGCGAATAATGCCTTGCCAAATCCAATGTCTCCTGTGTATGATTAACCACTTGTTTTATAGTGAGTTGATATCCCCTTGAGTTCCTTTCATTCCATCAAACACCTCTTTCAAACTGGCTATGCCTGGTGGCGATATTACTCTGCTAATATGTGTACCATACCACTTTCCATGCATGAGTAACTCCAACTGTTGTAATGGCTAGTGAGCTGCATATGTTCGTCATTTAAAATCTTAAAAAAAGTAGTAACCATAGTAATTATGAAACAATATATTAATAATGTTAATTGGATAAGTGTAATCGCATTGCTGTTAGCTACAACAATGTTACAGTTAATTTTACAGCAACTTTATTTAGGGAATTTCACTGTAGTAGGGTTCTCATCCAACCTTCAACAAATAATACAAAGCAATAAAGCCCCTGAAGTTTGGAATCAATTTTTGATGTTGTTATCTCATTATTCTGTAGTTAGTTTAACTATGATTTTTTTATTAATGCTTCTCACCACTATTGGACTTTTTTTTTCCTCCAACCCAGTTTATCCATTTGTCATAGCAATGATTTTTGCAAGCTTTTGGATTTCTAATTTAGGCCGGTCAAGTAGCTGGATTTTCGAATTTCTTTTTCCATCTCTCTTTGCATTGGTTGTAAGTATTGCTCAGTGGGATATTAAAAACCATTTCAAAAAAAGCAACCAGCAACTGGGCTATAAAATTCTACCTAGCCACAAGAAATTGGTAATGATTTTAGCTGTGTTAATTATTTTTGTGATTTTTTATTATTTTAATTACTTATCTAAAAATGGCGGAGAGCATAGACTAGCTGTTAGCTTGCTTTTCTCTATTTTTAGCAGCTTAGCTATTTTTATTTCCTTGTACTTAGATAGATTGCGTCCTGCACTCCAAACAGAGGTGGTGGATTTTATTAATAACCGTTATTTGGTAATTATGGGTAGCATAATTGGATTAATGTTAGTGTATCAGGTCAATGCCGATATTTCACTGCATTGGTTTACTAGTGAAGGCTATAAGAATCTTGTTGAAACTTATCAAAAGACATCCAATGCACCCGAAGTTGTTAAATCCTTTTTAGCTTTATCTGCATCGATGTCATCAATACTTGCTCCCATACAGTTTATTTTTGAAACTCTTGCAGCTTTCTGCTTATTTCTCGGTATTTTTCGCATCCCAATGTACTGGCTCACAACAGGTTTACTAGGACTGTTAATGATTATTGAATTTGGTGTCCCTGCTCAATGGCCGCCGACACCACAGAGTCCTGTTAATTGGCTGTGGGAACTTATGCTTCCTACCAGTGTTCTTTTAATTTGCAGTGTACATGCATCTGCACAGTTTTTTTGTACTCAAAGCCATAGAGAAAGATGGCTAGGTACTCAATTATTTTCAGAGCTCTCCTTATCAACAAAAACTTTAGTTATTTCACTGCTTATCGTTATCTTTGGGATTGCTTTTGCCCAATCTACAGCTTCGCATATCGTGGGTACAGTACTAAGCACAACGTTGTTATTTTCTATATTATTATTTCTAATAATAATTATTATTGATCCTATGAAAGCAAAGAGTCGCCCTACACAAACGATTTAAGAGTAGCAATTAACCTTTATCGATTTAGGTCCCTATATGGTCGCAGACAGAGCACCACGGGTTTACCCGTGGTTATTGCTGGACTAGCAGCATATTGTCTTCAGGAGAAAAAGCCATCGCTTAACATTCAGCGCAACCTATTGACCAGCTGAACTATATCGAACTCACCTATAATAATTAAAATTCATTTTAAGTTTTATGTTTTGAAATAAAAATAAAGTTTGCCGTTCATTGTATTTGGCACTACAATTCATCGCTCTTTTTTCGTTAAGAATGAGTAAGTTTTTTAATTTTAATTAAAGAGAGAGATCTTGAGCAATGACAAAAAAGATTTTTGTATTTAATATTGAAACCATTATTAGAACCAGTCAGTCTGGTCGTAAGCGTCGCTACCTCGGTAGGTATTTTGCACATCCAATGATGCAAAATCGCCGAGCAAAACGCGACGACTATAAACCCTCGGCTGTCCGCGTCACACAGCGTTGCGTGCCTTGAATCG
>NZ_AMFF02000082.1:2759-18791 GCF_000297215.2 Piscirickettsia salmonis LF-89 = ATCC VR-1361
CGCTGTGTGACGCGGACAGTCGAGGGTTTATAGTCGTCGCGTTTTGCTCGGCGATTTTGCATCATTGGATGTGCAAAATACCTACCGAGGTAGCGACGCTTACGAACGTGTTGATGGTGTATAATCCAGCCGGGCAACTATTCCCAGAATTCTTTTATGTTAATGAAGATGCGGTTCTAAAAATTAGCGAATTTTTGGAACTTGGTCACAAAATTAAAGTGGTGACCAATAAATCATATTCAAATGAAAAAGTCAATGAAATCCTTTCACCTTTAGGTCTAAGTTTTCAGGGGAGCAATTACTTTAATCAATCTGCAATAAAGCAGGTGGGTTCAAAAGCTGATTTTATTGATGCTCTGTTGAATGATGGGTGCTCAATGCTGATTGATGATTGTCCTGAAGAGCAGCCTAAAAGTAATATTCTCTATACACAGATCTCACCAAACCAGAAATTTCCGCGCTTAGTTCATATGAATTTGCTGCAGTTGGCTATGGTGAAAAGTATGCGCCTTGATTATAATGAAGCGTGGAAGAATGTGGTCGGGGATAGTCTTGCGCTTAGAGCGCTTGGTGCAGTGGCAACACCATTTTTTGATGCAAGTAGTATGTCAAGTCAAGCAGAGCAACACCCTGCACGTGATTTTTCTTAAGGTTTAGTAAAATATCAAACAATGTTTTACTATAGACTTGTTGTTATGTGATGAGTCAATTTACTCTCTATGTTGAGAGTAGATGGAGCTGCCACGGGTAATCCCGTGGTTATTTATAATCCTAATTTAATTACGACCAATCTGATGAAAAAGAACGCAGGATAATATCATCTTGTGTAACACAGGTATTAGAGTTCTCATCACTAGGGATACTTAGTTGCTGATCTGGTATATATTTATCCTGATCATTGTTAGAGTAACTCCAGTAAGTGTGGACCTCTTTTAAATAAACTTTGCTGGTCTCTTTATCCTTGTAACAATAAAATGTCGCTTTATTATTGAATATTTGTTGAAGCTTTTCTAAACTCGTTGGACTAGAAACATCCTGAAGCGTAGGTAATTTGGTTTCTAAATTTAGAGCAGCAGTGAAATAAGGCTCTTGATCTAAACCACTACAGGTTCCATGCTTTTGCCATTCATGGTTCCATAAAAAATCTTCTCCTCCTGGCATATAGAGGTCAAGAGAATCTTGGATGGGTTTAAGCTTGTTATAATCTACGCCACAACTGGATTTAGAATCATCACAGCCAGGGCTATCAATACATGATGAGGGCCACGAACCACTTTCTGCATAATTTGGCCATAAGCCATGAATTGTTAATTCTAAGCTGGTTGAGGTCTTGTTTTTGCAGCTGTTATTATCAGTTTTGCCTTCACAAAATTGTGGTAACCAGGTTTGAGCAAAGACATAATGATCAAAATCACCAGATTCTGGACTGGATGATTTAGCAAAGTTAGGTATTGATGAAAGGGAGTTAAGTAGAGTTGCGGAAATGATAATAGATTTAAGGATCGTTTTTTTACGAAATAGCATAACGGTTCTTACTCTCCAACTAAATGTAAATTTTAGTAAACAAATTCTGACATGTTAAGCAAAAAAGGCAAGAGGTTTGTTCAAAATTGTAAGTAATTTACTGTTTATGACTTAGTTTATTATGGCGATTAATGCAGACAATTGTGTTCATTGCCGTAAGTATGACTTTATGAGTATGAGTAGAAAGCTTGCTAATCTCTTGATAGATAATTAAGCGAGTTGCCGTTATTTTTTCTATTTTAAGCGACACTGTGAATTCATCACTGCTGCGTAAGGAATTTTTATAGTAAATATCGCTATGAGTTAACACAAGATCAATTCCTTGCTCATGAAATTTGATAAAGTCAAAACCTTTTGCCTTAAAATATTTGTGGCGTGTATGTTCAAGATAAGTAAAGTATACTGCATTATTAACTATGGCTTGGGCATCAAGCTCACTGTCTTTAACTTCACTTTGCCAAATAAAAAGGGAAACTGTCATTTCCTTTATAATCTTACTTAATTTTATATTTAAATTAATTAGTTAGTAGGTTAGTTAGCTTCTATATATATATCAGAGTATACCCTAAAGTATCTATCATTGTGCCTTAGTTATTATTAGTATTAGAATATTGCAGGTTATATGTATGAGTCATAATACTCTAGGCTCCATACATTCCAATGAAATAATATAAGGGTAATATTATGCGAATAAACAAGATTTTAGCTTTGATGGTAATAGGTAGTGTGTGTTTATTTAGTAGTTATGCTGCAACAGCGGCAACAGCGGTTATTCCAGAAAAAGCAGGAGTAACCACTTCAGTTCAAAAATCACCAGAGGATCGGTTATTAAATGAGGTTTCACAAACGAAGTGGTTTAGTGAAGGGCAGATAACAGCGACTCATCAGCTGTACATGATTGCAGAGCCCAATTGCTCAGTGTGCCATATTTTATATGATAAGTTGAAGCCTTATGTTAAAAGCGGCCAACTATTAATTCGTTGGGTAATGGTGGCTTTTATTCGTGAAGATAGCGCGGGCAAGGTTGCAGCTATTTGGTCAGCACAGAACCCAGTTAATGCACTTGCAGAAGATGAAGCTGGATTTGACATGGCGAGAGAAAGTGGTGGTATTAAGCCAATTGCTGCGAATAAAATTCCTTTTAAGCAAATGATTGCTTTAAAGGGAAATATGATTTTCTTTCAAAATAGTGGGTTGACAGGAACGCCATCATTGATTTATCGCGATAAGCAAGGTAAGAGTCAGGTGGGGGGGTTCCCTCAAGGTGATATGCAGAGTTTTGTTAATCATTTAGGTAAATTACCTGAAAGTTGAGTTGGATCGTTAAGCGCTATAAGCGACAAGAATAAAAAGAAAGGGGGCTCCCCTTTCTTGTTTACTTGAACGCTTAGTCTTTAAAACGTCTTGATAGGTCAGACCAACAATCAACATAGTCTTTTTGCTGCTGTTGATTCGCATAGTCAGTATATTGCCAAATTTTATTTGACTCGAGCATAAAAGCCAGCGTTTGATTGTAATAGGTCGGCTCTAATTTTTGTGCAGATGCGGCTTCAAAAACTGTACTATCCGGACCGTGGCCTGCCATACAATTGTGAATGCTGATACCGCCAGGCTCAAATCCTGTTGCTTTCGCATCATAAATACCTTCAATAAGTCCCATACATTCACTCATGACATTGCGATGAAAGTAAGGGGGGCGGAATGTATTTTCGACAGTTAACCAACGAGAAGGAAAGATAACAAAGTCAATATTTGCGGTTCCGGCCAATGCGCTGGGTGAAGTTAAAACTGTAAAAATGCTTGGATCTGAATGGTCACGATTAACTGCCCACACGGGTGAAAAATCACTTAAATTATAGAGAAAGGGCGTCAGATTACCATGCCAGGCAACTACATCTAAAGGTGAATGTTTAGCTTGAGAGACCCAAAACTCACCATTAAATTTCGTAATAATGTCAAAGGGGCCAGTTTTATCTTCATAGGCGGCATGGGGTGCAATAAAGTGACGTTCTTCGGTTAAGCCATTAGCACCGATGACTCCGCGATCAGGAAGAATAAAGGGGTAGCCATAATTTTCATGTAAATAACCGATAACAGGGCCATCGACATCAATACGCAAACGAACACCACGAGGAACAATCGCAATACTACCGGGTTTTACTGTCAGTATACCAAATTCAGTATGCAGGGTGAGTGTACCTATTGATGGAATAAATAGCATCTCAGCATCACTATTATAGAAGTAGCGAGTCATGCTGCTATTTGCAGCATATTGATGAACTGCACCACCATCAAAAGCACTGATAGAACCGTTGACAGTCACTGTTCTGATACCATCAAGAAAGTCTGTTGTCTGATCAAAATGCGTTAATGGAGACAGGCGTAGCTGTGTGGGTGGTGTGAAAAATACTTGATGATTCGCACTTTGCCAATTAGGCATATCAAAACTTTCAAAGCGTCCAGCATGTTGCACAGACGGGCGAATACGATAAAGCCAGCTAAAACGATTCTGATGGCGAGCCATGGTAAAAGCAGTGCCGCTTATTTGTTCAGGATAAAGACCAAGTGGGGCTTGCTGTGGACTGTTTTGATGTAACGGTAATGCCCCTTTTTTTGCTTCCGTTTGAAAGTGATTACCAAAGCCAGTTAAATGATATATGCTCTTGTCGATAACTACAGCTCCATTTATATTATTTAAATTCGCCTCTCATTTTATCGAGCTTTAAATCAATAGGCAAAAAACATTAAACATTTATTGTATATTGCAGTGTGGCGTAAGATTGCTATAGCAATTTATTGATCAAATTATAGGCAATAAATAACAAATGAACATCTATAAGATTACATTTCAGTAAACAAAAATTTACATTTTTTAGAAATTAAACTAAGAGGATTGTCGTATTTAGTCCATTACAAGGTTCGTACTGTTATCGTTAAATAGGTAAGGAGTTTTTGAGGGTTGTTGATTAAACTTTAGTCGCTCTTAAAAGGGAAAACAAGGAATTAAATTATGCCAGGAACGTTAGGGAAAGAAATTAAAGATCCAACGAGATCCTTATTTAATGCACTTAAGTCGTCAGATCCAAGTGAATTGGCACGTATTCCTGAATACCTAAGATTAAATGCTAACCCTAATACGTTGTTTCACTATAAAAGACTGTGTTGGACAACGGCTATGGGTTTAGCCATTAAGCTAGCTGACCCTGAATTAGTTGAATTATTATTAGCTGTGGGAGGAGACCCAGCTAAAGGGATAAAGTTTGCTCCATGGCTAAACGATGATGAGGCAACAGAGTCAATATTAGCAACAATAGATGTCATTCTTAAGTTTTCAAAGTTTAAGGCGGCTTATATATTCAAAGGCGCATTACTTGCTTGGGCGGTTGGTAAGAATCGTATTGATATTGCAGAGAAAGCATTAAAAATGGGGGCAAGCCCTGATAGTTATTATTATTACTTGTTTCATGCAGGTATAAGTAATTATTCTTCCATTGATTGGGCTGTTAAACTTGAACATCGAGGAAGTATTCCTCTGTTACTTCGATATGGTGGCAGACTTAATCTAGAAATGTATCAAGAAAATGGAGAACGTAATGTTAGCATACTTGATTACGCACAAAGACGTTGCGACCGTGAGTTTTATGATTTTCTCCTCAAAGAACAGCAAGAGTATGCAATTGAACGTGGACATTTTCAGTCGGGTGCTGCGTTAGATGTGTCATCATATGGACAGGTATTGCCAAGCGCTCTAAAAGATTTAACAATTTCATTTCTTACTGGCGATACTGCTGTTAAAGCAGAAAAATGCAGAAGACAAGTGTTATGGGCAAGACTTTGTGATGATTTAACCATTGGATTTCTTAATGAAGGCAAATCTAAAGCTTTATACCATTATCGATTTTGCGAACTTAATAAGGAAATGTTAGGAAGTTTTCTTACGGTTGCAGCACAAAGAAGACACCGCGGTGGTGGCGAAACAACATCTTTATGTGAGATATGCCACTTATTTAAAAAGGAAAATAATAGTTTTATCTTAGGTATACTTGGTGTCACAAAAGATCAAGTAACTCCAAATAACTTACGCTCTATCGCTCGATATGGTGATATTGATGGTCAATTAATTAGTGAAGGGAAGATAAAAAAAGAATTTTTACCAGGAAGAATTCGTAAGGAGGACTATGCCAGTACAAGCCAGTTTTTTGAAGCCATTGCCAATACAGAACAGGGTCGTGTTCCTCATTTTATATTTCATGATCACCATAACGTCATTGAAGAACATGATAGAGCACAAACGTTAGAGCTGACTTAACATCCCGAGCGAACTTTCTTTGAGGTATTTTACTTTGTCCACAGTTTAATACATAAAATTTTTATTTTATGAAAAATGAGATAATGCCATTCATTTATTAGCAAATGCAGTTCTTTTGTTATTGAAAAAATTATTTAAGTATAAGGATTAAATATGCCAGGACGATTAACAAGACCTACAAATAAAAAAACCATTAGCTCACTTCTTTTTAGTGCTGTTCGATCATCCCATGCGAGAAGAATCGAACGTATTCAAAAATATTTAGATTCAGGAGTTGACCCTAATGCGAGATATCTTGTAGAAGGAATTAGTTATAACTCAATAGATGCAGCGATTAAATGGGGCGGCAGTCCTGATATTGTTCGACTGTTATTAAATAAAGGAGGCAACCCATATTTACATACGCGAGGTGTTCAATGGCCAGATGATAATCGCATAAAAAAGCAAATGATGGCCGCACTACTTGAGTACTCACAATTTAAAATACCTGCTCATGTATTAGGACGATTACTTTTCTGGGGAGTTGAGCATAATCACATTGATATTGTTCAGAAAACTCTAGAAATGGGTGCGGATCCTAATACATATTGCTACCTGCAAGGTTCTCACCATAAAAAGAGTTTAACCCCTTTTCAGTTAGCAGTTAAACTGAAAAGCAGAGAGATGATTCCGCTGTTATTGCAATACGGGGCGGATTTTGACTTAAACTTTCATGAAGAAAATGGCAAAGATCCACTAACATATGCACGATCGAATGATGATGATGGCCAGTTTTTTGATTTTCTATTGGATCAATACCACAGACAAATTGGTGCATGCAAACAAGTACAAGCAGGCATTGGATTAGAGCAAGTAAGAGTCAAGCTTGGACCAGAGCAAACACAGGGCCGACCTTTGAATGCTGAGCTAGATCATCTAGTTGCTGGATTTCTAGTTGGGAAAGATCATCAATTTGATTTTTCTGAGTTTCAAAAGCAGATTGAAATAGATAAAAGTCAAAGCAAAAGCCTAGAAGAACAAAGGAAGGAAGAGAATAGAGAAAATTGGGGATATTTTTGTTCGAAAGTTGCAGGAAGCGGGAATAGCCCTAAAACTCAGGCTTTAAGAAACTTCAAAAAATGTGAACCAACTAAAAGAGCAATGAAAGGTTTAATTGCAACTGCTGCTCAACGAAGAGGTGATGATGAGTGGAGACCAAATAGCTTAAAAAGACTATGTAAAATGTTAAAAAAAGAAAACTATAGTTTTCTTTTGGATTTGCTTGGTATTAAAAAAGACCAAGTCACCGCTGATAATTTACGTTCAATTGCTATATATGACTGTATTGGTAAAGTCGACTCGTCTGGTTATGCCTACGATTATTTTTCAATAAAAAGAATGGGTAAACCAAGGGAAGGTTATATTTGCGCTGATCAAACGAAATTCTTTAATAACATCAGAGATAAAAAGCATCCTCATTTTTTATTTCAAGATCGATATAATATTATTGAGGAGTGTGAGATAGGGCCTGCATTGGAGCCAATTTGGTAACCATTATCTTAGCTCAATAAGATAAAAGGAATAATGGATTTAATTATGGAATTTAACAAGTAAATTTCTCATAAAATTTTAAGTATATCTGTGCTTCACTATTAGAAATTATCTTAAGCTCATAGGAGAAATGACATGAGTGTCCCACGAAGACAATTGCAAGAGGAACTTCAAACAGCAGGCCAAGGAGGTTCAGAAAATTTAGTTAGTAAAGTTATAAGCAAGTATAGAGCTAATGATAAAAACCATGCGTTAAGGCGAGCTGCGGCTAAGGGTGATAGAGAAGATGTAATTGCATTATTAGATTATGGGGCTGATATTAACTCTTTTGGTCCTAAATCAAAAAAGACAGCGCTTCACTTTGCCTCAACAAGAAAGCATGAAGATGTTATAAAGTTGCTTTTAGAAAGGGGTGCCAATCCATTTCAGTCTGATCTTAAAGGAGAGGCGGCGGTAACGGTTGCTTATCGCTATGGGAATTCAAAGCGTACAGAAGCTGCATATTGCAGATCTATTGTTAAAATGATGAAGGATAATGGAGGGCAGATAGCGTTTAGCCCTACTGCAAGCTGGTATCAACAGATGCAAGCTAAATATCCTCAGAGTGCTTTTATTGATGACTCTGATAGGCAGCTAGTTAAGCTCTTTTTTCCTGGTATGATGGGGGAGGTTTTAACTCCTGAAGAGCTAAGAAGGATTTTAGAAAAATATCCTCAATTATTAAAGCATGGATTAGTGCAGGGCAAGTCATTATTGAGTATGGTTGTTGGTCAACGAGAAGGCCTTCAAAGAAAACTAATCATGGCCCGTGATTTTGGAGCAAGTCCTAATGTATCAGATGTAGTCGAACTTGCTTTTGCTTTTGGTAATACCCCCTTGCATACGTTGGTTGTTGATGAAGGCTTAGCTGATGCAAGGCTATTTATTGATTTATTTGCAGAACAGATTGACCCAACAATAACCGATGTTGAAGGTAAGACTACCTTATTATTATCAGTAAAAATGCGAGATATTGAAATAACCTCTTGCTTGTTAGAAAAAGGTTTTGCAGATCGTGCTGCTAATATTCCGGATGAAGATGGCAATACACCATTGCATTATGCTTATGCATTAGGTTCTGAAAAATTGGCAAGATTATTACGTGAACATGGAGCAGCCGACCAACCAAACAATGCTGGGTTATTACCGAGGGATATGTTAACCGCTTTTGGTGAAAAAGAAGTTAGAGAAACTCTATTATCAGTTTCTATTATTCCTGAACGAGAATTTGGTATAAGAAAAAGTAGGAATATTTTAGTTGATACTCATGAAAGATCTTTTTTAAATGTGTGTTTGAGGGATAAACAATCACTTCTACATGATGAGCAAAGGGAAGACAAGCGAGTGGGACAAAGTAGCGATCTTTTTTTTACTACATCGACAAATAGAAGCTCTGCAGAAAAACCAGCGCTTAGTCCATCGCCCTAAACAAATTTAAATTTGTTTAGTTAACTTTTCTTTTTTACATTAATTTAATGAGGTTTGACGATGAATGTTGAAAAGTTTTTAGAAGATAATGTAAAACGATTAAATTATTATGGGAATATAAAGAAAAAAGGAAAGCCAAGAATGGGAGATACTGCTGAACTCCAAATTAGCAGGCGTGCATATGCTGATGATATGGCAACTAAATTACGAGATGTGTTATATCAAATCCGGAATGTTCGAGGGGGAAGTCAGGCCGAGGTAAAATTTAAACAAATGGTTATTCTTTTGCCGATTTTGAAAGAATCTCAAGGTTTAATAGAAGCAGCAGAAGTTCGATTCGATTTTCTGAAAGGGTTAAGAGGAGTTTTAAATAAATTTAAAAGTGACTGTAATCGCTTTACTAAAAAAATAACATTAGAACACGAAAGAGTCTTTGATCGGAGTTTACGAGAGCACTTTTCTCAATTTAATACCACTGAAGTTGTTAGATCATCTTTTGATACTGCTCAAAAGGGGCAAGAAACAATAGATTTATCGGACCAATTAGACCATGGTAGAGATGAAGGTTATGCCCTTTGATATTGTTTTTGTTAAAAGCAGCCTAACAAAGAGCTGCTTTAAAATTTTTTATGAAATTGCGATTAAATATTTATCAAAGCTAATATTGCGACCGCACAAAATAACGGCGATTTTTTTATTTTTATATTGATCGGCCATTTTCATTAAGCCCGCAACAGCAACGCCAGCAGCACCTTCAATAATCCAGCGTTCATACTCACCAATCTGCCGGATTGCTGCCATAATCTCTTGTTCACTGACTAACACTTTTTTATCAATAATACTTTGGCTAAGTGCAAGTGTGATTGTATTTTCTTCCACTCCACCGGCGGTGCCATCAGAGAGAGTGTTGTCATCACGACTATTAGCTACAATATGACCAGAATTTAACGCATCATAAAGCGCCGGAGAATGTTCAGGCCAGCAGCCAATAACTTCAATATGAGGGTGAGTGGCCTTGATAGCATGACCAATACCAGAAATAAGTCCGCCACCACCGACTGCAATAAACACTGCATCCAACTCGTTGCATTGCTCAATTAACTCTAAACCAATTGTTCCTTGTCCACAAATTACATCAAGATCATTATAAGGAGAGATAAACGTTTGTTGGTTTTTGACAGCTTCAAGGCGTGCGGTTTGCTCAGCCACTAAGCAATTACTGCTTGATACTTTAATAACATCAACACCAAGGCTTGAAATTGCATTGAGTTTCATCGTTGATGCAGTTTCTGGAACGTAGATGGTCGCATGAGTATTACCAAGTTGTGCAGCCAATGCAACACCTAAGCCATGATTACCCGAAGAAGCGGCTACGATACCGTATTGACGCTCATTTTCGGACATTAATAGTACTTTATGCAAAGCACCTCGTAATTTAAAAGAACCCGTTTTTTGTAAATGTTCACACTTTAAATACACCTCACAATTGAGTTTATTGCTTAACAGTAGGCTTTTTTCAAGTGGTGTTTTTTGTACAAAGCGATCTTGTGATTTAATTTTGCTATCTGCAGCAATAATCTTTGTTAAAAGATCCATGGTTGCTCCCTGTATTAATTCAAATTCATTTTATCTTTAGTATTACATGTAACAAGTTATACTTATTTACAGGTATAATTCCCACAATTAATTTATATGTCAAAATATATTTTGGTAATGGTAGAGAGGAAATAATATTTATATTTAAATGATATAAAATTGTAAATATCTAGAAAAATATTCTTAATGAGCCTACTTAAGTTACTTGAAGTGCACTTAAACCATCTGTTTTTCTTAGCATTTGAAAAACAATGGTTGAACTTGCTGCAACAAGGGCAAGAAAAATAAAGCTACTATGAAAGGCATGTAAACTGATTAGAGCTTTTTGAGGTTGGAGCGGTACATTAAAAAATTCTAAAGAAAGAGCAGTCAAGCAAACACCTAGATTCATAGCCAGTTGCTGGAAAACGCTAGCAAGACTAGTTGCCTGGCTTTTTTCCTGGTCTTGAATATCAATATAATTCAATGTTTGCATGGAGCTAAACTGTATTGAGCAGGCAAGGCCAGCGAAAAAGCACAGAAAGGCAATAAGAAAGATTGAACTCATTGGATTTAAATAAGCAAAGCACAGAACAATGAGAGCAATAATACAAGGGTTAATTAATAAAGTTCGTCGATAACCTAAATACCTAAGCAAAGATTTAATTATAAACTTTGCACTAATTAGGCCAAGACCATAAGGCAAGATCAGAAGCCCTGATATAAATGCAGAATAACCAAAGTTTATTTGTAATAGCAAAGGCAGAATAAAAGGCAAGCTATTAACGGTAATACGTATCCATAAGCTTCCTAAAACGGCAACCTTAAATGTGTGCGTTTTAAATGGGGAAAAGCTAATCATTGGGTATGTCTTATTTTTTGCATGAAAATAGTAAGCTACTAAAGAAATAATACCAATTATTAAACTTACTTCTAATAGCCTGAAAGAAATTGCAGAATTATTTAGTAGGGTTAGAAATAAATTAATTGTAACAAGGCCGATGCCAAAAAGAATAAAGCCCTTGCTATCAAATGTTGATGTTTGGGCTGTATGATTCTCGTTAATCCAGCGATAAGCAAAAAAGATGCCGAGTGCACCTATGGGTAAGTTGATAAGAAATACCCAGTGCCAAGAAAGATAACTAGTTAAAGCACCTCCTAATAGTGGACCAAATGCAGGACCAATTTGACCAATAACGGCCATATTGCTTAATGCATTGACCATTGCACCTTTTTCAAAGGTTTTAACCAAAATAAGCCGCCCTGTTGGAACCATCATTGCACCGCCTATACCTTGAATGATTCGAGCAATAATCAGCATAGTTAGGCTTGTTGATAAGCCACATAATAGTGAGCCAAACGTAAACACAGTAATGGCACTGATAAAAATACGCTTAGTGCCTAGCTTATCGGCAAGATAACCACTAATAGGCATAAATAAGACGAGACTAAGCAGGTAGCTGGTAACAGCAAGTTTCAAGGACAATGGATTGACAGCCAGGCTATGAGCCATTTTCGGAATAGCAGTGTTGATAACGGTGCTATCTAGGTTTTCCATAAAGAGTCCAAATGACACTAGCCAAGGGAGCATGTTTTTATTATTACTATTGCTTGGACTAATAACTTTCATGTCTATACCTTCACTTTTCTGCATATCAGTGATGTTGTTATGATACAGTGCATTGACTAAGTGAGTCTTATCTTTTTGATTACAGGCTTGTAAGTTTTAATACACCTGTAAAGCCCCCATTTTTATGCTATGGTGAGCACGAAAAAGGTAGTATTGTTTTATTGAGCAAAAGTCACATCTATAAAGTAAAGTGTGGAGTGAAGCAAGTGGCAAATAGACAGATTGTTTTAGATACAGAGACAACCGGCCTGGAAACAAAAGATGGCCATCGAATTATTGAGATTGGCTGTGTTGAGTTAATTAATCGCCGCCTGACAGGTAATAATTACCATACCTATATTAATCCGGAAAGGGTCGTTGATGACGAAGCAATTGCCGTACATGGCGTTACTAATGAGTTTTTGCAGGATAAGCCAGTCTTTGCACAAATCGCAAACGAATTCTATCACTATATTCAAGGGGCTGAGCTGGTTATACATAACGCAGCCTTTGATGTTAAATTTATTAATCATGAATTTAAGCTATTTGACCGTCGTTTAAGTCAAGTTCGTGATATATGTACAATAGTAGATAGTCTCGCTATGGCTCGGCGTATGCATCCAGGGCAGAAAAATAATTTAGATGCGCTGTGTCGCCGTTACGACATTGATAATTCTAAACGTGAGCTGCACGGTGCCTTGCTAGATGCTGAAATTCTTGCTGCAGTCTATTTGGCAATGACCGGGGGGCAAACCAGTCTATCTTGGGGGCAAGAGTCAGCTACAGTAGATGAAACTGATCAAACTATAGGTCAACCTGCCGTGATACGCCTAATTAATCGGTCCGAAATTAATCTTGCCGTGGTTGCAGCATCTGCTGACGAGTTTGATCAACATATTCAGTACTTAAACACCTTAGGCATTGAGACTTGGTCTTAACATAAATAATAGACTTAGGGTTAAAACGAGTCTCTAAAAATACTGCTTTTGAGTTAAAACACTGTTTACTAAGTAAATATGCACTTAAGTATAAGTTGATTTGCTCTTGGTCTTCTTTTGCCATTAGGCAAGCCTTTTTCTTTTCCATTATGGCAATACTGCTCAGTCCATTTGCTTCTGTTGGAAATGATAAAACACCAGATAAACAATAGTCTTTTTTCTGATTTTGAGCACAAACTGATTGAACGAAATTCTTGTCATCTATAGCCTGTGCTAAGTTCAATGCTAAAGAAAAATCACGTTTTGGGCAAGTGTAAGCGCTGACTTGTAGCCTAAGATCTCTCTCTTTTTGGCAGTAATTATTAGCACTTGCGTAAGGCGACACTGTTAAAATGACAAAAGGAACTAACGTTAGTATTTTTTTTATATTCATAAACTATGACCATTAATTATATGATTTTTAATATAGACACTCTTAATTCTTATAGGGCCATAAACAAAATTATGCATCAAGAGTATTTATTAAAAATTAATAATATTTATTTTATGTTAATTTCTTGTGTGACCCTATTAAGAGAGATTTTATTTTTTATTTTTTTTATTTGTTTTGGACTTATGGCCGTCACTCTCGTGGTCATTGCTATCTTTTTCCTCATCAGACCTTATTTGGAAGGGGATAGCCACCCCCGTTTTTTTATCAATTTCTTTGACCAGTTCTATGGCAAGATTGCCATTTGCTTGTCCTAATTTGGCCATATAAGCAGGTGTGTCTTGCACAAACACTTGAACTTCTTCTGGCATTTCAAATGGAATAATTTGACCCGCCTTCAATTGCATGATTTCACGAGCGCTTAATTCCACCTTTGCCAAATCAGCAGTCACACGAAGTGGAGCACCTACAATTTCATGGTGTAATGATTGAATCCAGCGAGTATCAATATCTGTGCTATCACTTTGAATTCCTGCATCTAAGATGTCACGAATGGGCTCTATCATCGGGTAAGGGAAACCAATTTGTAATTTACCACCCCCACCGTTTAACTCAATTTGAAATGTACTGACAAAAATAGCTTCAGTTGGGCCGACGATATTCGCCATAGCAGGATTCACTTCTGAGCTTTGGTACTCAAAATTAACATCTAAAACTGGCGCCCAAGCTTCTTTATAATCAATAAAAATTGTTTCAAGCAGCAGCATAACAATACGCAGCTCGGTAGGAGTAAATTCACGCCCTTCAATTTTAGCGTGAAAGCGGCCGTCACTACCAAAGAAATTATCAACTAAAATAAAAATAAGCCTAGCGTCAAAGACAAATAAGCAATTTCCTCTGAGTGGCCGCATTTTAACCATATTAAGACTAGTTGGCACAAATAGGGTATGCATATAATCAGAGAACTTATGCATTTGTATACCATCGACACTAAGATCAGGTATAGAACGTAATAGATTAAAAAGTGTTGTTCTAAATGTTCTGGCAAAACGCTCATTGACCATTTCCAGAGTGGGCATGCGTCCACGAACAATGCGTTCTTGAGAGTTAAAATCAATGGAGACAGGAGCATCTGGATCCACTTCGACTTCTTCCGCAGATTCACTGCCATCAACTCCATGTAACAGCGCATCAATTTCATCTTGAGAGAGTAAGTCCGTTGACATATCTTGCTACCATGCAATCATTTTAAAGTAATTTGATCTACATACTTAATAATATAAGTTTATATACAAATTGTGGCTTATAACAATCTGATCACTCATAAATTTTAAGCAGCTTAATAGCGAACTCTATTTGAAGTTAGCAACATAGGTCAATAGCATAGCTTCTGCTACGCTGAACCTGATCTGATAAACTTTCGTCACGAAACAGTAGATCATTCTTGCAGTCAGATGTAGGTTTATAGTGTATGGATTCAGGCATAGACACTGCGGTATATTCAGCTTTATGCTTGACGGGCTTTAAGTTACGTGATAGTTGACCAAAGTAAGATAGCTCTTTATTATCTTCTGCTATATCCAGCCAGCTAAAATCATCATCAGCGGTATGGGGACCCCTTTCAGCTAGAAGTGAAGCACTTTGATTTTGGTAATGCTCGAGAGCGTTTAATACTTGCCTCTCATGAGGTGTTGAGAGGTCTTGAATGTGCTCAATATCTTTAGCTAATAAAAAAAATGGGCTGAAATAATCAGAGCTTTTATTTAGAAGATTTCTTAATGTGGCATAATTGCCATTAGGGTCATAGCGTTGTGCCAATTGTCTCATTGTTTGTTGAATTCTATGTGGTAATAATTGATATCCATCTTTGTGAGCACCAAAGATTCGATCAATTTTGATATTTGTAAGCGCATTATAGATATTGCTTTCTACATCAAGATTTTTGTTCTTGCCCGCTTGAATAGCAACATCAACCCAGAAGGAATAAATTTTTGCTGCTGCTTGTAAGTTTGGCGCCTCAAGAACATCTGACCAAATTCGGTAAGCTAGTTGATTAGAGGCACTAGCAAGTTTTGTTTGAACTGATCGTTTATTTGAAAAAATATCAAAACCACTTATCTGGCCTAGTAAAATTCTACTCAACCTATCTAAATTGTCTGCATAACCTGAAACTCTCTGATAATACATTTGGGTATCTTTATCAGAAAACTCTTCTTTTCTTGTTAAAAACTGGATAAATTTGTAATGATTATGTTTCATTTTACTGCTTTCTTATTGGTATAATTTTTGTTATGTAACTTTTTCATACTATATAAATGTTCTTGATGTTGCAACTATTAAGTTATTTAACCTCATAATTGATGATGTAATGATGTTTGGTAGAATAAAAACTCAAAATTTCATCAGGCTAAATATTTATATAGGTATTTTGCCTATATAATGATGAAAAGATGAAAATTTGAGTAGCATACTCAAATGTTACGTCGTAAGCGTCGCTACCTCGGTAGGTATTTTGCACATCCAATGATGCAAAATCGCCGAGCAAAACGCGACGACTATAAACCCTCGGCTGTCCGCGTCACACAGCGTTGCGTGCCTTGAATCGGCACACTCCACTACTGAGCTCTCACATGACTCTACGGTTCGTATA
>NZ_AMFF02000082.1:19878-24787 GCF_000297215.2 Piscirickettsia salmonis LF-89 = ATCC VR-1361
TGCGAGCCATGGAGTGCTAAAGCACGGGGTGAGTAGGCCGAGGTAGGTTCGGGTTTATAGTCGTCGCGTTTTGCTCGGCGATTTTGCATCATTGGATGTGCAAAATACCTACCGAGGTAGCGACGCTTACGAAAATGCACTTATATCTTCAATAACATTTCAAGTATTTAGCATATAGCATACCTCTGTGTAAATATATTAAGAAAAGGGGTGTCGTAATGCCAAAAATAGTAGACAAAACAGTTGCGGAGCAAGTTGTTGATGAGATCCAAAAGTTAATACAAAAAGTAGAAAATAAGCACTATCTTTTTACATCAAAAAAAGAAAAAAGACTTGATATGTTAAAAAAATTGCAGGATCAAATTAATTTATTAAATGATTCTAATGATGATAAAAAAATAAAAGGGCTCTTATTGCAATGCAATTCAGATATGAAAAATAAACACCATAGAGGTGATACAATTAAAGAGTTTTTTGAAGGCGGCATGAGTAAATTTATCTCCAATCCGCGTGCTGGCTCAAGCGTAATGGAAGTGGAAGGAGAAAGCTCTATCTTTAAAAAAATTGACTTTTTTAAAGATAATCAAATTATGGAACCAGATTTATATCTCCATAATAAAGACTGCAAGCATTACCCCTATAATAATGAAACACTTATTTATGCTGGCATTGACAGATGATGAGTATGAGTCCTCACCAGAGCTTGCCTAGAATATTAATTTAAAATAGTGTTTTGTAACTGAGCTTGAGTTACAAAACACATGATACTTACTATGACGATGGATACTCAGCTCAGTAGCATCTTTGCGATGGTTCGAAAGCCATGCGCGGTTGCTCCTGCAGCATAAAGACTATTTGCACTGTCCATAAAAGCACGGCCAGCAATATCTAGGTGTAACCAGCCTTTACCTTCATTAGGAACAAAGCGACTTAAAAAGCCAGCCGCATTACTAGCAGCAGAATTACCACCCCCGGGAATCGGTTTTGAGTTGGCTGTATCAGTATAAGCTGACGGGGTGTTTTCTTTATGAAATGGTTCAAGCGGTAATGGCCAATATGCCTCATTAACAGATTCAGCAACTGCTAATAACTTTTGAGAGAGTGCCTTATCCAATGCCATTACTGCATTATAATCTGGGCCGACCGCACGTGCTGCACCGCCGGTGAGTGTTGCTGCATCAATGATCAAAGGTGCACCAGATTCGGCTGCAAGAATCAAACCATCAGCAAGCACTAAACGGCCTTCAGCATCAGTATTAACCACCTCAACGTTTAAGCCATTACGATAGTTAATAATATCGCCTAAACGATAAGAACGATCGCTGACCATATTTTCTGCGCAGCATAAATACAAATCAACTGGCTGATCAAGTCCTTGTAATATTGCTAAAGCAAGCCCACCAGTAATCAATGCGGCACCCCCCATATCAGATTTCATGCCTAACATAGAAGTAGATTGTTTTAAGCTGTAACCACCACTATCAAAGGTGATACCTTTACCCACAAGAGCTGCTGTAGGAGGTGCTACTTGAGTGTTTTCTTCTAGCGTTGGCCGATAGTGAAGTTTTAATATCGCAGGTAACTGATTGCTGCCTTTACCCACGGCATATGCACCGTTTAAACCTGCATCGATTAGAGCGTCTCCTTGAATAATTTCACTATTAACTGTACCTTTAGGAGCACATTCAGTGATAAAGTGTAATGCTTCTTCGGCAAGTGCAGTCGGAGGTAAGTCAGAGGGTGTTCGATTAGTCGTTGTTCTAATCCAATGACTAACCTTTAGCAGTTGATTTAAGATTGCTTTATCTTGCTCTAGCCCTGTGAAATGAAGTGTCGTTTTACCTTTAGGAGAGCTGATCCCCTGATAAAAGGCCCATTGTGACTCTAAATCCCAATGACTACCTGTGCACTGTAACTGAGCCAATTGCCATGAGGCTAGTTTGCGTCCTGCTTTTTGAATATCACGCAAAGTATAATCATTCATTACAAGTTGTTTGATATGAATAAATGTTTGATCATTCTCGATAGAGACCAAAGCGTTAGATTGCCAAGGTAACTTTGGACTCTCTGTTGTTAGAATAACGTTCATTAATATGCTTCTCTTTTCTTTATACTTATATCGTTAATTAATAATTACTATACATGAGATTTTAATATCTTATTAATGCTCTAGCTTGAGTTCTCTAGGTATTTGAGTATTTTCGTGTATCATATCAGCCTAATAATGATATAGCGATCAGGCATGATATAAGGAGAACCCAGGGTGAAAAAAGTACTCACCATCGGTGGCGCAACACAAGATATAATTATCTCTTACCATGATGCAGAAACACTTTTTTTACGTAATCAGCGTGGTGGAATGGCTTATATCTTATTAGAAGAGGGCAAAAAGATCGAGCTGGATGGCTTAAGTCAATTTTCTGGAGGAGGTGCGACCAATTCGGCCGTTTCGCTAAAACGCCAAGGCTTTGATGTCTCTGTATTATGTAAAGTCGGCAATGATATTTCAGGACGCACAATTCAATCTGAGTTAGAAAGCTATGGTATCGATATTTCTAATGTCATGGTCGATATGGAAACGGCGACGGGGTCTTCTGTTGTTGTTCCTTCGCCAAGTGGAGATCGAACCGTGATGGCGTATCGCGGTGCCAATGCCAATTGGCATCAGGATGATATTAAAATTAATAAGTTAGTTGGCTTTGATCAATTGTATATTACATCATTAAGCTCTGATACGGCGCTGATGTTACCTTCACTTATTTCCTTTGCTAAATCTAGAAATATTCAAGTTGCAGCAAATCCAGGAAGTAGTCAGCTGACTAATGGTGCAGACGTTTTAAAGGACTCGCTACAATATATTGATACGTTAATCCTCAATAGTGATGAAGCAAAACAGTTGATGTCTTCGTTGATTCAACTAGATGATGATATCCGCGGCAAGATTGCTAACCAATTACGTGATGGTGGCGAGTTATTACTGGATACGCCGATTTTTTACCAAGATGTCACCTTTAGTTTGCGTCAATTCTTTAAAGAAGTTTTAAAGCTAGGTCCGCAAGTTGTTGTCGTTACCGATGGTGAGAAAGGGGTTTATGTTGCAACAAAAGAGCAGCTTTACTTTCATGCGAGCTTAAAAGTTAATAATGTTATTAACACATTGGGGGCGGGGGATGCGTTCGGTTCTAGCTTTGTTGGTGCATTAGCACAAGGGAAAGGGATTCTTGATGCGATTCGTTATGGGCTTTGTAATAGCGCCAATGTTATTCAATACCCAGATGCTAAAACAGGGTTGCTTGATGATAAACAATTGGACGTTCTTGTTGCTAATCTACCAAAAGAGCAATTTGATATTATGAGTTGGTAATAAATTATACAAGCTACGCTAAAGTACGTAACTCTCCTTGCTTTGCTTTTATTTTGAGTAAGGAGAGTTACAAAACAGTTTTAATCTTAATATCCTCTTAACTTCAATACAAAGTATCATAGTTTTAACATGATAATTATCATTTATAGCATTGAATTTTACAAATATTAAAAAATTTCATCTTGTTTTTTAGTTTTAATATTATTAATAAGGTAAATTACCAATAACAAAGTTAATATAAAATTAAGAAACCTTTGCACAGCCTTTAGAGAAAACGCTATTACACCATTGTTATGATAGGGCCAATAGTTTTTTAGTTAAAACTTGATATTTAAAGGAGATAAAAATTGAGTGTAATAAACATTTTTAAGCAGCTAAAATCTGCACAGAAAAAGGGAGTGGCCGTTGAAATCGACTGTGATGTATTAGCTAAAGATAAGCAACAACGTTATTGTGAGTCGATAAAATCAATGAAAGGCTGGGTTTTAAGCTTAAATAAAGAAGAGGTAAAGCTAAAGAGCTTTCTGCCTACCTCTGTAAAAATGATTAATATAGATAAAATTATTTCTATTAAAACAAGTTATTACTGACTTTTAGATGAAACAATGATCTCGCTCTTAAGATAACGTCCAAAGTCATCGTATTTATCATAGCCAAACCAATGGCCACGCTTTTCTATAAGATATTTAGCAAGCAGTTTTCCAGATGAACTTTTCTCTAAGACTGTAATATCTTGACTGCGTGTAAATAACAAGTCATTACTAGTTTGGTCAATAATTTCGATATGATGATTTTGCTGTATATTTAATTTTTTTTTATAAAAACAGCGGCGTTGATGTAAGAAACTCGAGAATAAATCATCTTCACTGAGATAATCATTAATCTCTATAATACTATTCATGATTAAAACTACTCATCGTATATTGAATATCAATCCTTTGGCTGAGGTCATTCTAACAACAAATAAAAAAGGTTGTCAATCTAATCTATGGTAAGTAAAAGAGAGTTTGTTACTTTTTGTTCGTCTCTAAAAAGTAGTCAATAAAACTTCTAACCTTTGGCTGCATGTATCGGAACTTTGGATAATGATAATATACGCTTGCATTCATCGATTGAACCTCTTTTAGTATTTCAATTAACACTCCACTCTTTAATTTCTCCTCCAGTATATAAAAGGGCAATTGAATTATACCAAGATGATTTTCAGCACAGTCAATCATTGATGAAACTGTATTGACAATTAGATAAGGTTGCAAACAAACAGAAAACTCAGATTTTAGCTTTAATTGGCTAGATAAACGACTAGAGTGCTCTATATACCGATGGTTGATTAAATCATTTAACCCCTTAGGTTGACCATATTCTTTAATATACTGCGGTGAAGCGCACATAACATAGCGTGTCGTTGCCATTCTTCTTTGAATTACCTCTCCTGGATTTAGCACTGGAAGCGAGAAACCTACAGCTAGATCAATTTGTTCATTGACAAAATCTGGCACACATTCTGTCGTATCAATACGTAAACCCTCTGTGCCAGCCAAAGTG
>NZ_AMFF02000083.1 GCF_000297215.2 Piscirickettsia salmonis LF-89 = ATCC VR-1361
TTTTTGAAATTCCTGAATCTCGAGGTAGCGACGCTTACGCAATTATGAACCAGGCGCATGAAGTCAGAGTAAAGCTTATCCTGATTTTTATGGTTATAGAATGGTACCCGCAATTGCTCTGGCAATGTCAACACGACTTGGCGATAACTGATACCCAAAAACAGCTTTGATGAAATCCTCTCCATTACTTCTCGCCCATAGCGTTTCGCGCACTTTAAACAAGCATTACCTTTGCAGCTGAAGTAAATTTTATGGCGGCCTTTACCACAGTTACTGCAACCAAACAGTGTAAAACCATTTTTATCCGTGCCACAATTAAGCATCTTCTCAACTTCTGACAGATAATACGCTGTGTTATAACGTGGATTAATCCTTGTGAATATCACCCAATACACATAGAAAATTGCTTTATAACAAAGAAGTTTTTGTTTAACACGAACTGCCAGCTTCACTGTACTGCTTCCATATAGTGTCAGTAAGGAAAGCATAGTCGACCAGTGTGAGTTGTCTAACTCACATCGGTTTGAAGAGTTTAAGACCAGTATGTTTTTGCCGCTTTACATGTTTTCACCATATATCATGCGACATTGAGCGGTTTTGGCGTTCAATCAAGCATGAAAAAATCAAATTATGCGAATTTGATGATATTCACGAGTTGGAGGACTTGATTGCAGAATACATTCATCATTATAATCACGAACGACCTCATCAAGCGCTAGGAGATTTTGTTCCTGCCGAGGTATTTTCAGGGGCAAAAATAATTTCTTAATTGAGGTTCGTTTTTGTCGGAAGGGAGGGGGTCATTTCAAGGAGGTTGCCAAGCGGAATCCTTTGCAATGTAGTTTTTGTGGATCACTTATGGAGTTATGGCAGCTTTATCACCCTTCAAAAGGGGTATTCTACGATATATTTGACCCACCCCGTAAAAAAGTGAGGTGAGTGCCGAAGGCTATTGTTCTGAAAATTTCAAATTGCGACAGAATCCTTACGATTCATCGAAAGTAAGTTTATTACAACTCTCTTTATTTTGCCTCTCTTGAAGTCTGTTGTAAAAATATAAAGTTGAAGATTGATCATTATTTTCAACTTTATTATTTATATTTTCTAAAATATTTGCTGCTATACTTTTAAAGTCACCACAAATATTATTTGCTAAGTTAGATGAACATACAAAATTAGCTTCGCAACGAATAAGACCAACTGCAAGTCCATCTTCTTTTTCTAAAGAAAATGCGTGTAAAATTATTGATTTTTTTACATTTAATCTATAATCTTCATAAGATGATTTTAATAATTCTAAATTTAATGAATCAGAAAAGAGATCTTTTTTTCTACTATCAAAAACATAATTTGCAATATCAAGGTTTTGTTTAAGTTGATTTAGTTCTCCTAAAGAAATGTGATGTTGATCCTTTTTGAGAATCTCAAGTATACATAAAATATCATCACCTAAACCAACATTTTCTAGTTTCTTAAATAAACCTGTATGGAGTGAGTAATTAAATAAATTTGCAACAAAGACCTGAGCCTCTTTAAACTTTTCAAAGATCAATTCTTTATCATTATTGTCTTCATCTTCTATAGATTTTTCAAGAGCCTGATTTATCTCTTCTTTAAAGAAACTTTGTAAGTCTGCAGTTGCTGTAAAATGAATTGCTTCTACAGAAAATGATTCCAGGATATTTCCTGGGATTTTCTGTGGATCAATAAAAAACCCTATTACTCTTGCTACATCAAACTTATATGATGTTTTTTTTTGCAAAAAATCAGCAAAACAGGAAATTAGTTCATATTTTTTACTTTCATCTGAATTTCTTATGTTTTCTTTTAAAATTTCAAATTCATCTTGAATTTCTCTACTTTCTAAAGAGGAAGTAACATTTTCTAATTTTACAGGCAGTCCGTTAAGGGTGATTGACTCTCTGCCACAAAGGCTAGAATCAATATTTAGACAAGCTTTTTTAAAAAATAATAAATACTTTTCAAGAATATTATAGAAGCTCAACATCAACTAAACCTCTCAATAGTTTCTATTGATTTTATTATAATATTTTTTTTATGAAACATCTATGAAATGTTCTGTCAAAATTTGATCTGGTGGTATGATACTGGTTTTTGTTTGCAGAACCGTAAGCCTCACTACCTCGGCCTACTCACCCCGTGCTTAGCACTCCTTGGCTCGCAGCGGTGGTGATTGCTTTATTTATTAATAAATTCGAGTTTGGTAAGGCGGTCTAACCAAACAATAAAATAGATACATTACCTGAAATTTAATGAGTTAAATTGGCACTTGATGATTGTTCTTGACATTCTTGCTGTTGAGAACCTTCAAATAGCCTTGGTGTATTCAAAGTAGATTCTTTTTGTGGCAGATGAGCAGATAAATAACCGTGATCTCTTGCGTAATATTGATATGAGCCTATATCTTTAGGAATGTAAATTACAGAAGGAAGCTCCATTAAGCCTTCAGTTTTAGGTGTGGCATCGCCAACTAAATCTTTAAAATTCAGACCAGTCCCTTCTAAATTTATTCTGGAAAATATCGCATATTTTAAATCAGTTTTTCTTACTTTCGCATTAGTTAGATCTGTGTCTATAAAGTATGCTCCCTTACAGTTTGTATGAGTTAAATTTGCACCAGATAAATTTGCATCAGACAAGAATAGGCTCGCACAGC
>NZ_AMFF02000084.1 GCF_000297215.2 Piscirickettsia salmonis LF-89 = ATCC VR-1361
CACGAGTTGGAGGACTTGATTGCAGAATACATTCATCATTATAATCACGAACGACCTCATCAAGCGCTAGGAGATTTTGTTCCTGCCGAGGTATTTTCAGGGGCAAAAATAATTTCTTAATTGAGGTTCGTTTTTGTCGGAAGGGAGGGGGTCATTTCAGATAAAGATAAGCCCAACAAATGCCTAGTTATGTAAGTTTATGATAGGCAATTACCCTAGTTTTTCCATGAAAGTCACTGACACTTATACACTATAAACATACAACACACCAATAAATCACTTTTAAATAACTTCAAAAGAAAATATCTATAAAACTGCACAAGGACAACCACATAAAGTAGCTTTAATAGCTGTATCACTTTGTTGTTGGTAGTGCTGCTGCTGAAATAATCCAGCCTGATAGTTTTCTTGCCTACCCCTTCTTGCCCTTGAAGGTAGCAAAGGCACTTCAACACCTTGAACATAAGAATACTCAACATCTGAAAGTTGACTGATACAATCATCAATTGTACTTAGAAAGACTGAATTATATTGTGAGCACGCTTGCCGAAAATCTTCACTCACATCAATTTCAGTAACACCTTTAAATCCACAACATTCAAATAGCCGATGAGGGATTGTTGTTCTATCAATACTTACGACAATCCGCCCTTGATACTTTCTTTTAGATTGTTCTAATGCACCAATTGATTTAGCATTACAAGCACGAACAATCTGACATCTATCATCCTCTGTCAGAGTAATCGAAGGCATCCTTGAGGTTGTGCTTGGAGGAATAAACTTTGGATTAAAGCCAAATCGTAATGTATGAGAGCCTTCTTCTCTATCTCCTGTTAAACACCCTTCTAAGCCACAAATACCAAATTCTTCAAATAAGCCTTCAGCCAATTGCCACAACTGAACTCTATTCGAAGATAAATACTTTCTTGTTCCAAAACCATGATCAGTATCTAAACTTCTTTCTGATAAACTTTGCATAAACTCATCAAGAATTTGAAATTTTTCATCTCTTCCTTCTGCAGATTGAATGTCTCTTTTTAATTTTCTGATTTTCCTTTTCATTTTAACCTTCTAAGCCTTCATCTAGTATTCAAAAAAGAGCCTTGCGAAAGCTCAATCTATAATTCTTCTCTTAAACTTAAAATTAATAATATAGTTAAAAAACATAAATTTTTATATTTAACGAAATGAAAGTGTAAATTTAAAATAATACAAGCACCCAATCACAGCGCTTTAGACTATGGCATAGGCCTTTTTAATGTTAAGCTGCACCAGAATAAATACAAGCAAATAAACTAGCAAAAACAAAGAGCAGAAATACAGTGACAGCAATACTCTACGGCATTAAGAATTGTGATACGGTTAAAAAAGCCCGTCGTTTTCTTGAGAATAACAATATTCATTACCAATTTCATGATTTTCGTCAAGAAGGCATTTCAACTGAATTAATAAACGGCTGGTGTCAACTAACTTCCTGGGAAAATCTACTCAATAGGCGCAGCCGCACTTATCATGCACTTACTGACTCAATTAAAAATAACATTAATGAAACATCTATTATTCAGCTTATCTGCGAACAACCCACGTTAATTAAACGCCCGGTACTAAGCTATCAAGGCCAGCTATATCTTGGCTATAGTGATAAAGAATATCAAGAGATATTTAGTCATGCATAAAGCAATAGAGTTAACCTGTGAGCTGATAAGGCGCCCTTCTATCACACCTGATGACCAGGGTTGCCAAACACTTTTAGCCAACCGCCTAAAACCACTTGGATTTTATATCGAGTCTATGCCATTTGCTGACACGCAAAATCTATGGGCAAAAATAGGTAATAATAACGGCCCTAATCTGTTATTTGCCGGTCATACGGATGTCGTTGCTACAGGACCACTATCTGCATGGCGCTCGCCTCCGTTCTCACCGACCTTAACCGCTGATGGGATGCTCTATGGCCGAGGTGCTGCTGATATGAAATCAGGCCTTGCCGCAATGATTATAGCCACTGAAAACTTTCTTAGCCAACATTCAAACTTTAACGGCTCGCTAAGCTTTTTAATTACCAGTGATGAAGAAGGCCCAGCAACACACGGCACACAACAGGTGCTACAAGAGTTAATAAAAAAACGTGGTGAAAACATTGATTATTGTATTCTTGGTGAACCGAGCAGTACTGAATCTGCAGGCGATACCATTAAACACGGCCGCCGTGGCTCTTTAAGTGGGCAAATAACGATTTATGGTAAGCAAGGACATGTCGCCTACCCACACTTGGCTAATAACCCACTCCATCAGTGTTTAAATGCTTTACAGCAGTTATCTACACAGCACTGGGATACAGCAAGTGCTGACTTTCCCGCAACTTCATTACAAATTACCCGTATTCATGGTGGAGAAAGCCAGACGCGTAATGTTATCCCTGCGCATGTTTACATCGACTTTAACCTACGATTTTCCAATCAAATAACAGGCAAACAGATTCAAGAGAAAGTGTATAGTATACTTGATACAAATAACTTAAATTACGCTATAGACTGGCAAATCAATGGCCAGCCTTTTTTAACAACAGATACATCCTTTATTAATAAAATAAAAGATGCAGTAACACAGACGACTGGAATACCCCCCCAGTTGTCAACAGCAGGCGGCACGTCGGATGGTCGCTTTATTGCCCCCTATGGCATCAGCGTTGTTGAACTCGGCGTCCCTAATAAAACCATTCATCAGGTGAATGAATGCGTTCACAGCCAAGATATTATTATGCTAAGCGCTATCTATGAAGCAGTTCTGGAAAAAATATTAGCTAAAAAATAGATAGTTAGTCCCATAGTTTAATTTCAAGAGACAAATTATGGGGCTAGACACCAGCGGACTTATCAGCACGTAAGCGTCGCTACCT
>NZ_AMFF02000085.1:0-3671 GCF_000297215.2 Piscirickettsia salmonis LF-89 = ATCC VR-1361
TGAAATGTCAACGGAGCCTAACAATAAAAATAAAATTTTATATACAGCATCGAACTATCCACTCATATATCGTCAACCATCACTGTTATTTATAAGAAAGCCAAATCACGCTTCTCGCTATTGATTTACATTAATCAATATAATATTAATTTTTTTTAACGTTTATCTCTAGCATCTAGCCTTACTAATAAGTGACCTAATGATTGCCGTGACGAGACTATTTGCAAAAACGCACTAGCAAAAAAAGCAAGCACAAATAAAACAACAATAACACCTCCCCCTCTCTGGTAATCTGCTATCGCATAAATAGGTGAGCCATCAATGACATTCAAAGGTCCATGTAAGCCAATCAAACTTCCCATCACCGGCTGCATGATTAAAGCAGCACTCATGGTAATCATATTTACAAAACCCACACTTGCACTGCCTGCTCCCGGCGCGGCAATTTGCCCTGAAAATGCAAAACAAATCACATAACCACTCGAGGCAATACCCGTTAAAACTAACAAGACAAGCAGGCCACTAAAGTTTAAATAACGCGGATAAAAAATAATCACCGCCATAAAAATAGCAGCAATAAAGCTACCGATCATCATTGCCATAGGCTGCAAACGCGCTGAATGTGCAACACTTCCCATCAAGGATGCACCTATAGCAATACCAATAAATATAGCAGACACGGATAATGCTGCATCACTAAGATTCAAGTTATAAATGCGCGCTAATGCAGGAGCGCCCCATAAAGCAGCAAATACAGAAATAAGTGAAAATAGGCAAAAGCTGATCACTCCAACCAACCATTGACAGGGCTCATGCACAATCACCCTTAGGTGACTCCAAACCGACTCTCCCTTTACTGGCGGGCTGTAATCATGTTTAGGCGCTACTTTCGGGTGTAAAGCAATCAATAATCCAAGACTGACAACCACCCCGATCACTCCTACGGCATTCATTGCCCCTCGCCAACCAATACCTTGTAATAACATAGCAAAACTATGTTCTCCTAATGCTGTACCTAGAAAACCAATACACTCAGAAATACCAACAATCACAGCAAAGAATCTCAGTGGAAAATAACTCCGCGCTGCACTTAAAATGCCAATAAAGCCAAAAGCACCACCAATGCCTGTGCACATACGGCCGATAATCAACCAAGATAAATGATCTGCACTTGCAAAAATAAAGCAACCTATTGCACACAAGGCTGCCGCTGTGGGTAAAATATAACACTTCGCATAACGATCAAGAATAAGTCCTGCCGGAATCTGCATAATCAAAAAAACATAGAAAAATGATGATAAAACATAGCTAACACTCACTGCATTCAAATCAAAGCCACGCATTAATTCATGGGTCATTAAGCCACCGACGCTTTGCAAAGAGAACTGATAAATACCAAATATACAAGCCATCAACCAAGCCACATAACGGCGCCACTGTCCCTGTTTTAGTTCTGTATTCATGATTTTTATAGTCACAGCATCATTCCTAATGTTTAACTCTTAATTACCTTGCCTATAACAGCACACTATAAATTAATAAACTAACACGCACTTTTCAATTTTCAATGCCCAAAAGTAATAAAACAATCATCAACTATAAAAACAAAAATCCATGACAAAATAAAATCAGGAAAAAATCGAGATTATAACTAAAGTTATGTTAAATTGAGTCAGGCTAAACTGAGTACTAACCTTCGTTTTAAGGACCCTTATGAAGTACAACATCAGCTGGTGGAATTTAGAAAATCTGCTTCTACCCCAGACAGCAAAACGCTCAAGCAAGCTTAAAAAACGCCATAAAAAAACATTAAAATACTGGACAGACGAGCGCTACCAGCAAAAACTCTATAACCTTGCGCAAGTGATTTGCCAATTTCACCAGCATCAGGGCCCAGATATACTCGCTATTGGTGAGGTTGACTCTGCCGAAGCCATGCACGACTTAAGCCAACAACTCGCTAATCTCGGTTTGTATTACCACAGCCATCTAGCAGATAGCGCAGACCCAAGACGCATGCATGTCGGTGTACTTTACCGCCCTGAGCTATTCAGTATTACCCAACAAGAGAGCCTATTTGTCCCAGCCAGCAAGAAAACACGAGATATTTTAAATATTCAATTTCAAACTCTGCAAGGGGACTTGCTTCATCTCCTAATCAACCACTGGCCTTCCAAGCGTAATAACCCCTCAGATCGCATCAAAGCCGCCCACTGTCTTAAAACCGCCTTAAGTCACTGTACAGAGCCAGCTTTAATTGTCGGTGACTTTAATACTCAACCGAGTGATGCTCTATTTAAAGACCTAGTCACAGACTGTGAACTTACTCCCTTGTTTCATCTTCCTGCAGAACCCACTTATTTTCACCATAGCCCAACCGGTACAACACCTATCAGTTTAGACTTCGCTTTTACTTCAAAAGAATTTTCAAACAACCCGCACTGGCGAGCTTCAACACTAACAATAGAAAAACAACACCAAAACACACTAGAGCGCCCACAGGCTTTTATGCAATCGAACCTAAAAGAATTTAACTATGATGGAGCGAGCGATCACTTTGCGATTTCACTCACTCTTAATAAGACAAGTTAGGCCATTTGCGACTGCTGGTAATTCTCTATGCCTATCCGTGCAATAAGGCCTAACTCAGTATCAAGAAAGTCCAAATGTGCTTCCTCATCACTGAGTATTTTCATCAAAAGATCGCGAGAAATATAGTCTGTTTTTTCCTCACAACACTTAATTGCCTCACGTAGCATCGGAATTGCGATCAACTCCATTTTACGATCACATTTTAATATTTCTTCAACATTTTCACCAATATATAGCTTACCTAGGTCCTGCAAGTTAGGCAGCCCTTCTAAAAATAAAATACGCTCAATCAATTCATCGGCATGACGCATTTCTTCCAAAGACTCTTGATATTCTTTTTCACCTAACTTAATTAACCCCCAGTCTTTTAATATACGCGCATGCAAAAAATATTGATTAATCACAGTCAGTTCATTTTTTAGAATTGCATTGAGGTGTTCAATGACTTTACTATCGCCTTTCATCGGTCAGCCCTCTATATTAATTATAATATCAAGGACAATACCCCAAAGGTCGTCTTTTGCCAAGACACGAATTACTATTTTTCAACAACTATAATATTAAATCGAAAGCCATTTAATTAATTTTATCTAACTGCCATTACACTGTTGACTTAAAGCACCTTTTAAAATCTCTTTTGCACAGGAACCACAGCGACCACATTGCATTGCGACGCCATACCCTCGACACAGCTCGCGCATAGAGCTCACTCGACCGTCTTCAACCGCCTGATAAATCTGCTTGTCTGTTACCCGATTACAAATACAAACGTACATAAAGACTCCTACTTGCTACATTATTGATAATAGTAATATAAATGATAAGCATTATCAATAACAACTTATTCTTACATACATCAATTCTCATCTGCCTGCTCTGTATTAAGTTGTAGTACAAAACGCCCTCCGTCATCTGAAGTGCAACACTCAGTAGAGAGTTCATATTCATACAGATAAACTCTCTAGTTCGCCTTTTGACTTAGAGGGTAGAGATGGTTTATCGGCACTTAAATGAAAAAGATCGTTTTTATATCGAACAACGGTTATCAGAGGGAGACTCGCTCAGATCAATTGCTAGAG
>NZ_AMFF02000085.1:4056-16893 GCF_000297215.2 Piscirickettsia salmonis LF-89 = ATCC VR-1361
TTTTTAGAGTATTTGATGGCGGCTTAGTATAGAGTAGTGTTGCACTTCAGATGACGGAGGGCGCTTTTCTTGAAAAATCCACAAATACCAGATCATTATCTAAACATATTTTATAACTATAAAATAATAAAAAAAATTAAACTTAACTATCAACAAACTAACTATCATTATAAATAAACAAAAAATTTATTATTGATAATGATTATCAATAATTATACAATGACATTGTTATTAATGCAATAATTTCATAAAAACAAATGACTTATTAATTTTTTGAGGGTGTCGATATGCCTATGCGTTGGAGAAATAGGATACTACGCGGTTTACTAGCTTCTGCTGCTGCTGCTTCCGCCGCTGCGAATTTCGGACTATTAGCTGATGATGTCCATGACGACTTTGAGGTTCCTGGTGAAACCTTGAGTCGCACGACCATGATCGTTGCTGCTGCTGTTGTTGGCGGAGCTCTTGAAGCCCTATCATCCTACTTTTTTGAAGGACAATTTTTAGAAAATAATGATAATGATGCAGAATGCGATGAACCCTTACTTGACGACCACCAAACAAACCCCTCAGAAGACGAGCCTTTACTTGACGATGATCAGACAATTTTAACAAACTCTCCGGTAGTTCCAGCACGACAAAGACCTATACCCACTAGTATAGGCATAGGAGTATATGTAGGTTTACGTTTTGCCTTCATGCTGGTCAACACAACAGCCGCCTATGCAGCATGTAAGCAAGCAATAACAGCAAAAGAAGATGATACAAGGGTGCTTGCTTCTCTTTCAATGGCAGAGTACTTGGGGACAACACTATATACACTACTTGCTAACCTCCCCTTTAGTTTCTTAACAGACATCGCTGCACAATTTAACTTGAGCTTTAGTGCCAATCTGCCGCCAGCTGCTCAACAAGCACTACGTGTATTCTTTACAGCCACTCACGTAACCGAACATATAGCAGGCCAACTACCATTAGTCTCTCAAGCCCTGCCACTCGCCAGAGTTGCAATGGCGGGTAATCCCGGCGTAATTGCAGGCGTTATCGGAGGGCTGGCTATCGTAAACCTCCCTGTTGCGGGGACAACCTATTTATTTGAATCCAGAGAAGCTATTCATGCTTTAACAGGACAAGAACCTCCATCCCCAGCTCTGCCAAACCGCTTGGCTCAAGCACTTTACACTCTTGTCCCAGGCCCCAGCGCATTTTTGCATGGTATCGAAGGAGCCATGCCTGTAGCCCTAGCCGCACAAGCCTTAAATTTACCTTTACTCGCGAAAATCATTCCTGCAGCAGCAGTGGGCTTCATTACCGCTTTAGGTAATTACCTCTCTGAAGGTAAGGAAGCCAAAAGTGAAATTATCGACAGCTTAGCAGAAGGCACCCAAATCTTAAACAATGACAGCTGCTTGTTTTTAAGGCTGAAAAGAGATCACAATCCAGATGACCCCGAGTCAGGCGCAGGAACAGGAGCTGCAGTAAACGAAGACTACCAGAGAATCATTGAAATAGCCTATTAAATTATTCTAAACAAATAATACACATATCGCCCATTATTGGGCGATATTTATATCATTAATAAATAAAGTAACTGATTAATGAACCATATTATAATCAAGATTATACATAATCCATAAGGTGCCACCGACTAAAATCAAAACAACAAATATAGTAAAAATAAAACTCACTAAATCCCAGCGACCACTCGGATTAGTCGTCATATGTAAGAAGAATTTTAACTGAACAAAAAGCTGAATAATTGCAAGTATCGCAACCGCAATATATAAGCCTGTGGATGGCAACATTTTATAGGCAACTAATGCAAAGGCAATAAAAGTAATACCTAGCGATAAAATAAAACCAACAATATACGACTTTAACGTATAGCCATGCTTCTCATTCGCAATATCTTGCGGGTGATGTGATTCACTCATGAGATTGCCCCCATTAAATACACAATAGAGAATACAAAAATCCAAACGACATCAAGAAAATGCCAAAACAAGCCAAGACAAGTTAATCGTTTTGTCATCAATGGATTAATACCATTTTGATAGACCTGAACAATCATTACCACCATCCAGATTAGCCCCATAGTGACATGCAACCCATGAGTACCCACCAGAGTAAAAAAGGCCGATAAAAAACCACTGCGCTGCCAGCTATTGCCTTCATGAATTAGATGTGCAAATTCATATAACTCCATAGCAACAAAAGATAAACCAAGAACAAAAGTAATCACAAGCCACATTAATACCTGACCAGCATCACCTTTATTGCGCGCAAGCATCGCCAAGCCATAAGTAAAACTACTCACTAAAAGCAAAATAGTTTCAGTTAAAATAAAAGGAATACTTGCTAATTCAGCGGCACTTGGACCACCAAAAGTATTATTATGAAGCACCGCATACGTTGCAAAAATAATTGCAAACAAGATACAGTCACTCATGATATAGATCCAAAAGCCGAAAATATCCTTGCTATCGTCATCATGGTGGCCGTCATGATGAGCCACTGCAGTGTTCACCGTCATAGTTTCATCCTATTTGCAGTTTCAATTTCCGTTTTCGCGACTTCTTCGGCTTTAACATAATAATCAATATTATAATTAAATGAGTGTTTAATAACTGTTGAAAACATACCAATTAAGCCCAAAAATACCAGCCAATACATTTCCCAAATCATGCCAAAACCAAAGGCTAAACTAAATGCCGCAACAATAAAACCGACAGAGGTATTTCTTGGCATATGAATATCTTGATAAGGCTGTTGCTGATCTGCACCACGCTGCAAATGTTTAATTTTCTCTTGTTTCTCTTCCCAAAAAGCATCACGACTATGTACTTCAGGGGTAAAAGGGAAATTATAAAACGGTACAGGTGAGGGCGTAGACCACTCAAGCGTTCGACCATTCCAAGGGTCCCCAGTGGTATCTTTATAACCTTCTTTATTTCTATTTTTAATACTGACTAGTAGTTGCAACACTTGAAAGCCAATACCTGCAGCAATAATTAATGCACCTATTCCAGCAATAATTAAAAAAGGCTGCCAACCGGTAGAGGCATCATAATGATTTAAACGACGCGTCATCCCCATAAAGCCAAGAATATAAAGCGGCATAAAAGCAACAAAAAAGCCAATCAACCAACACCAAAAGGCATACTTACCCAATCGTTCATTTAGCTTAAAACCAAATATTTTTGGAAACCAATAAGTCAGTCCAGCCAAGTAACCAAAAACAACGCCACCAATAATCGTATTATGGAAATGGGCAATTAAAAACACGCTATTGTGAAGCTGAAAATCAATTGCTGGAATCGATAAAATCACACCAGTCATACCGCCAATGGTAAATGTGACCAGAAAACCGATGGTCCAGAGCATTGGTGTTGTATAAATAACCCGGCCTTGATACATGGTAAAGAGCCAGTTAAAGACTTTGACACCTGTCGGCACAGCAATAATCATTGTCGCAATACCAAAGACCGCGTTGACCGCTGGCCCTGCGCCCATAGTAAAAAAGTGATGCACCCACACCGAAAAAGACAATACGGAGATAATCACCATCGCCCATACCATCGTATAATAACCAAACAAACGTTTTTGGGAAAATGTCGCAACAATCTCTGAAAATATCCCAAATGCCGGAATCACTAAAATATAGACTTCTGGATGCCCCCAGGCCCAAATCAGATTAATATACATCATCGGGTTGCCACCAAACGCAGAAGTAAAAAAGTGCATACCCATAAAACGATCGAGAAATAACATACCAAAAGTAACAGTTAATACTGGAAACGCTAAAATCACTAGCACGACAGTCACTAAAGCTGACCAGGTAAATGGTGGCATCTTCATCATCGTCATACCGGGGCAGCGCATTTTTATAATCGTTGCAAAAAAGTTAATCCCTGACAACAATGTGCCTAACCCTGCAATTTGTAATGACCATAAATAATAGTCCACGCCAACCGTCGGACTGTATTTAAGGCCAGATAAGGGGGGATATGCTAACCAACCCGTTGCAGCAAAATCACCAATTACTAGCGAAACATTCACTAAAATTGCACCGACAACAGTCAGCCAAAAACTTAATGAATTTAAAAATGGATAAGCTACATCACGTGCACCAATTTGCAGTGGCACAATAAGGTTTAACAGGCCAAATAAAAATGGCATCGCCATAAAGAAAATCATGATAACACCATGCGCAGTAAACACTTGATCAAAGTGCTCTGGGGGTAAATACCCTGAATTACCCGCTGCCATCGCTTGCTGCAAGCGCATCATAATCGCATCAGCAAAACCACGAAACAACATAATAAATGCTAAAATAAGATACATAACCCCAATTTTCTTATGATCGACAGAAGTGATCCACTCCGTCCATAGCCACTGCCACTTTTTAAAATAAGTCAGTGCACCAATAATCGCGATCCCTGCAAGCACCATAAATAGCCCTGCACCCGCAATAATCGGATCATGTAGGAAAGGAAGATCATTGACTGTGAGTTTTCCAAACATATTGACTATTTCCTTATACCCTTAACTATAAAATTTAAATTTTATAAATATTATTAAAGTATTTTATAGGTTTGCGTTTTCTTTTTGCCAAGCTTCTTTGCTATTTTTCAGATTATGTGCCTCTGGTGACATAAATTTCATGATTACTTTATGAAAGAGCCCTTTGGTCACCGTAGAATAGTACTCAACTTGATGATTTTTAGTTGGCACAATAAGCTGGTCATATGCCTTCATTGTTAGCTGATTTGGTGAAGCTTTAACTTTACGCACCCACTGATCAAATTCCTTTTGTGTACTTGCTTTAGCGATAAATTTCATGCCCGAAAAACCATTACCACTGTAATTAGTCGAACGACCATTAAACTCACCGGTTTCATTAGCAATCAGGTGTAATTTTGTTTGCATCCCTTCCATGGCATAAATTTGCCCCGCAAGCTGTGGAATCGCAAAAGAGTTCATTGGCGCATCAGAAGTAATTAAAAATCTAATTTGTCGGTGTGCAGGAAACTGAACAAAGTTCACTGTGGCAATATTTTGCTCAGGATAAATAAATAACCACTTCCAGTTCAATGAAATTGCTTGAATCGTCACTGGCTTACCTGCCACATCCAAGGGTCGATAAGGGTCTAGGCGAAAACTCGAAACCCATGTTAATACCGCTAAAATAATAATTAAAATGATGGGAACACCCCACCAGATAATTTCTAAAAGTGTACTGTGGGACCAATCAGGGCGATATTTTTCTTTCGTATTCGATGCTCTAAAACGCCAACTGAAAATAGCCGTCATAATTAGAACAGGGATCACAACAATCAGCATTAACAACGTTGCAATAATAAATAATTGCTTTTCTTCTGCAGCGACCATGCCCTTTGGATCCCAGAGCTCGGCCTTACAGCCCGTTAACAGGGCCATTAAAGCAAGAGTTAAAATAACAAGAAAAACACTCTTTACCGCCTTCCAAGCACGATGCTGACTAAAATCTTGTACACATTTAATCATTATCTAAAGCATCCTTTCGTATCTTCCTAAGTGATGATACACCAATCTAACAAAAGTATAGATCACAAGACCCTCACTAATCTACATTAATCTTAGGCTGGCGCAATAAAATAAATCACCTCACCACATCAGCCTGAATAGCTTAATCGTCATAAGCAAGACTATATAAAAAACCCCGCTAATAAAATAATAAGCCAGCATAAAGTCAGACAACTTACCTAGATATCATCATACTTTATCAGCCGGCCTATCTTAATCTTAAAGATAAAAGTGAATTAACATGTTATATAAAGTCAAAACGGCGGGTATCAAGATAATGGTATAACTTCCATTGCCAAATAAAACAACAAACAACATTATTCTCATTCAGAGAAAAATACCATAAGAAAAAATGCAGCTCTTTTTTAAGTGATCTATTTTATTTTTAAAATTGCAGGGGCAAGTAATCAGTCCGATTCCTATCTATAAAATATCAAGCGATCCTTCCATTACGTTGATACATTACCTTTATAACAGCAACTAGTATTCTATAGTATTTTGTTTTTTCCAAAAAACCCTTTACTCTCTTTCAATCAGAATATAAGCAATAGACTTGATATAGATCAATTTATTTTAACCAAAAGCTATTATGATAGCTGACAGAATAAACAGTTAATTGTTGAGCAAGAGGAAATAACCATGGCAACAAAATATCAACATGTTATGTTTGCAACTGATCTTAATAATAAAAACAGCAATATCGGCATAGAAGCGGCACAAGAAGCTCAAGATCTTGCCAATCTATTTAGTGCCAAATTTAGCCTGCTGCATGTTGTTCAGCCCATTGCAAGCGCTTATGGCTATATCGGCGATTATGGTCTTGAAAAGCAACTTGTACAAGAAGCACAAATTCAAATGGAAAAAATCAGCAAAGAGCTGAATGTCAACGAAGAGAATACTTATATTATCGAGGGGCAACCTAAAGAAGACATTATCAATTTTTCCAAAGAAGTTAATGTTGACCTTTTAGTTCTTCAAGGCCATCGCCATCACTTTTTAGGCATACTTGGATCAACAGCAAATACAGTAATTAATAAAGCTGAATGCGATGTTATGGTTCTTGCTACAGGAAAAAAATAAGCTCACCCTCCAACAATATTATGACAGACCATGACAGAGCAAGCAGCTCTGTCTTATTTTCAATTATAACAAGCTAGAGACTTTAGCATGCGATTAAAAAACACAACATCAACTAGGCTCCGTTGACATTTCCATATAAATCCTGAGAATAAGTAGTATTTTGCTTGTAGGCATTTTTGAAAATTGCAAGCACTATCTTATGGTTAAGGTGAAATGTCAACGGAGCCTATATTATTAACAACTTCTCTCGCACTTACACTTCCCGGTAACCTTCTTGCTACAACTAATAGTACCACCGCAAATCAAAGTAATAACTCATTAAAACATTGGCTTATCCGTGGCCGCATTGTCAATGTTAATCCTGATGTTAGCAGCAAGACAATTTCAACTATCGGAGGCAAAGTATCCCATGTCAGTAACCAAGTGATTCCTGAACTTGATTTTAGCTACTTTTTTACTTCTCATATTGCAATGGAACTTATCCTTGGCACCAGTAAACACCATTTAATTGCAACAGGAACAGCAGTCGGCTCAGTTAATCTTGGTACGGTACGTATACTTCCCCCTACAATCACACTGCAATACCACTTTTTCCCAAAGAAAAAATTTAACCCTTATCTCGGTGCCGGCATCAATTATACTTATTTTTATAATAGCAGCACAAACAGTGCTAATACTGCTGTACAATCAATAGATTATAAAAACAACCTAGGCTTTGCTTTACAAGCGGGTATTGATTATAACCTCAACCAAAGTTGGTCCATTAATCTCGATGTGAAAAAGCTCTTTGTCAAAACAACGGCTACTGTTAATCTCACTGGTGGCGGTACCGCTAAAGCAGATGTCCATCTCGATCCTTATGTCTACGGTATTGGCGTTGGCTACCGTTTCTAGTACACCCTCAATCACAATAATACGTGCATTTCGCATATGACTATACTGCTAAATGTGCGTCATCTATAAACAAACCAAAACTATCATTTAATAACCTTTATTATCCTTCACCCTTAACACTCTAATTAATATCAACACCACCTCACTTAACATCACCTTTTAGCCATTTAATTAGATTATTTTTTCTAAAAAACCATATGAAAACAATTAAATTAATTGTGATTATTAAAAAACAATATTTCATAAATTTAGTCTATACTTTTACTTAAGAGTTGTTTTATAGAGTTGTTTTATAAAAGAATTTTGAGTTGAGATTTTAATTATGAAAAACACCATAAAAAACACTTTAGTCTTTCCTGCTTTACTAGTGTTTGGTAGTAGTTTCTTACAAACATCAATCGCAGCAAAAACAAAAGAACCTGTCAGAATTATCGTCAATGATTGGACTAGCCAAATCGTCCTCTCAAAAATTACGGGAAGCATTCTAAGTGACATGGGATATCAGGTAAAATATATTAATTCAAAGTCTAATGGCCAATGGTTCAAGCTAAAAAACAACCAGGCCGATATACAGGTCGAAGTTTGGCAAGGCACAATGGCCAAAAAGTATAATCAACTAATTAAAACAGGTGACATTGTCGATGCAGGCAATCATGCAGCTAAAACTAGAGAGGATTGGTGGTATCCAGAATATGTAGAAAAACAATGCCCAGGCCTCCCTGACTGGAAAGCCCTTGAAAAATGCTATAAAATATTCGCAACTTCTAAAACAAAACCTAAAGGCATGTACTTAGGTGGGCCATGGGAAAAACCTGATCGCGCCAGGATCCGCGCTCTAAAAATGAACTTTAAGGTTATTCAAGTTAAAAACGGTGATGCTCTATGGGTTGAGCTAGAAAAAGCAGCAAAAGAAGAGCGCCCGATTGTCTTGTTTAACTGGACACCTAACTGGGTTGAGGCTAAATATAAAGGAAAGTTTGTTGAGTTCCCTAAGTATTCGCCAAAATGCATTAGTGATCCAAAGTGGGGGAAAAACTCTAAGTACCCTTGGGATTGCGGCAACCCTAAAGATGGCTGGTTAAAGAAAATTGCTCGCACGGAATTTTCAAAAGAACAGCCTTGTGCATTTGAACTACTAAAAAATATTAGTTTTACTAATGCAATGATTTCAAATGTTGCAGCATCTGTTGATGCAGATAAAATGAGCTATGATCAAGCTGCACAACAATGGCTTGATAGCAATAAAAAGCTCTGGCATAGCTGGATACCTGCAACATGTTCAAAAGTAAATTAATAGTACTTACCTTATCTATTTGGGCAACTTGTTTCTACGGAAATGTAGTCGCCCAAACAAAAACCTCAACTAATAACAACACTAAAATAGCACGTGTTTTAGTTAACGATTGGACAAGCCAAATTGTTTTATCCAAAATTACCGCACATATTCTTGCATCTATAAACTACCAAGTCACTTTTGTCCAATCAACATCAAATCGTCAGTGGTATAAGTTAAAAAGCAATCTAGCCGATATACAAGTCGAAGTTTGGCAAGGCACCATGGCTGATAAATATAATCAGCTGATTAAATCTGGTGATATCGTTGATGCAGGTAATCATGTAGCTAAAACCAGAGAAGATTGGTGGTATCCAGAATATGTAGAAAAGCAATGCCCAGGGCTTCCTGATTGGAAAGCACTTAGAAAGTGCTATAAAATATTCGCCACTCCCAAAACAGCACCTAAAGGGATGTACTTAGGCGGTCCATGGGAAAAACCAGACCGTGCCAGAATCCGTGCTTTGAACATGAACTTTAAAGTGATCCAAGTTAAAAATGGTGATGCTTTATGGATCGAACTAGAAAAAGCTGTGAAACAAAAACGTCCGATTGTTTTATTTAACTGGACCCCCAATTGGATAGAATCTAAATACAAAGGAAAATTCATTGAGTTCCCTCATTACTCTGCAGAGTGCGAAAACAATCCTAAATGGGGGCTAAACTCCAAATTCCCATGGGACTGTGGTAACCCAAAAGATGGCTGGTTGAAAAAAATCGCTCGCAGCCAATTTCAAAAAGAGCAGCCTTGCGCATTTGAGCTTTTAAAAAATATTAACTTTACCAACACAATGATCGCAAATATTACAGCAGCTGTTGATGCCGACAAAATGAGCTATGATGAAGCAGCTCAAGATTGGTTGAACCAAAATAAAGCTCTTTGGCATAGCTGGATACCTTCAAGCTGCAAGTAATTTTTCTGTCCTGTAAAAACTCAAAAAATCTCAGAACCAAGGCAAGCTGATAAGTATTTATCAGCTTCCAACGAACGACTACCATTTCAAAACGGTACATACAAATTACTTAGTAAAAACATCCACTTTCGCAGGCGGAATATTTAACCAAATTTTTTTAGAAAGTGATAACTCTATATCCCCTGGATAATATTCCTCTTTCTTTTTAAAATCATAAGTGAACTGAATATAGCTCCCCCCTGATACCAGTACACTCGGAATTTGCTGTAAAATATGCATCACAGCTTGATTTGGCAAAGAGCGTAGAGGTAAGCCTGAAATAACTGTACTGACACATCCATTCTTCTCTCCCAATAAGCGCTCTAATTCTACTGCATTACCACAAATAACCAGAATGTCAGGGAAACGTGCAGCAAGCTTCCTAGCTAGATTTTTATCATATTCAATTGCAATAAGCTGCCCAGGGCTTACGCCTGAAGATAATAATTCTTGAGTTATCACTCCAGTCCCTGCACCCAACTCTACAACATATCGTTCTGGCATCTGTACCACATGAGTAACCATCTCACGAACTAAAAATCGTGAGCTCGGTAATACAGCTCCTGTTGCGCGCGGGTTAGCAATCGCAGCTTTAAAAAAGCCAAGCGTCAAGCCATATTTCTCAAGCGTATTTTTAATGCTATTATCAACTTTCTTTAAGCCAGAGCTTCGATTACAAGAAGATAGCCAAAACCACAGCCATAAGCGCTTAGATTGCCGACCTAAAAACTTACTCATTTGCCAAGGGTACTTTAAAAACCAGTATCGATAAATGAGCCTAGAAAACAATTGCCAAGGTGTTGGAATTGATTGATCAGTCGCACGTTCGATAAAAACCATTTTTTCCTTCAAGGAGCCTTCTCCAAGTTTCATCTAAAATCATGACATCTTTGTAAATCATAAAGGATTTCCAAGACCTAATCTAGGCAGTGACTCTCTCTTATTATGGTGCTTTGCACAAATTTATGAATGATATCAACACGTGAGCAAATTTTCTTTTCATATTTCATATATTTTACATTAACAAACTTAAGAGATAATTTTTCCCCCTCAATAGGAAGTCAAAATATTTATAAAGTTTTTCATATCTAGCCCTCAAACTTATTTAACTCACCTTCTTTACACTTTTATAGCAGTTAAACTAAGATAACATCCCGATTCAATCCATTAAATTTGCTATATTTTAGCATACAATTATTAAACTATATTTATTTAATGAAGTTTAGTTTAGCTGAGGGAGTAGTGATATGCCTGGAGATGAAAAAAAGAAAGCTGCCAAAACAAGTACAAGAGAGAATCAAAGCTCCCTTATTGACAGTGAAGCAAGCTCACTGCCCCCAACCTTGCTTTTTTATACAGATAGTTTATCTCTTATTGATCAGGGACAAGATATACCCATAGGCTCAAAAAAAGAAAGTTCATGCCCAACATGCTGTTTAGTTATGTAACTTTACTCTGAAACCGTATTTACCGTTGATACTTTTGTTAATGTATCACCACTATCAAGAACGAAAGCGATTCAAACTTACACTCATAGAGCCATATATGCAACTATTTAAGAATTCCCCCTTACTATAGATTTCATATTTATTCCAATAAATAAATGCTTTATTTTTATGTTTTTTAAAAATAAATCACTCACCAACCCACCATCAATCATTTCAAGTAAACATAAACCTCTACAAAATAGCGGCAAAAAACTCTTCAATATTACAACAATCTTTTCCTTAAGTCTTTAGTGACCTGATATTACCCCAATTTAGTAGATATATATTTATGAGACCTAATTAAATAGATGCATGAAAAAAACAAATAAACCCATATTAATTTTCATTTTATTGCACATAAAAATCAGATAAATTTAAAAAAATTAATTACTGACTTGCTCGATTTAATATCTGCATACGTGCGCACTCAATGATTTTTTGAGGATTCACCTTACCAATAAACTCATTACAACCGGTCTGCTGAATATCATTTTCATTAAATACACCAGTAATAGACGTATTTAAAATAATAAACAAGTTCTTTAATCCTGGATGCTCGCGGCATGCTTTAATAAAGGCATAACCATCAATTTCTGGCATCTCAACATCTGCAATAACCATTAAGTATTTTTGAGTAATATCACCTCCTGCCCCAGGCAACACGTTGATCAGGTAATCTAAAGCCTCTCGACCATTTCGCATGAGAATACTTTTTACACCTATAGTATCTAAGGCTTTTTTAACCTGCTTACGTGCAATCAGGGAGTCATCTACAACTAGCGCTGTATAGTGAGGTGCTTGCTCTATCACAACATTTTCAAGCGTATTAGTACTGACCTTAATATCATATTGAGCAGGATGAATTTCATAAATCACTTTTTCAACATCAATGACTTGTATCAGTGATGTAGCCCCTTCTTCATTAATTTTTAAAACACTAGTAATATATTTATCTTTACCGGTTGCCTCGGGCGCAGCAATTACATTTTCCCATGTTGCATTGATAATGTGATGAATTTCATGAACAAGAAACCCTTGCACAGAATGATTATATTCAGTCACGATCAAAATTCCGCTTAAGGGATCAAGCGTTTTCTTAGCAAAAATTGCCTGACAAGTATCAATCACCGCTAGCGACTGATTACGAATATGAACAACTCCAAGCACGGCCGGATGACTTTCCGGTAGCACTGTCAACTCTGGTAAATGCAGCACTTCCCTCACTTTAAAGACATTTATGGCATATTGACGCCCATGAATGCTAAATACTAATGCTTCAAAGCGATTCCTACCTACTAATTTTGTTCGCGAATCAATATTCTCTAATAAATTAGCACGCATCACCACCCCCTTAAGTAAAATTAAGACAGTTATACATACCTTTATCAGGGTTAGACCACTTAATGAATAAAAAATCACATATAAAGTTTACTTATAATATGATCAATATGACTAATTATTAAAATAACTGACTGATTATTATAGATAGATAATAGCTCACTTCGTTTCGTAAGCGTCGCTACCT
>NZ_AMFF02000086.1 GCF_000297215.2 Piscirickettsia salmonis LF-89 = ATCC VR-1361
ATGACGGAGGGCGATCTAATTGCCTGATGTAGTATCGCTGAAGATAGGTAATGTATGCAATTGTTTTTTACAAAATTAATAATTTAAATTTACCAAAAGCTAACCATGCGTGTGGTTTAAAGTTGACATGAAATAAATTAACAGTAGTGGTTGTTTATCTTCACTGAGCGAGTCGCGATTGCTAGAGCTTGGAAAAATTAATTTTTTAATATTTATATTTAAAGAGATTGAGGTTAGCAAGGGTAGAGTTAATTTTTAGACAGCCGCCTTTTGCAATTGACTGAGCTTTTAATAAACTGCTGCTTTTGCAAAAGGGCTGTTTTTTGTTTTAAGGTTTTGAGTTGAGTTTTATCGTTACATTGTTTTAAGGGCTAGATGGTGAGCTTGCACCATCAGACCAGTCATCAGACCAATTATCATTATTGTCATTTGTACCGTTACTGCTGTTACTTTGACTGTGTTGAGTGTTCATTTGGCTGCACTGAAATAGCAATGCTGCTGTTAGATTAATAGGTTTGCCATCGCTTGTATAGCGCTCGATCAACAGTTTCTGACATACTATCAGTAGGTTAAAAAATACAATAAGGAAAAACGATGCCTTCTCCTTACAGTTATGACTTAAGAATTCGAGCACTAAAAATGATT
>NZ_AMFF02000087.1:0-46301 GCF_000297215.2 Piscirickettsia salmonis LF-89 = ATCC VR-1361
CACTCCATGGCTCGCAGCGTTAGAATTTAGAGTTTAAAGTTTGGAATGAGGATGTTTATATTTACCTATACACCTGTTCCCGGCGGCATCATGCCTTTCATACTCCGCATCATTTTCATCATGCCCCCTTTGCCTGACATTTTTTTCATCATTTTTTGCATCTGCGCAAACTGCTTGAGCAAGCGATTGACTTCTTGAACCTGGGTACCGGAACCCGCAGCAATGCGGCGTTTGCGCGAGCCTTTAATAATTTCAGGCTTTTGCCGCTCACCTTTAGTCATCGAGTTAATAATCGCCTCTAAACGCTTAAAACTATTATCATCAACTTGTGATTTAATTTTCTCAGACATATTGCCCATGCCTGGTAACTTATCAATTAAGCCTGACACACCACCCATCTTTTCCATTTGCTTAAGCTGATCACGAAAATCATCTAAATCAAATTTTTTACCGGTGCGAATTTTTTTGGCTAGCTTTTCCGCTTGTGCCTTATCGATACTTTTTTCAGCTTGTTCCACCAAACTGACGACATCACCCATACCCAAGATCCGTGAGGCCATGCGCTCTGGATGAAAAGGGTCTAAGGCTTCAGTTTTCTCACCCATCCCTAAGAATTTAATGGGTTTGCCGGTAATATGACGTACCGACAAGGCCGCACCACCGCGGGCATCACCATCAACTTTGGTTAATATCACGCCCGTTAATGGCAAGGCATCATTAAAGGCTTTAGCCACATTGGCCGCATCCTGGCCCTGCATACAGTCAACCACAAATAAAGTTTCAATAGGGTTAATCGCATCATGAACACGACGAATTTCATCCATCATTTGATCGTCAATGGCTAAACGACCAGCCGTATCAATAATCACCACATCTTTAAATTGACGCTTCGCCTCACTGATCGCGTTTTCTGCAATTCTAACCGGGTCCTCATTAGCATGACTGGGGAAAAAATCAGCCTCCACTTGCCCTGCCAAGGTCTCTAACTGTTTAATCGCAGCAGGTCGATAAACATCAGCACTGGCCACCAACACGGACTTTTTTTTCTCCGTTTTTAAAAAGCGTGCCAATTTAGCCACGGTGGTGGTTTTACCCGCCCCCTGCAACCCCGCCATTAAGATCACCGCAGGCGGTTGAGCATTCAGATTTAAGTCTGCATTCTCCTCACCCATTAAATGCGTAAGCTCATTTTTAACGATGCCAACAAATGCCTGACCGGGCGTTAAGCTTTTTAAGACCTCATGGCCCACGGCTTTTTCACGCACCCGCTTAACAAAATCCTTCACTACTAACAGCGCAACATCCGCTTCTAAAAGCGCCATGCGCACATCACGGACTGCATCTTTTACATTATCTTCAGTTAAGCGGCCTTGGCCGCGAATTTTTTTTAGTGTCGCACCTAAACGATCACTTAAACTTTGAAACATCACTTAATCCAAAATGTTACGTGCCTTATCGAAGACACAGTCGATTTAAAGCTTGCCGCGCCTGATCTTGCTGCGCTTTGCAAATTACAGTATAAAGAAAGTGGATTATAAACCGTATCAACAAGAAACAAAACCTAAGTACAAGAGAAACCAAAGTAGAGAGAAGCAACAAACCTAGCAGAAAACTCATGAATATACTCATTAAAAGCAATATAATTTAGTGGCTAAAACAATCAACTTTCAATTAATCCTAAAAAAGGATAGTAACAACCCGTGAACGATATACCAATTTCTATACTAGCTTTAGTGCTGGTTGTACTTATTTTAATTTCAGCATTCTTCTCCGGCTCAGAAACCGCCTCGATGTCGCTCAATCGCTTTCGTTTGCGTCACTTAGCGCGCTCAGGTCACGGGGCAGCCAAGCGCTTACAAAAATTACTCTCACGCCCTGACCGCTTACTTGGCGTTATTTTGCTTGGTAATACCTTTGCCAATATTCTTGCCTCCGCTGTGGCTACAGTGATCGCGGATCGTTTATTTGGTGATATAGGTATTGCCATCGGCACTGTGCTGCTTACTGTAGTCGTACTGATCTTTGCTGAAGTGACACCAAAAACATTTGCAGCATTGCGGGCAGAAAAATTCTCTTTTAGTGTATCTCACCCCTTAACGTTATTGCTCAAGCTATTTTATCCTGCGGTTTGGTTGATTAACACGACTGCAAGCATCGTCCTACTGCCCTTTGGTATTCGTGAAAAAACACTCAAAGATACCTTATCACGCGAAGAGCTGCGCTCAGTCGTTAACGAAGAAAGTCTACGCATGCCATCGCGGCATAAACATATGCTACTTAGCGTACTCGATCTTGAAAAAATCGATGTCGATGATGTGATGGAACCACGTAATGAGATTATCGGCATTGATCTAGAAGACACGCTGGCACACATTAAGCTCGAATTACTACAAAGCAAACATAATTACTTACCTTTATACCGTGATGATATAGACAATATCATCGGCATTCTGCCAGTCAGAAAATCACTGTCTTTACTCGCCCAAGATCAATTTTCTAAAGACAACCTCGAACAGCTTGCCGAACCTCCTTATTTTATCCCAGAAGGCTCACCTTTATATAGCCAGCTCATTAATTTCCAACAGACTAAAAAACATATTGGCCTCGTCATTGATGAATATGGTGATATTATCGGCCTGATTACGCTCAATCATATTCTTGATGAAATTGTCGGCGATTTTTCCAAAGAAGCCCTTGCTAAACATAAACAAGTCCATCACAGCAAAGATAATACGAATAGCTATCTTGTCGAAGGTAGCATGAGTGTTCGCGAGCTGAATAAGTTACTTAATATAGAACTTCCTACCGATGGACCGAGAACGTTAAGCGGCCTCGTCGTCGAGTATTTAGAAGATATTCCAAGCGCGCCGGCCTGTGTTAATATTAAAGGCTACCCCCTTGAAATCCTCTCTATTCAAGATAACCTAATTAAGAGTATCAAGGTATACTCACCACCGAAAACACTTGTTTCTGCATATTAATATTAGGTTTGACCGTTATGGATTTTCAACAGCTTCTTAATGTTCTACTCCATCTGAGCGACCATCTCGCGCAAATTTCAGCCGAGTATGGACTTTGGATCTATGCCATTCTTTTCTTGATTATTTACTGTGAAACCGGCCTAGTTGTCACGCCATTTTTGCCTGGCGACTCATTATTATTTGCCGCAGGCTCTGTGGCCGCACTTGGCAGTATGAATGTTCACCTCTTAGTTCCATTACTCGTCACTGCGGCTTTCTTAGGGGATAATACCAATTACTTTATCGGCCAGCTCATCGGCCCCAAAGTCTTTCAATATGAAAATAGCCGTTTTTTCAAAAAAGCCTACCTTGATAAAACCCATGGATTTTACGAAAAATACGGTGGCAAAACTATTATTCTCGCCCGCTTTATCCCAATAATTAGAACCTATGCACCTTTTGCTGCCGGTGTCGGCAGCATGAGTTATCGCTATTTTCTCAGCTACAGTGTTATCGGCGCCCTGTTATGGATTACCTCACTAACCTACGCAGGCTTTTGGTTTGGCAATATCCCTGCTGTCAAGCAGCACTTTTCTATCGTTATCTTGGCCATCATTGTTCTATCGGTATCACCGATGCTGATAGAGTGGTTAAAACACAAACATAAACAGTATAAAAAAAAAGCCCAATAAACCACTCAAAAAGTCAAATTAACTCAACTCAATAATCAGGATTAATCAATATGGATATCCTTGACATTCTCAAGCTCAAATACCCAATTATTCAAGCACCGATGGCAGGAGGGGCGACAACCGTTGAACTGATCTGTGGCGTTTGCAACCAGGGCGCCTTAGGTTCTATGGGTGCAGGTTATCTCTCGGCCACAGCAATTGGCGAACAGATTCAACTCATTAAGCAACAGACCGAACGCCCATTTAACATTAATTTATTTGTGCCAAATAGCGTTACTATCAATCCTCAGCAACTGCAAAAAATGCAACATGCCTTAATACCCTTGTATCAGCAGCTCGGCCAAACAGTACCCAGTGAGCTTCCAACGCAATTCGCACAACACTTTTATCATCAAGTGGAAACTTTATTACGTGAAAAAGTTCCCGTATTTAGCTTTACTTTTGGCATCCCAGACAGTGAAATTTTAAAAGAATTTAGGCAACAAGGGACGATTATCTTAGGTACCGCCACCTCTATTGAGGAAGCAGCATTACTCGCTGAGTGTGTTGACGCCATCGTTTTACAAGGCTCTGAAGCCGGAGGGCATCGTAGCACGTTTATTGGCTCTGAAGAAAATTCATTAACGCCCATATTAAAACTGATTCGGCAAGTACACAGTGCAAAAATTAAACGACCATTGATTGCCTCAGGCGGTATCGCCGACCACAGCGATATCAAGCAGGTCATAGCCAGTGGTGCGATCGCCGCACAAATCGGCACCCTGTTTTTAAGCTGTGATGAATCCGGCATTGCACCTTGCTATAAAAACGCCCTCATCCAAGCTAAACATGACTGTACGGTTTTAACACGTGCTTTTTCAGGCAAACTCGCACGAGGAATTGCTAATTCATTTATCGAACAGTTAAAACAACTTGAAGAATTAGAAAACATTCAACCACTGCCCTACCCGGTACAAAATGCACTGACCCAACCATTACGTAAATTAGCAGGTAGTCAAAACAACACTGACTATCTATCACTTTGGGCGGGTCAATCCGTCCATCACTGTCATAAAACTTCAGTAAGCGCATTAATAAACAAATTAACGCAATCAACATAGCTTATATAAAAGAAATACTCATACCCAAATAATGTGCATTTTCAGGTATGTTTTGCTAAAATGCACTTTTTTACATTATTATAAAATAACAGTTGCAAGTTAAAAACTATTCATAATATTAATACTAATGATTTAGGATAAGTAGGAATCGCGCATGCACCAGTATGATTCGGTACAACGCTTTTTATTTAATAATTGCCCAGTTCGAGGTCAGCTCGTCCATTTAAACCAAAGCTTTCGCCAGGTTGTTCAACAACACAGCTACCCGGCTATTATTCGCAACTTGTTAGGTGAAGCCTTAGCAGTAACAGTATTAATGCGCAACATCGTTAAGTTTACTGGGAAAATTACTTTACAACTACAGGGCAATGGCCCATTAAAAATGCTGGTCGCCCAATGCAATGATAAACTCGAATTTCGTGGTGTTGCTCACTTTGATGAACAATCTATTCAAGCTATAAACGCAGCAAAACTTTCTGAGCTAGTCGGACAAGGCCACTGCGTTATCACCATGGAGCCTGATGACAGCACACAACGCCATCAGGGAGTTGTCGCTCTAACCGGCGATACACTAAGCACCTGCATCGAGCATTATTTTGCCAGCTCAGAACAACTTGCCACACGTATTTGGTTAGCCAGTGACACTAATCATATTAGCGCTTTATTATTACAACAACTCCCACATGATAATAACCAAGAATCTCTGCATTTATGGGAACATTTAACAACCCTTGCACACACTATTGCCGATAAAGAATTATTAACGCTGAATAATGAAACATTACTTTACCGTCTCTTCCACCAAGAGCAAGCCCGCTTATTTCCAGCCCAAAAAGTCAACTTTAAATGCCAATGTTCAAAAACAAATTTTATTGCGGCAATTAAAACATTGCCCGCTCAAGAATGTCATGATTTATTAGAGCAAGATGGCCACATTAAAATGACCTGCGATTATTGTAATCAACAATATCGCTTTAGTGCTGATGATTTAAAAATCAATACACATTAAAACGCTCTAAAAATTCTCTGGTTTATTTTCATTTAGATAAAGCATAACGATCAAGTTAATGCTAAGCTTCTAAGAAAATAAGCCAAAAACATTGCAATATGACAGACCAAAAAAATAACTAATTTAAAGTCAATGGGATATATAAAAACAAAGGGATTAATCTGTGGATATTTACGTGCAAAATAATGCCTTTCATGATATGTTAAGCTACTTGTTAATCGTCATTTTGCTGTACGATATTGAACAATTAAAACCCAAGCAACAGGAAGCGATGGCTTCATAACAATAAAATAGGATTATGGATATGGAAGCAGCAGAAAAAAAATACACCAACACCCCAAACCTTAAAGCAATAATTCAAACCCCTGAATTTTATTTGCGTTCTTCTTTATTTAGTGTACGTAACCGCTCACAAAAACGTAAGCAATACACCAGCGAAAACCTTATTGCAACAGATCACTACACTATGAAAATCACGGGTGAGCAGCTTGACCAACATGACATGGCTGTTTTATTTAGTGCACTTTTAACAAAAGATAATAATCAAGGTCATAACCAAGAACTCGTTGTTAGCCTACAGCAGATTCTTCGCGGCCTTAATACTACCGATGGCTCTTCACAACGCCGTGCAATTAATAATAGTTTTCAGCGCTTTACTGAGGTCACTTTTGATATTGTCTTCGGCCATAAAAAATTTACCACAACACAGCTTAACTCGTTTGATTATAGCGCAAAAACCAAGGCATTTACCTTAATTTTTAGCGATGAATATGCAAATCTCTGTGCCGCCGATGCATTAACAACACTCAACATTAAAGAACGTAATAGCCTACCACAAGGTTTGACAAGTTGGCTCTATGGCTATTGGTCAACCTTCAATCAGCTCCCACCACTACAAATTGATGAGCTTTATAAATTATGTGGCTCTGCCAGCAGCAATATGAGCACATTTAAACGCTCTTTAACCATGGCACTTAGCACACTTGAAAACATTGGTTTTATTCAGCCTAATTGGAATATCTCTAAGCCTGGTTTTATTTTTGCAAGCAAAACATTAACCACACCAAGCATAACACCTACACCAAAAACAGAAGAAGAGGTTATTGCCTAAGTTTTAAAAATAACTTACTCTCACTAACCAGGCAAGCACTTTCGTTTAGGAAAAATAAAAGTGCTTGCTTTTTATTTCAGTCTTTTTAATTGTATTGTAGGGAACCATGCAAAAATACTTACTCAAGCATCCATTACACTCTCGTGGCAAAAAAATCACCTGTGTAAATATCCGCCGTGCTAAAGTCGCAGACCTTCAAGAAGCACGTTACTCTGAGAATAAACTTGATAATATTATTCAATTGGTCTCTAAGTTATGTAATTTACCCACACCTCAAGTATTAGAATTAGACCAAGAAGACTTTAGCAAAATCACATTGCTTATTATTGAACACCTGTGCATCAGCCACGGCGGCGATTCACACTTTTATCAAGAGCTCTGGGGACCTTGTATTCCTTAAAAACGTTTAATCCTTTTACCTATCTTATATTTTTACTGTTTTATATTTTATATAATGCCAAGACTATACTCACTATAAGCTATTTATAAATGGCAAAATAACTTATAGAAAATAACTTATAGTCTAAGTCTTAGCATTATTTATTAAACTTACATAAAACTAATCAACTTTCCAAGCCTTAATTGCACCAGGAAAATAGTTATTATTTACTTTTACAACAGCCTGGCTACGCATAACTTGAACTAATTCTTTTAATTTTTTATTTTCTGCCTGATCAGCTCGTGCCACAATAACATTGATATAAGACTCTGCATGTTCTGGATCTTCATGAGCTAAAGCCTCATTAAATTTAAAGCCAGCATCTTTAACAAAATCATTATTTAACACAATAATATCCACATCTGGAACAACACGCGGCAATTGCGCTGCACTTAATGTTTTAATTTGTAACTCTTTAGGATTAGCAGTCATCTCTTGCAAAGACGCTAAACCATTAAAGTCAGTTTTTAGCTTAATTAAGCCCACGCGATCTAATAAACGCAGTGCCCGGTCCTCATTACTTGGATCATTTGGAATAGCAACTATCGCACCTTTTTTTAGCATAGTTAAATTATCTATTTTTTTTGAGAAAACTCCCATCGGATAAATAAATGTCCTAGCAATAGTTTTAAACTTATAATTTTGTTGTTTCATTGCATCGTTTAAAAAAGCAACCGTCTGAAAAATATTTGCACTGATATCACCGGATGCTAAGGCTTCATTAGGTGTTTGATAATCATTAAAAACCACAGGTTCAATGTCCAGACCATAGCGTTTTATTGCCTCTTTTTTTGCTACCGCCATCACCTGCTGCATAGGCCCGGCGGTAATACCTACTTTAATTAAATTTTCCGGTGTTTTCTTGTGATGAAAAATCAAAGCTAAAATGACCAATACAATCACAGCAGTAATAATTTTAACTCTATGCTTAACAAGAAAATTAGAATTAATTTCCATGATTTCTCCTCTGACGATGTTTCATACTAGACGCTACAATAAAATCTCCAAACCACTGCACTAATAGTACTAAAATCACCAGGCCAGCAACTGCCAGAAACATCACTTTTAAATCAAAGCGATAATAACCATACTGAATCGCCATATTACCAAGACCACTGCCACCAATCGTTCCTGCCATCGCTGAATACTCAATCAATGAGACAAATAAAATCGTCATGCCATTAACCAATGCCGGCCATGCTTCGGGCAACATCACTTTTGTAATTATCTGCCAAACATTAGCGCCAACAACCTCTGAGAGTTCAATCAAACTATGGTCTAGCTCATGTAATTTACCTTCTGCAATACGGGCAAAATAAGGAATCGCTGCAATCGATAAAGGCACCATTGCCGCTTCTGTGCCTATTGATGTACCGACAATAAAGCGTGTTAGTGGAATAATGGCCACCATTAAAATAATAAAAGGCACGGAGCGGCCAATATTCACAATCAAGCTCAATAACCGATATAGTGATTTGTTTTCGTAAAGAGAGCCAGGACGCGCTAAAGTTAACGCAATGGCAATCGGCAACCCTAATGCAATCGCAATAATTCCAGCAACAAAAACCATATAAACCGTATCAAGTGTTGAGCTAAACAATAGCTGTAGTGTGGCTTGGGACATAACCTAGTACCTCTACTGTAATCTGATGAGTGCGTAAATAATCAATAGATGCAGACACTGCTGCATCATCACCATCAAGCTGACAGAGCATAATGCCAACTTGAGACCCCGCTAGCATATCCAAATGTGCCTCGAGGATATTTACTTTTAGAGCAAACTTTTCAGCTAATACAGAAATAACCGGATAGGTCGCTTGTTGGCCAACAAAGGCCAAACGTACCAACGGCGAATAATTCTCACGATTATCATGACAAATAATTGCCTTAATCTCACGTGGCAAATTTAAATTTAAGCTATGATTAACCAACTCTTGTCCCGCTGTACTTTTCGGCTCAGAGAACAAGCCATGGACGCTGTTTTCTTCAACTAAACAGCCATGATCAAGAACAGCAACACGTTGGCAAATCGACTTGACTACATCCATCTCATGAGTAATTAATACAATCGTCACAGCCAATTTATCATTAATCTTTTCCAATAGTTTCAAAATAGAACCGGTACTTTCAGGGTCCAAGGCAGACGTTGCTTCATCACACAACAATACTTTAGGTTCTACAGCCAATGCACGCGCGATAGCAACACGCTGTTTTTGTCCACCACTTAACTGACTCGGCCATTGTGTTGCCTTGTCAGTTAAACCCACTAACTTTAGCAACTCATTAACTTTTTTATTAATCTGCTCGTGGCTAATATGACTAATTTCCAAGGGAAAGGCGATATTACTAAATACCGTACGCGAGGCCAGTAGATTAAAGTGTTGAAACACCATGCCAATTTGCCGGCGCTGCGCACGTAACTCTTTGCGATTGAGCGTATTTAAACACACGCCATCGATAGTCACTTCACCCTGACTAGGCGTTTCTAGGATATTGAGCATACGAATCAAGGTACTTTTCCCCGCACCACTGCGCCCAACAATTCCAACGATACTCCCTTGTTCTATATGCAAGGAAATATCATTCAAAGCGGTAACTTGCCCACCTGCAAGCGAGTAATATTTACTCACAGAGTTTAACCGAATCATAAAACACCTCAAGTGCAATTACAGCGCTTACTTCTATTAATAGCAACTTGCGACAATGAGCTAACTAGATAAGAAGGGATGCAATCAGAAGACATTTTGACCTTCATCGCTTTAGCCGTATTTACAGTCTTCTATCAGCCGCAGCCTTTAGAAAACAGCGCCCGCAAGCTGAAACTCAAATCGGCGCGTCTTTATATCTCGCTAATAAACCATATTATAGAACTAAAAGCAAGCATTTCATCCCGATTTATCTACTCTTTCATCCTAAATATAACTGACTCTTTAATATCATCACTGCATAAACCTCGCCTTATCACCTTAATTAACCTTAATTATGGCTTTACTTCGGTTTTTCCAAGAATATAAGCCTTTAATTCAGCAAGACGTGTCTGTTGAATGCTAGAAAGCCCTTTATCTGCCTCAAGCTGAGTAATCTCTGCTAGGGCAGCCTCAACAGTTAAGGCACATTCACCCTTGTAATCACGCCTAGCATTTTGCTCTTCAACCTGCCAACATTCATCGACATAACTATCAAATAATTGCTGTCGCGGATCATTCGCGAGGATTTTATTCTCATAACCGGCTAAACGATCTGACAACACACCTAAACGCTCACTCGGTACCGCATGATCATAAAGTTGCTGCCCTAATAAATACTCATGAAAGCATTCAATCCAATTTTTCTCACGATAATTATAAAAGCCAGATTGATATAACAGAGCCATCGCATCAACATTTTCATGCTCAGGGTATTTATAATCTAAATAATATTCACGAATTTCTTGTAATAACGATTTATTATTTAAAAGCCAATTTTTATTTTCTTGATATAACTCCAATTGTTCTTTAGACATTTTAGCCAAGCGCTTTTCAGTCAAAGGTAAAACAAATGGCGGCTCACCATACTTTTTATTTTTAACCCAGATTTTTTCAGAAAAATCACTTATAATTATTTGCTTTAAATATTCCTGATCTAAGCGTAACCAAACGGTTTGGTTTTTATAATGATAATGCTCACCTAATAATAATGCGGGTGCTTGATAGTTAACTTTTGTGCCCATCTCACCTGCAATCATCATGGCCAAAAAACTTTGCGAATCATCATCAAATAAACGAGGTAGTTTCAGCAAGCGATTTTGATCTTCACGTTTAATAAAATAATTACATAAATAATCCCAAGTGGCCTTTTCCTGTATTAAGCACTTTGCCAATGCCACCGTTGCTTCCACATCAACCATTGCATCATGCGCCTGACCTTCAGCCAATTGATTTAACGCACTTAAATTTTCTAAACGCAATGATGGCTGGCCATTAACTTGTGGCCACTGTAAAACAGTTGGGCAATATAAATAATACAAAGCGACCATCGGATATAAATCCATGCGGCTACAGCCATTGGCATACTGGTGACTATATGGGTTTAATAAATTACGATAAAAAGAAAAGCGTAAAAATTCATCATCAAAGCCCAATGTATTATAGCCTAAACTAATCGTACCTGGCTCATTAAGTAATTCATGAATTTTCTTAATAACCGTATATTCAGATTCTGCTTGCACCAAACGATCGAGTGAAATTAAGTGAGTAATTGCGGCTTTAGGCGCTGGAATCACATCTGGACGCAACTTAACTACATATTCATGGCGAGAAATTTCATTTAAATTTAAATCGGTACGAATTGCAGCAAACTGAACGACTTGATCAAAGCATTTATTAATTCCAGTCGTCTCAATATCATAAAATAAATAGCTATTCACATTCACACTCAACCTTAAAATATTTAATTTTTCTCTCTAAAATTAACAACCGATTATTTGCAGGCATTTTTACATCTTCTGCAAGATCTAAGCGATATGACTTTGCAAGATCGATAACTTTTTCAAAATCACGAATACCACTTAATAAATTATTTTCTTTAAGCACAGCATCAAATTCAGCATTACTGATACTGGTAAATTTCCCCTGATAATTAAAAGGCCCATAAATAACGAACTTTCCTTGTTTTTCTAAATGCTGATCAACTTTTTCAAAGAAGCGCTTCACTTGAGACCAAGATAAAATATGTAGGGTATTCGCAGTAAAAATTACATCATATTCACTACAATCCCACTGCTTCGCATCCACTTCTAGATTTAATGGCTTAGCACAGTTTAATAATTTTGCATCCGCTAACCAGGCCAAAATCGTCCGATGTTGCTGCTTTCTATCACCGGTCTGCCACTGTATCCATGGCATTTCTCGAGCAAAATACACCGCATGCTGGCCTGTGCCACTACCAAACTCTAGAACACGCTTGCAATCTGCCAAAACGTCTTTCAGGACCGCTAAAATCGCAGCTTTATTACGCTCAGCTGCAGCTGAGCAAGGCTTTTCCATAAATGTTATTTCCGTATTTTTTCAAATGCACCTATTATCTCACTAAGGTTATCTTCATTACGCAACAATTTACTGACATATTGAATATGACGTTTTCGCGCAATTTTACTCAACTTACGACCCTTTGCAACTTGAGCCAAAATATGATCCGCTAAAGGAATTTTCTTTATTTGGATTTCCGTCAACAGGACTAATTGCTCAGCGATTACCGTAATTTCAAGTAATTCACGCTTAACTTGCGATTTACTTTTGTAATCAAATTCATTGTCTTCTTGCATCTATTTACACTCACACTAAGTACAATTATTTTCTAGCTATTACTCTATTTTTATTAGCATTTTATTACTTTCTATTGATTTAAATTCACCTTGTTATGTGAGCTGTTTTTTCTGCCAGCCATACTTGTAGCTCTGCTGTTAACTCTGGTGCTAAACGTGTATACACTTTACAATGATAATTATTTAGCCAGTTTAATTCATTATCAGACAACAAGCTCACATCGATTAAATTACGTGCATAAGGCACTAAAGTTAAGCTATCAAACCCATAAAACGGTATATTTTCTGTTAAACTCTCATCCGCTTGTGCTTTTTCAGCAACCACACATAAGTTCTCAATACGAATGCCATATTGATAATCAAGGTAAAGTCCCGGCTCATTACTCACCACCATACCTAATTCTAAAGCAATATCCGACGCTTTAGGTGAGATACGCTGAGGCCCTTCATGCACATTTAAATAGCACCCCACACCATGACCAGTACCATGGCCAAAATTCAGTTTTTCCTGCCATAATGGGTAACGCGCTAAAGTATCTAACTGAGTTCCTGTTGTTCCCTGTGGAAACAAGGCATACTCTAATTGCAAATGACCCTTTAATACCAAAGTATAATGTTTTTTCTGTATTGCCGTTGGTTGACCTAAATGAATCGTCCGCGTCACATCCGTTGTTCCTTCCAGATATTGACCACCAGAATCCAGCAAAAATAAATTGCTATCATCAATAATCTTATCCGACGCCTTGCTCACTCGATAATGCATAATCGCGCCATGTTCAGCAAAACCACTGATTGTCGCAAAACTATTGCCTTGAAAGCTCGCTGCTTGCTTGCGAAACGCTAAAAGCTGATCCACAACAGCAAGCTCGCTCACTCCTTGTTGCCAATGACGCTCTAACCAATGAAAAAACCTCACCAACGCCAAACCATCATAGTGGTGTGCTTGATGCATGCCTTTCACTTCAGTACTATTTTTACAGGCTTTTAATAAGTGTATAGGTGATGACTGCTCAAACACCTGGGTTTTAGCTGTACTCAGTTGAGAGAGTACCCAATAACTATCAACATCCGCATCTAACCAGACGGTCCCCGTTAATTGCTGTAAATCATTAGCAAAATCATCATAGTCAGCGGTACTAACTCCTGCAGCAGCTAAATGGCCAGCTTGTTCTTCAGTCAATTTACTTTGATCAATATAAAGACAGGCTTTTTCTTGTTCAATCAGAGCATAACTAACAACAACCGGGTTAAAACTCATGTCAGCACCACGAATATTAAACAACCAAGCCACGGCATCCAGCGTCGTTAATACATGACTTTCTACCTTATTTTTTATCAGCTGCTCACGCACTTGCCCTAACTTTTCTGCTACAGTTTTACCCGCATACTCTACAGACCACAGTGAAACTGGACGTTTAAGCAATGCAGGACGCTCTAACCAAATTTGGTCAATGTAATTCTCAGCAGTAAACTTCAAAGTACCGCGGTTTTTATTTAAAATAGGTTCAAAATGACGCGTTTGCTTAATGGTCACTGTTTGCGGATCAGCACCTAAACAAAAACCTGCTGCTTGCTCTGCCAACCAAGCAGCAATCGTCGGCACCTCTGGCTGACCTTGACGAAATAGCTCAAAGCAATTTAAATCAAGCTCATTTTCAGCCTGTAAAAAATAACGGCAATCCGTCCACAACATGGCTATTTTTTGTGTAACAATCACCGTCGCTGCAGAGCCAGTAAAGCCAGACAACCAAGCTAAACGCTGCCAATGCAGTGGTAAATATTCACTATTATGAGGATCTTGCATAGGAATATAATACGCATCCACACCATCTCGCTTCATCAACTGACGCAATTGTTGTAATTTCTCTACCACGTGCATAAAACGCCCTCTCTCAATTCTCAACTAGGCCATAACAATAATAAAAATCTCGACCCGACCCATCATAGCATACAGCATGCATGCAAATAATCTTATTCATACTCTATAATTATCCCTTAGTTTATTATCTTAGTTTATTTGGTCATCCTTGCTTTATTGCGCCGCCGGGTGCTTTCTTGCCCCAAAGATGGTATAAGAATAAACGGCTTTTTATTGTTATAGGCGAGTTAATAATTAAAATTCGCTTTATATTCAATAGATTTTAGTATCATTTGATAACGTCAGTAGGTTTTAGAGTTGAGAATCAAACGCAGTATATCTCCCGTCGCTTTATTGTTTTCATCAGTCAGCGCTATCTTAGGCTCAGGGTGGCTATTTAGCGCTTATTTTACCTCGCAACTTGCAGGTCCAGCCGCTTTAATTGCATGGTTAATTGGCGGAGTCACCTCCATCATCATCGCCTTTGTCTTTGCCGAATTATGCACGGCATTTCCTGTCACCGGTTCAAGCACCCGTATTCCCTTACTCAGCCATGGCACCTTGGTCAGTTTCGTCTTCTCCTGGATCATTTGGCTTTCATACATGGCCTTAGCTCCCACAGAAGTTCAAGCTGTCGTCCAATATCTCGCCTTTTATTTCCCATCGCTCACACAGAGCCAAGGTGCATTAACAACAACGGGCTATATCAGCGCGACCTTACTCATGCTTGTCATTAGTGCAATTAACACCTATTCATTGTATTGGTTGATTCGTGCTAATAACGCCTTAACTTACTTAAAACTCATTATTCCCATTATTATCGCCATCACCATACTCGTCCATTTTCACCAACCTGCCCATTTAATTCACCAAGAAGCCGGTGGGTTTTCTCCATTTGGCATGCACGGTATCTTTGCTGCAATTACCTCCGGCGGTATTGTCTTTGCTTTCACAGGCTTTAAGCAAGCAGCTGAGCTGGCAGGCGAAGCTAAAAATCCAGCAAAAGCATTACCTATTGCTATTATTGGTTCCATTGTCATCTGCCTTATTATCTTTTTACTGCTGCAAGCCGCCTTTTTAACCTCAATGAATACAAATAATCTCGCCCACGGCTGGCACCACCTTGATTTAAGTGGTGCCACAAGCCCTTTGGCCGCCACGTTACAACAAGATCACTTAACTACATTATTACCCTTATTATATATTGGCGCTTTAGCCGGCCCACTTGCTTCAGGGCTCATGTATTGCAGCAGTTCCAGCCGCTCATTGTTTGGCATGAGTAAAAATGGCTACTTGCCGATTTCTTTACAGCGCATCACCGCTCAAGGCAACCCGATTACTGCAATTATGGTCAACTTTGCTGTTGGCATGCTCATGTTCGCGCCTCTGCCTGGCTGGGAGAAAATGGTTGGCTTTTTATCGTCCTTAATGTCATTAACCTATGCCATTGCACCCATTGCCTTACTCGCACTACGCCGCCAAATGCCAGATATTAAACGCCCCTTTAAACTACCTTTTACACCCGTGTGGGCCTGGTTAGCCTTTTATATTGCCACACTCATGTCATACTGGAGTGGCTGGGAAACCATTTCAAAAATCAGTATCGCTCTCATAGCCGGCCTAATCTTGTTTTTTGGCTATCGGCTGTTTAGCCCGAGGGGACGCTCCTGCAAAATCGACTGGAAAGAATCAACCTGGCTATGGCCTTACCTTCTTGGCTTAACACTTATTTCGTATCTCGGTAATTTTGGACACAGCAAACATATTTTACCCTTCGGTATAGATTTTATTGTCATTGGCATTTTCTGTGCACTTATCATGATGCTCGCCTTACGCTTTCGACTCCCTAACGCCAACACACAGCATTATGTTACAACACTGACAGAAGTCACCGGATAACGACACTTTTCCCAGCTTTATAGTTAAAGCAAGCGGAAATAAGCCTTTATTATTCATCCGTCTATAACAATAACCATATCAATAACCCCAAAGGAGAAATTAATGGCCGAGCCCACTCTTTTATACATTAATCAGGCAACTGCCCTACATTCCAACACCATCACGCATCTACAACAACACTTTAAAATCACCCATGCTGACGACTGTCAACACGCCTTACATTTAGCAGCTAAAACACCGCCTGATTTAATCTTAATTGAAATTAATCTTGCTGAAGATAGTACTATTAATATTATTCCATCGTTTCGTGAATGGACCCAAACTCCCATCTTAGTCTATTCAGATAATGATAATATTAATGACAAACTTCATGCTTTTTCTCTTGGTGCCAATGATTACATTCTTAAATCCTGCCACCCTCAAGAACTTCTGGCCCGCTTGCATGCTGCTTTTCGTATCAGTAAAAAATTACAAAAATCACTATCTACATCTACACTCAAAATTGGCCATCTTGAAGTGGACTTATTACAGCGCAAAGTCGCTCTTAAAGGCACACCGCTGTCCTTATCACAAAAAGAATATAACTTACTTAAAGTACTATCGATTCACCATGGTAAAGTCGTCACGCAAAGCCAATTACTTAAAGAGGTCTGGGGTAAAGAGTATCAAAGCAAATTACAGTATTTACGTGTGTATATTGGGCAATTACGTAAAAAGTTAAAGTCACGAAAAAACTCACCTCACCTCATTCATACTATTTCAGGCGTAGGCTACCGTTTAGAACCGCCCCAGGCGTAATAATAATGCATCAAAGTAACTTTAAATAAATTTAATTCAAATAGTTATCTAGTAATGCATTGATATGTTGCCTACGAGTGTCATTATTTTTAGACATTTTTCCGCATTTTTAATAAACCAAATCTATTTCTCACCCTCTAACTGTTAATGATGGTAACCAGGTGATAATCATGACCGAGACCACGTTAACACAAACAGCAACCCACTATTCAACAACTTCTGACAAACAGGTTGAACTTCTGATTTTTACACTTAAAAATCAACAAGATTATGCGGTTGATATTTTTAAAACCCGAGAAATCATTACGCTACAAAAATTAAACTGCTTTCCTGGCATGCATGAGTCTATCATTGGAGTCACAACGATTCGTAACCACACCCTTCCCATCATTGATTTAGGATATATACTATCTGGCCAAGCAACCCAAGAAACAGCCGCTGCAACACTAATTATTACAATATCTAATAATCACCAGCAAGCCTTACTGGTTCACCAAGTCAAACATATTACCTGTATTTCTCACGATGCCATTCACCCTGCAGAAAAATCCCTAGGCAGCGAACGCTATATCACTGCAACGGCCCAAATTGAAGGTAAATTAGTCCAACTTATTGACATTGAAAAAATACTGAATACGATAAAACCCAGCAATAATAGCAATAATTAATAATAAACGCCCCATACTGATATACTTTAACTTAAAATAAAGCAGCCTGGATAAAAAGCCAAATTACACTTACACACACCTTAGAAATACACTCAGTTTTCTTTATAAAAATAGCAATATGATGGCGCTGTAATAAAGCTGTCACTAAAGTTTCATATTAAAACGTTATAATACAGGCAAATAAATCACTTTATATAAAAAATTATCAATTATGGACTCGACACCCTGTCAACAATTTGCACCGACCCTGGAACTAACCCTAGCTAATCTGCCAAAATTACAGGTAATCAAGGCCGCCTGCAAAAAATCTTTAAGCCAATCTCACCATTGCATTATTGAAGTGTATTGCACAGATCTTGCCACCACTCCTGAGTAGTTTCAAGGCCAACCCGCGACTTTATCGCTAAAAACTACAGAGAAAATCAATCACTTTTCAGGCTATATTTTTAATACAAAAACACTACAAACAACAGCACACTCTATACGCTACCAACTCGAACTTGAACCTAAATTAAGTTTTTTAAAACTGCAAACTCACCATTGTGCCTATGCCATTATTTCAATTATTGAGCTGATTGAAAAACTGCTCGCCCCTTATGATATTAAATACCAATTACAATTAGTAAATTCATATGCAGTCTATCCGATTTTGCATCAGCACAATGAGTCTGACTTTGATTTTCTATCCAGGTATCTAGAGCGCGCGGGGATTTATTATTATTTCAAAGCAGATAATAAAGAAACCCTTGTTTTTACCGATCATTATAGCACTCACCAAAGGCCCAATAATAATAAGACAACCTTACCTTACTTTAACAACCAGACTTTAAATATAGCGACACTTTTTCCACATATCACTGAGTTTTCAGCGGTCAGTACACTGTGCCCACAACAAATAAAATTACATTCTTATCAACCTAAGCAAGCAGAATGTTTCGCAACAGCGCAGCATCACATTGATAGTACCGGCATTGGTGAACACTCTGAATATTGCGAAGCAGTCCAATCTCAAAGTGATTTAAATAATTTAGCCAAACTAAGAGCTGAAGAAATTTATAGTAAACACCACTATTTTAACGCACAATCAACAATAATAGACTTAAAATCGGGTCTACTCTACAGTTTAGAAAACCATCCGCAACCGCATTATAATCAAGATTACTTACTCTATGAAATCCATCATTTTATCGAACAAGCACCAAAAGATAATCCGATTTTAAACTCAACACCTTCAACAAGCCAATACCACAATCAATTAATCTTCAGAAAAAACACCCAGCAATATCGTCCACCTCTAATTACAGCAATCCCCCGTATTCAAGGTATTATTCATGCCTACATTAGTCATGATGCCAAGATTAATCCGTTAGATGAACAGGGTTGGTATCAAATCAAGCTTGGCTTTAACCATCAAGGACAAAGCTGGTCAGTAAGAAAATCAGAACCCTATTCAGGAAAGAATTATGGCATGCATTTTCCCTTACAATCCGGCACTGAAGTATTGCTAAGTTTTGTCCAAGGCCATCCAGAAAGTCCCATCATCACCGGCAGTGCCTTTAATTCACAAGCAGTTAACCTTGTCACTGAAGCTAATCCACACGACCATAGTATTAAAACCGCTAAACATACCGAATTTACCTTATCAGACCATCCAAAATATGCCCATATCCGCTTAAAGCAACCTGGCTATAAGCAATATATTAAACAGCAATCAATAACCATAAACAATCAAATTCAAAAAACAAACACCCCTATCACAGATACTCAAATCACTAAAGATGAAGCACAAGTTGGTGAAGGTTTTGGCAATTGGAAATATGAGCTAATTCATGGTAATTTTAACAATAGCTCGAGTAATCAAACTAAAAATGATTATGCAACTTACCTTGAAGAAACCCCATTAAAATTACATATTTTTGGTGGGCCTAACTCAAAAATCAATGCTAATCAGCAAATGGGACCTGGACCAAATAACCTTTATCAACGTAACAATACATTAATCACTGAACCCATATCAGCTCCTGATGCCCAAGACCCATCGGCCTTATTTACTTCCATTGACCCAAATCAATACAACAGCGAATTTTTAGCGGTACAAGATATTGTCGCCAGCTATGCTGATTTATATAAAAATCAAGTCAAAGCTGAAGAAATTTTTGGCAATAAATACGAGCTCATGTCAGGTAACAGTACCAGCATTCATAAGGGCAATAGTACACATAAATCACAAGGTAACTCATCCCATACCCACACAGGCAACTCACACCATAATCATCACGGTGATAGTCACAGCTCACACACCGGCAATAAATCTGGCAGTCATCAGATTAACTCAGATACCGAAACAGAACTTTGCGGCCTAGTGGCGCATGCCGGAGCAACTGCAGCTCATGTTGCTACAAAAAATGACCTCTCTCATGCCGAGCATCATACCTCACTCAGCCAAGTCAAAGCACTCATGACCCCATTAAAAAATGATTTGGACTTAATCGGAGCCCATGCAAAAGTCTCTACAGGAATAAAAAGCTCGACTCATACCGGCCTAGATTCAGCCTTTTATAGTGGCGCTTACGAAAGAGTGTACACAATGACCTATCAAACAACTAGAAATTACAGTTCCGATGTCGTCGCCTGCAAAGATGATATTATTTTATAGCGCTGGATTAACAGTTTCTGACATAATATCAGTAGGTTAAAAAATACAATAAGCAAAAACGCTCCTGATTTAAACCCGATAGAGCATGTATGGTCACCGCTTAAAAATAGGGTTCGCATGAAGCTTGATCAAGATGAAATAAATTTAGAGACAGCGCTTAGTCAAGTAATGAAGTCAATGTCAGAAACTATTCGTTGAGTGCTATATCTAAAAAAGAACTCATCCCAACCTCAACATTCACCGCTATCAGCCAACAAAGCCAAGCAGAACAAAGGGGATATCTCAGCCTCATTATGGAACAAGTTGCAACAACGGACAAACGAATTATGGCTGCTGCCAGTATGGCTAACAGCCCTCTGCATATCATATCGTAGCTTGAATTTAGAGTATAAAAAAGTTACCGCTTACAAATTTCCTCTATATCAGCAATTTGCTTAGGAATATTTTCACTTAAATTCTCGTATCCAGTTTTAGTAATAAGCACATTATCTTCTATGCGCACACCACCAAAATCCATATAGTTTTCTAATCCCTGATAATTAACATATTCAGAAAATTTATTCTCACTCTGCCATTGCTTAATTAATAACGGAATAAAATATAACCCAGGTTCAACAGTAATTAATACATTTTCCTCAAGCGGCCGTCCTAAACGTAAATAGGCCAAGTCAAATTGCTCTGAGCGCTTCACTTCATCAGAATAACCGACTAAATTTTCACCCAAGCTTTCCATATCATGCACATCTAGGCCAATATGATGCCCAAGGCCATGTGGGAAAAATAAGGCATGTGCGCCTTTTGTAACAATCTCATCGACATGACCACACATTAAGCCAAGATCAACTAAACCTTGAACCGCACAACGCGCCGCAGCTAAATGCACATCTTTATAAGACACTCCAGGCCTTAATAATTCAAAAGCTGTACTTTGCATCTTTAAAACCAGCTCATAAATTTCTTTTTGCTGAGGGCTAAACTTACCACTGACTGGAAAAGTCCGGGTAATATCACTGGCATAAAAACTTCCTGCGGCACTTGCACCTGAATCGTGTAAAACTAAATCACCATCACTCAAGGTATTGCTATATTGTTCATTATGAAGCACTTCACCGCGCTTAGAAAAAATAATCGGATATGCTAACTGCATGCCAGCTGCAACCGCTTCAGCTTGAATCAACGCCACCACTTCTTGTTCAATCCGTCCAACTTGACTTTCACGCATCGCCGCCAAATGCATTTGACGGGTAATGACCAAGGCGTTCTTAACTTCTGCAAGCTCTTCAGGCGTTTTATACAAACGCTGTTGAATAATCGCTGTAGTAAACTCTATAGAAATATTCTCTTTTATTTCTCTTGGAGAAAGCTTTAATAGCTCTTGTAACAATAAAATGTTTTCAGCACGGTATTGATCTAAATAGTGTACTTTTCGACCTTGCAATTGGCCTTTATTAATAAATTCAGCAAACTCTTGCCAACTTATCACGCGCTGACAACCAATCACTTCAGCCAAGCTGCGCAAACTCGGCTGACGGCCAATCCAAACTTGTTCATCTAGCGTATAGTCATCGCCGATTAATACCGACTCACCATTATCACAGTCAATAAAGCCGGCAATACTCGAGCGATTTACACCAAAATAATATAAAAAACTACTATCTTGACGAAATGGTAGGGTATTATCCAAATAATTCATTGGACTTGGAGGGTTACCTAAAAATAAGGCGACACCAGATTGTAATTGTTCTTGCAATTTCTCACGACGATTACAATAAGTCACTGCACTAAACACCATGTAATTTTCCCCCCAAGTTTTAAATTAATTAAGCTCTAGTGATTAATTTTCTCGATTAATGGCCCGATAACCAATATCACTACGCTGATATTTATTAGGCCAGGTGACATTTTCACTGGCAGCGTAAGCTTTTTCCTGAGCCTCTTTTACATTGATACCTAATGCTGTAGCACACAGCACACGCCCTCCAGCTGTGACCACTTGGCCCTCAGTATTTAGCCTGGTCCCCGCATGAAAGACCTTTGCCTCCGTCTGAATTAATGTATGATCCAGCCCGCTAATAACCTCTCCTGTTGGATACTGTTCAGGATAACCTTGTGCAGCTAACACCACACCTAAAGCCACCCGTTCATCCCAAACCAATGCATCTTCAGTTAATTGTTGTTCAGTCGCTGCAAGACACGCTTTAGCAAAGTCTGATTTTAACCGAAACAATAACGGCTGTGTTTCAGGATCGCCCAAACGACAGTTAAATTCCAATACTTTAGGCCCAGTTGCAGTGATCATAATTCCAGCATACAAAAAACCAGTATAAGTAATGCCTTCTTGTGCGAGCCCCTCAATCGTCGGCTCTATCACCGTGCGCATAATTTTTTCATGCATTTCTTCATCAATCACCGGCGCCGGTGAATAAGCGCCCATACCTCCAGTATTAGGGCCTTGATCACCATCATCACGCGCCTTATGATCTTGTGATGTTGCAAATGGCACGATGCTCTTGCCATCACACATCACCATAAAGCTTGCTTCTTCGCCTTGTAAAAACTCCTCGATGACAATACGATGCCCAGCATCACCAAAGCGATTTGCCCCCAACATATCATCAATTGCAGTGGTTGCCTCCTCTGTTGACCAAGCAACGACCACCCCTTTACCTGCCGCTAAACCATCGGCCTTAATGACAATCGGTACACCTTTTGCCTGAAGATATTGTTTTGCAGGCTCAATTTCATTAAACACTTGATACTCTGCCGTTGGAATACTAAAACGAGCAAGAAAATCCTTACTAAAGGCCTTAGACCCTTCTAACTGTGCTGCTGCTTGGCTTGGACCAAAACAACGCAATCCCGCTTCATTAAACTGATCGACAATACCAGCAACCAATGGTGCTTCAGGGCCAATAACTGTTAAATCAATGGCATTATTCCTAGCAAAGTGAATTAGCCCATTAATATCTAATGCATCAATAGCAATATTACTGACTTTTTCTTCTAAACTTGTTCCCGCATTTCCAGGCGCAACAAAGACAGCCGTCACCTGATCACTTTGTGCAATTTTCCATGCCATTGCATGTTCACGGCCACCTTGACCCACCACCAATACTTTCATGATATTTAATTCCTAATCTAATTCTCATCATTATTTAATTAAATAATTAATGCTTAAAATGACGCTCGCCGGTAAAGATCATTGCAAGACCATGCTCATTACACGCAGCAATCACCTCTTCATCACAAATCGATCCACCTGGTTGAATAATGGCTGCAATTCCCTGTTGAGCAGCCGCATCAATGCTATCTCTAAAGGGAAAAAATGCATCTGACGCCATAACCGCATTATCAAGGCTAAAACCCATTTCTTTGGCTTTTATTGCAGCAATTTTAGCACTATCAATTCGACTCATCTGACCTGCGCCAATACCAATACTTTGGCTATTTTTAGCATAAACAATTGCATTTGATTTAACCGCAGCAACGACATGCCAAGCAAAGCTTAAACTCGCCAACTCTTCTTCATTCGGCTTGCGCTCCGTAACGACTGCATAGTCAAACTGATTTGACAAACGATCTTGCTCTTGAATCAGTAAACCACCGGCAACACGCTTTAACTCAAACCCCATTTGTAGCTCACCCTCACCAGTAGCTAATACCCGTAAGTTGGGCTTAGAGCTTAATATCTCCAGGGCGTCTTTATCAACATACGGCGCAATAATTACCTCCGCAAATTGGTTGGCTAGAATTGTTTGTGCTGCTTCTTTCGTTAACGACTGGTTAAAGGCAATAATCCCACCAAAGGCCGATGTTGAATCACAGGCAAAGGCCCGCTGATAAGCTTCTGTAACCGTTTTGCCATGGGCAACACCACATGGGTTCGCATGTTTGACAATCACACAACTGCATTCTTTAAAGCTTTTTACACAAGCAAGTGCCGCATCAGCATCGGCTAAATTATTATAAGACAGCGCTTTACCTTGTAGTAGTTCAGCATTGACCACAGAAATACCCGTGTGATTACTTTCTTTATACACCGCTGCCTGTTGATGCGGATTCTCGCCATAACGCAGCTCACCGCTCTTTTCAAAGGCAAGTGTTAACGTTTCAGGAAAATCACTATCATGACATTGTTTATATAAATAACGAGAAATTGCCGCATCATATTGAGCTGTATGCTCAAAGGCTTTCACTGCCAACTCAAAACGTAAGCGCTCAGTCATGCCAGCCTCATTATTTAAAGCGTCAGTTACTCGTGCATAATCTTCAGGATGAACAACGATAAAGACGGACTGATGATTTTTTGCTGCCGCACGCACCATCGTTGGCCCACCGATGTCTATATTCTCAATGGCCTGCGCTAGCGTACAGTCATCCTTGGCAATCGTATCCTGGAACGGATATAAATTCACGATGACTAAATCAATTGCTGGAATATGATTAGCCTGCATCGCTTCATCATCCATACCACGGCGAGCAAGAATACCACCATGCACTTTCGGGTGTAGGGTTTTCACCCGTCCTGCGAACAACTCAGGAAAACCAGTATAATCAGAGACATCGATCACAGCCAGGCCATGCTCTTTTAATAACTTGGCCGTCCCTCCTGTCGATAAAATTTCAACCTTATGTTGCGCTAATGTTCTCGCAAACTCCACAATTCCCGTTTTATCAGACACACTAATCAGCGCCCGTTGAATGTTTTGCATGGCTTGCCTCACTCCTCAATTTAAAGTAATCGTTAATATGGTAAATTCATAGAACTCAATGCAATTAATCAATACAAACAAAAAAGGTTAAGACGCCACTTAACCTTTTTGATACTTGCTTTTATTCAATGGAATACTGCCGAATTTTTTTGCGTAAAGTGCCACGATTAATACCCAACATTCGGGCCGTCTCTGACTGGTTTCCTGCAGTAAACGCTAAAGCTGTTTCGATCAGGGGGATTTCAACTTCTTTTAAAATCACTTCATATAAATTAGTCAGATGACAGCCTTCGCTATCGGCTAAAAACTTTGCCACCGCATCTTCAACATGATGCCGTAATGTTTTCTCTGTTTCATCAGACATAGGCCACACTCTCACTCTCTTGCTGCTCAAAAAAGTGTCGAATCGCACCCAGTTGGGCCTTATGGTCATCCAGCGCATTAAATCGTTTACGAAAGGGCTTTGTCGTTAAACTTGATTGCAAATACCAACCAACATGCTTGCGTGCAATTCTAACGCCCATAAATGTACCATAAAATGAGTACAGATTCTCCAGATGTTCACACATCACCGTGTACTTTTCTTGCAATAAAATCGGCGAACTGAGTGTACCATGTTGCAGATAATGCTCAATTTGCTGAAATATCCAAGGGTTACCCTGTGCGGCACGACCAATCATTAAAGCATCTGCCGCTGTTTTTTCCAGGACATATTTTGCTTTTGCAGGAGAGTCTATATCACCATTGGCGACAACAGGAATAGTGACGGCCTGCTTGACTGCGGCAATCGTCGCATATTCTGCCTCACCCTTATATAAATCCTGACGCGTACGTCCATGCACTGCAAGCGAGACGATTCCCGCCTGTTCAGCTAACTTAGCAATTTTCACCGCATTTTTATGCTCACGACACCAGCCAGTACGCATCTTTAAGGTCACCGGCACATCAACAGCAGCAACCGTTGCAGCTAGGATATCCGCCACCAAGCTCTCATGCTGCATCAAAGCAGAGCCAGCGGCCACATGACACACTTTCTTCGCCGGACACCCCATATTAATATCAATTATCTGTGCGCCATGGGCAACATTAAAGCGTGCAGCCTCTGCCATCTGCTTGGGGTCAGTGCCCAATAACTGCACCACGATCGGTGCAACTTCACCGCGATGATCCATACGCAGCTGGGTTTTACGGCTTTGGCGTAAATTCTGCTGCGAGCTCACCATCTCGGAGACCACTAAACCTGCACCCAAACGTTTACATAGCATACGAAAAGGCCTATCGGTGACTCCCGCCATCGGCGCTAAAATTAAACGATTATCAACAGCATAAGGACCGATTTTCATAAAAAAATTTTATTTTATAAATAATGATTAAACAATGATTCAATTAAGGCTAAAAGCGAGCTTAATAAGCTTTACGCTGAGCGATGACACACACCCATTCATCATCTTGCTGTAATTCAACAAGATCAAAGTGATCTAAATAAGCGGTTTGAACGCGCTCTGCTTGCTCAACTAAAATACCGGAAAGCACCAGCATGCCACCTGCTTTCACCAAACTGGCAAATTGTGGCGCCAAACCAATTAACGGGTTCGCTAAAATATTAGCAACGAGAACATCAGCCCCCGTACTCGTTATATCACTGATAGTAAACTGCTCAGGTAATACCGCCTGATAACAAGACGGGTCTAACTCATTTTGCTTGGCATTGTAATGCATCGCCTCTAACGCTTGCGGATCAATATCAATACAGTGCACATAATGAGCACCCAGCTTAAGTGCTGCGATGGCTAAAATACCCGAGCCACAACCAAAGTCAATCACCCGACTACCCGGGTTTAAGTGACCTGCCAGCCAGTTTAAACACATAGCGGTCGTCGGATGCGTTCCCGTACCAAAGGCAAGACCTGGGTTGAGCAGCATTTTCACCTGATTCTCACGGGCGTTTACCTCATGCCAATCAGCATGCACCCATAAACGATCAGCAAATAACATCGGCTCAAAGTGCTCACGCCAAGTTGCTGTCCAATCTTGATCTTCTAATGGGTCAATTTTTACCGAAATATCATTCAGCTCATCAAACTGCACAAGTAATTGCTCACGTACTGGCTCTAGCTCAATACCAGCATCAAACAAAGCAATGACATGCACATCTTGCCATAGCGGCGTTTCACCCACACCCGGCTCTAAAATCGGCTGATCCTTACCATCACGCAAAGTAATCGCCAGAGCGCCCACTTCATTTAAATAATCACCAATCAGCTCAGCATGCTGCCGAGTGGTGATCACTTTAAGCTCTAACCAAGCCATTATTTCTGACCATTGAGTTTTTTCTCAAGATAGTGAATATTGGTGCCCCCAGCTTGGAAGTTCAGGTCTGCCATAATCTCTTGCTGCAACGGAATATTTGTTTTAATGCCATTGATGATCGTCTCACCTAAGGCCCCTTGCATGCGAATAATCGCACTCTGACGATCTTCGCCATGAGTGATGACCTTTGCAACCATCGAATCATAGTGAGGTGGCACAGAGTAACCTGAGTATAAGTGCGAATCCACCCGTATCCCAGGACCTCCCGGTGGATGGTAAAAGTCAATATGGCCGGGCGATGGCATAAAGGTCTTCGGGTCTTCAGCGTTGATACGACACTCAATGGCATGGCCCTGAATGTGAATATCTTTCTGACGCTTTGATAAGCCTAAACCACCGGCAATACGCAACTGCTCTTTGACGATATCAACACCCGTAATTAACTCAGTGACCGGATGCTCAACCTGCACGCGCGTATTCATTTCGATAAAATAAAAGCGGCCATCTTCATATAGAAATTCAAAGGTTCCTGCACCACGGTACTTCAATTCACGACAGGCTTTCACGCATTGCTCACCAATTTTTTCGCGCTCTTCTTTCGTCAATCCTGGTGCGGGTGCTTCCTCAACCACTTTTTGGTGACGGCGCTGCATCGAGCAATCACGCTCGGCTAAATGGATCGCAGCGCCTTTGCCATCACCAATCACTTGAATTTCAATGTGACGTGGTTTTACCAAATACTTTTCCATGTACACCATATTATTGCCAAATGCCGCAGCTGCTTCAGCGCGGACCAGCTGTAGTGCCTCAAGCAATTCATCTTCTTCAAATACCGCACGCATACCCCGGCCACCGCCACCACCGGCTGCTTTTAAAATCACCGGATAGCCAATTTTTTGAGCTATGCGTTTAGTTTGTGCACTATCATTCCCTAAGGGACCATCCGAACCAGGTACACAAGGCACCCCAGCTTTTTGCATGGCTTGAATCGCTTTGACTTTATCGCCCATAACACGAATCGTCTCCGCCCGTGGACCAATAAAGACAAAACCACCACTTTCAACCTGTTCAGCAAAATCAGCGTTCTCAGATAAAAAGCCATATCCGGGGTGAATCGCATCCGCGCCGGTGACCTCAGCAGCGCTGATAATTGCAGGAAACTTTAAATAGCTTTGCAAAGCAGGTGCCGGGCCAATGCAGACCGACTCATCGGCCAGGCGTACATGCTTTAGATCTCGATCAGCAGTTGAATGCACCGCGACCGTTTTTAAACCCATCTCACGACAAGCGCGCAAGATCCTAAGTGCAATTTCACCACGATTGGCAATCAGAACTTTTTTAATCATAGTCAACGAACTCGTTACTCAGTGTACTCAAAAGTATATTCTCAAGATTTATCTAATATAATAGAAATACAAATACTAGGAATGACTGAACTTTATTCAATAATCACCAAAGGTTGATCAAACTCAACAATATCACCATCACTTAATAAAATTTGCTTCACCACACCCGCTTTATCCGCTTCGATTTGGTTAAACATTTTCATCGCTTCGACAATACAGATGGTCTCTCCCATATTGATTTTTTGGCCAACCTTCACAAAAGGATCTGCATCTGGAGACGGTGCCGAATAGAACGTCCCGACCATCGGCGACTTGACCGCATGTCCACTCATCTCATTACTTACCGCCGGTGCAGCTGCCTCAGCAACAGGCAAAGGCGCTGGTACAGATGCTGTTGTTGTCATTGGGATCACTGCTTGTGGTGCAACTACAGGCACAGGCGCTGCGCCAGTATAACGACTGATGCGTACAGACTCTTCGCCCTCTTTAATTTCTATTTCTGCAACACCAGAGGCTTCAATAAGCTCAATAAGCTTTTTAATCTTACGTATTTCCATCGACTCTACCGATTAATTATTTAAGTTGACTTCTAGTTGGTTTAATAATTTAGCTTTAGCAAGTTTAGACTTTAGCTTGTTGACAATAAGCAATTGCAGCCTCTAATGCACAAAAATAACTGTGTGCACCCAAGCCTGTAATCACGCCTTGCGCAATATCAGAGAAATAAGAATGTTGCCTAAATTTCTCACGCGCATGCACATTGGACAGATGGATCTCGATAAAAGGAATCTGTACCGCAGTTAAGGCATCACGCAATGCAATGCTCGTATGCGTAAATGCAGCTGGATTAAAAATAATAAAATCAACAATATGATCCTTATGAGCCATTTGATGAATCATACCCAGCAGCTCATGCTCCACATTGCTTTGAAAGCTCTCTAACGCAACGCCAGCTACCCCCGCACGCCTTGCCAATTCAGCATCAAGCTCTGTCAGGTTCATCAGGCCATATTGATCAGGCTCCCGCAATCCTAATAAGTTTAAATTTGGACCATGAAGCACTTGAATTTTAAACATATTTATAGTTTTCACTCGTTATACTCTGCTGTGAGTGTACTGCTAGCGTGCAAAAAGATCAATTTTACTGTGTTTATGTCAGCAAAGCTAGAATAAGAAAAAAAACAAAAAAAATAGCCAGCAGGACTTGTAATTTCATTCAAGGTCCCTATGTTAATGCCTGAAGGCTTTTTAAGTCCAAATTAATCAAGGCGAGTGCCTTGTCATCTTTTAGGAGAAGAATGAATGAAAATCCGTCCATTACATGACCGCGTTGTAATTCGTCGTCTGGAAGAAGAAACTACTTCTGCTGGCGGCATCATCTTAACTGGCAGCGCACAAGAAAAGCCAAACCGTGGTGAAGTGGTTGCTGTAGGTCGTGGTAAAGCGTTGGATAACGGCGACTACCGCCCGATTGATGTCGCAGTTGGTAGCACTGTATTGTTTGGCCAATATTCAGGCTCAACAGTGAAGATCGATGGCGAAGAGTATCAGGTGATGCGTGAAGACGAAATCTTTGCAGTCGTTGAAGATTAATTAAATTAATTATCCGTTTTTCATCTTACTTAATTTAAGTACTAACTTAAGTACATTTATGGAGATATAAGAATGTCAGCAAAAGAAGTGCGCTTCGGTACCGGTTCCCGTCAAAAAATGTTGGACGGTGTTAACCTACTTGCAAATGCAGTGAAAGTCACTCTAGGTCCACGCGGACGTAACGTTATTTTAGAAAAATCATTTGGCGCCCCAACCATCACTAAAGATGGTGTATCTGTTGCCAAAGAAATCGAGCTTAGCGATAAGTTCGAAAACATGGGCGCACAAATGGTCAAAGAAGTTGCATCTAAGTCAAATGATGATGCAGGTGACGGTACGACAACGGCGACAGTATTAGCACAAGCAATTATTCAAGAAGGCGTGAAGTCTGTTGCTGCCGGCATGAACCCAATGGACCTAAAACGCGGCATCGATAAAGCCACTATCGCTGCAGTTGCTGCATTAAAAGACTTATCTACACCGTGCACAGACAACAAAGCCATTGCTCAAGTCGGTACAATTTCAGCAAACTCTGATGAAGAAATTGGCTCTATCATTGCTAAAGCGATGGAAAAAGTATCTACCGACGGCGTAATCACTGTTGAAGAAGGCTCTAGCCTTGAAAACGAATTAGATGTTGTTGAAGGGATGCAATTCGATCGCGGTTACCTCTCTCCATATTTTGTCAACAAACAAGAGAAAATGATCGCTGAAATCGAAAGCCCATTTATCTTACTCGTCGACAAGAAAATTTCTAACATTCGCGAATTACTACCCACATTAGAATCAGTTGCTAAATCAGGCAAGCCATTATTCATCATCGCTGAAGACGTTGAAGGTGAAGCTCTGGCAACACTCGTCGTTAATAACATTCGCGGCATTGTTAAAGTGTGCGCAGTAAAAGCACCTGGCTTTGGTGATCGTCGTAAAGCGATGCTTGAAGATATTGCCATCTTAACTGGCGGTACTGTAATCTCTGAAGAAGTTGGCTTAGACCTTGAGAAAGCGACTCTTGAACACTTAGGTACAGCAAAACGCATCGTCGTCACTAAAGACAATACAACCGTTATTGATGGTGCGGGTGAACAGACTGCGATCGAAGCTCGCGTTGCTCAAATCCGCGCACAAGTTGAAGAAACGTCATCTGACTACGACCGCGAGAAACTACAAGAGCGTGTCGCTAAGCTATCTGGTGGTGTTGCTGTCATTAAAGTTGGCGCAGCGACTGAAATCGAGATGAAAGAGAAGAAAGACCGCGTTGATGATGCGCTGCATGCAACACGTGCTGCAGTTGAAGAAGGTGTGGTTCCTGGTGGTGGTGTTGCACTGGTTCGTGCCATTGCTGCAGTTAAAGCCCTTGAGTTCGCAAATGATGAGCAAGCACAAGGTGCCAACATCTTATTGCGTGCTATGAGTGCACCGTTGCGTCAAATCGTTGAGAACGCAGGCAGTGAGCCGGCTGTAATTCTTGATAAAATTGTCAGCGGTGAAGGTAACTTTGGCTATAACGCTGCAACCAATGAGTTTGGCGATATGATCGAAATGGGTATTCTTGACCCAACTAAAGTCACACGTTCTGCACTCCAAAATGCAGCGTCTATCGCAGGTCTTATGATCACAACAGAAGCGATGGTTGCAGAGCTTCCTAAAGAAGACTCTGCAGGTGGTGCTGGCATGCCAGATATGGGTGGCATGGGCGGTATGGGTGGAATGGGCGGTATGGGCATGATGTAAGCCCTGCGCGAATTTCATTCAAGCACAAAAAAGCCCCATCATGGGGCTTTTTATTTTTCTGCTCTGTTATTTATTATTTTCCTGCTATTACTTAATTAAGCATATTAAATATACAAAGTTTAATATAGTTATAGTTTAAGTGAAGTTAAATCGCAGGGGAAACATGATGAATGATTATTGCCAATATACTCTAACCACCATGACCTTTTATTCATCCGGCACCGAATGTACATTGCAACATATCAAAACAGCCAAAGAGCTAACGATTCCTCTTGCACAGCTCGCCGCACAAGGCCAGTTATTAAAACAACTCAGCAAAGACAGCCTCGCCGCAGTTTTATATCAGCTTGAGCAAGAGACCTCTGATTTGCAACTCAAGCACTAAATTTATAAATAATAAGCCAACTCAATTAAATTTTGATCAGGGTCACGAATAAAAACAGACTCCATCTGACCCACTGCACCTGGGATAATAACAGGTCCAAATTCTATCTTAATATTTAATTTCTCCAAGCGAGCAATAACGTTATCAATAGAAACATCGACAACAAAACATAGATCCTGCGAACCAGGCAAGGCTTGCGCTGCATTCGGCTGACGCTCATTACCATATTCATGCAAATTCATCCGCTGATTACCAAATTTCAACACTTGCATATCTCTGACACTATTTTTTCTAGTAATAGTCGCGGCTTCCATGCCAAGCACACCTGTATAAAAATCAAGGGTTACATCAATATCCTTCACTGTTAATACAATATGATCAATGCGCTTAATATCCATATATTACCCCTAAATTAAAATCAGGCATTAATCACCAATGACTTAAGGCAATACCAATCCCGACACTTTGGGTACGGTGATCATATTCAATTAAGCTTTGACCATAGCCATTAAAATACTGAACAAAGCCATTAATATGCTTGGTTAAAGGGAAAGAGTAATCCAGTTCTACTGCACCACGCTTCATACCACTTTCGATATTTGTCAAAGCAATTGATGCTTGCATTTTATTATTAAATACATAAGCAAACATGATACGCTCATGGCCTAAATAATGGGCAATATCTGGATTATGCAAATCGCTCGAGTCTGGCTTAAAAATTAAAACCCATGGTTTAATACTGGCTAACCAGTGCTCACCTGAGGCTTCTAAATTTAAATACGCCCGATTCCAACTCCGCTCCAGCGAGCCACCACGACCATTCGACTGATGAACCACCCCATAGCTGATCTGCCAATTGCGGTGAAAATGATCGGTCACAAATAGCTCAGGCTCATAATTGGTCTCACGAAAATACTGTGATTTTGCATAAAACTGCCAATAAGATAACTGAGTATAACCAACATTAAGACTATAATCTGGATTACCAAACATATCTTTCCAAAGTGGCACCATCAAGCTCAACTGAGCTTTAAACTCAGAGCTCATTACCTTTTGGTTATCCGGTGTTTGGCCATTATAAATCGCTTGATAAGGGCTACCCGTATAATAATAAGGCAACACATAATTTGGCTGGTAAAAAATAATTCCTAATGAATTATTAGCAATCGCACTTTCTTTTTTAAGACGCGACTCTAAAATCGAGCTTTGATCGGGTGTAACTTTATTTAATGCCGTATCGACCACACCCTGATCAGCGCTTGGCGGCAGTTCTTGCTGCTCTATTCCTGTCGTGTTTTGCGCGCTCTTAGCAGCATAAATCTCTTGAGTAATGCATATTAGCAAAGCAAAAAGACATAAGCCGAGCTTTACTACAGATGGTAATAACCTGATCATATCTATCATATTTCCTTGTATTTTTTCTATGTTTTATTTTTTAATATAAAAAACTTTATAAAAAAGCCCTCCTGATCAATCAGTAAAGGGCCTATTCAAAGTTTATTGATTAAATTTTAACTAATAAAAAAAACTATAATATAGCTCTTTATTATTATTTTTTCTTTTTCTTCGGCGCAATTAAATCAGTAATCGAACCTTCATACATTTCTGTAGCTAAGGCAAAAGTCTCTGATAAGGTTGGGTGCGCATGAATAGTCAATGCAATATCCTCAGCATCTGCGCCCATTTCTATTGCCAATCCAGCTTCAGCAACCAGTTCACCGGCATTCGGTCCGACCATCGCCGCACCTAAAATACGATGTGTTTCCTCATCAAATAATACTTTTGTCTGACCTTCATCACGACCGATACCCAATGAACGACCAGAGGCGGCCCAAGGAAACACACCCTTACCGTATTTAATGCCGGCTTTTTTACATTCCTCTTCTGTTTTACCTACCCAAGCGACTTCTGGATCAGTATAAGCCACAGATGGAATGCACAATGGGTTAAAGAAATGTTTCTCACCGCTAATCACCTCAGCAGCGACTTTACCCTGAGGTACGGCAACGTGAGCCAGCATCGGACCATTATCGACAATATCACCAATAGCAAAAATATGTGGCACATTCGTACGCATCTGATCATCAACCGTGACAAAACCACGCTCGCTCACCTTTACCCCAGCCTGTTCTGCATCAATCAGCTTACCATTTGGTACACGACCCACCGCTGATAAAATACGGTCAAAGCGGCGCGTGCCCTCCGCTGCGTGCTTACCCTCAAATGCAACGTGTAAACCATCTTTTTTCGCATCAACCGCTGTGACCGACGTTTGTAACATGATCTCATAACGATCTTTGACAAAATTTTGAAATGGCTTAACGACATCTTTATCGGCACCATTCATCAACTGATCGGCTAATTCAACTATCGTTACTTTTGCACCTAATGTACTATAGACCTGCGCCATTTCCAGGCCGATAATACCACCACCAATGACCAATAACTCTTTAGGCACGTCTTTGAGTTCTAATGCACCCGTTGAGTCCATAATACGCTCATCTTCTGGCAAAAATGGTAATTTTACCGGACGCGACCCTGCAGCAATAATACAATGATTAAAACTTACTGATTGCGTTTTACCTGCATGTTCAACGATAATTTCTTTATCAGAAGCAAATTTGCCATAACCTTGAACAATTTGAACTTTACGTGCAGATGCCAGGGCTTTTAAACCCTTAGTTAATCGCGTCACCACACCGGCTTTATAGTCACGGATTTTATCAATATCAAAACTGATTTTGCCAAATTTTACGCCATGCGCAGACATGTGCTTGGCTTCATCAACAACTTTCACTGTATGTAATAGTGCTTTCGATGGGATACAGCCCACATTTAAACACACGCCACCGATCTCAGCATATTTTTCGATGAGAATAACTTTTTTTCCTAAGTCTGCAGCTCGAAAGGCTGCCGTATAACCGCCAGGACCGCTACCTAAAACTACAACATCTGCTTGTAATTGACTCATTGCTTTTGCCTTATTCATTTATTTAAAAATCAAATTTATTACTGCTTTTCTATTGTACTTGGTTTAAAAAACAACCGACCAAGATTCAGAAAATCGATAAATCCCTATCACTATATAATTAAGGGCAACTAAGGACAGTCGATTGCTCTGTCTTTAATTGCCTTAAATACTACAACAACATATTACGCAGATCAGACAATTGCTCTGCTAGGAAGGTTGTAAAACGTGCCGCCGCCGCTCCATCAATGACACGATGATCATAAGACAGCGATAATGGCAACATTAACCGTGGCGCAAAATCATTGCCATTCCAAATCGGCTTGATACTGGACTTAGATACACCCAAAATCGCAACTTCCGGTAAGTTCACAATGGGTGTAAATGCCGTACCACCCAAACCACCTAAGCTTGAAATAGTAAAACAACCGCCTTGCATATCTACCGCCGTCAGCTTACCAGCACGCGCTTTTTTACTGATCTCACCTAATTCACGCGATAACTCAACGAGACCTTTTTGATCAACATTCTGCACCACTGGCACCACTAAACCATTCGGCGTATCAACAGCAACACCGATATGCACGTACTTTTTCAATACTAACGCATCAGCGGCTTCATTTAGTGACGCACAGAACTCAGGAAACGCCTTTAATGCCGCAGCGCTAGCTTTGAGCAAGAAAGCCAACGGAGTAAATTTATAATCAGCTTTTTTCTTTTCAGCTAATTTATTTTGCTCTTTACGAAATGCTTCCATCTCGGTGATATCCGCTTCATCAAACTGTGTGACATGCGGCACCATCACCCAGTTGCGATGTAAATTCGCCCCGGAGATTTTCTTAATCCGTGATAGTGACTGCTCTTCAATCGCACCAAATTTAGCAAAATCAACTTTTGGCACCGGCAATAAATCTAACCCAGTACCTCCTCCTGCACTCGCTGTCGCTGCTGGACGCGATAATGCATTTTTCACCCATTTCGTCACATCTTCATGCAAAATGCGATTTTTACGACCTGTTCCGATCACTTTTGCTAAATCAACGCCTAACTCATTCGCAAAACGACGAAGCGCTGGTGATGCATGTGAAGGGCCTGATGCTTGTGTTAACACAGGTGCTGCTGCACTTGCTGCCGATGTCACTGGCTGATTGGCCGCTGGGGCTGCCACTGCTGCTGCACCTTGACTCGTTACTGAGCTTACAACAACGCTTGAAGCCCCTGGTGATTCAACTAAAACAATCAAGTCACCTTCTGAGACTTTACTGCCTTCCGCAACTTTAATTTCTTTAACAACACCCGCCACCGGCGATGGTACTTCCATCGTCGCCTTATCAGTTTCCAGAGTAATCAGTGGATCTTCCTCATTAACACAATCACCCACTGCGACATTGATCTCTATCACATCCACACCGCTGTAGTTACCAATATCCGGCACATGCACTTCTTGTACACTTGCAGTCGCAACAACAGCCATCGGCACCGCCGAGCTTATTGTTGTAACCTCCTGTTGTGCAGTAGCAGGGGTATGCGCTACCGCACTCGTACCACCGGCACCTTCAACGATTAAAACTAGGTCACCTTCAGAGACTTGACTGCCTTCAGCGACTTTAATTTCTTTAACGATACCCGCCACCGGCGATGGTACTTCCATTGTCGCTTTATCAGTTTCCAAGGTGATTAAAGCATCTTCTTCACTGACCTGATCACCGACAGCAACATTGATTTCAATCACATCCACACCGCTGTAATTACCAATATCAGGTACACGCACTTCAATTGGACCTGTCGGTGCTACGACCGCTGTCGGTGCTGCGACAGCCGCAGGCACTGTAGCAGACTCAACCACATCACCAGAGCCTTCCATCTGTACAATTAAGCTACCTTCAGAGACTTTACTACCTTCTTTCACTTTAATCGCTTTAACAGTCCCTGCAAACGGTGCAGGGACTTCCATAGTGGCCTTGTCTGTTTCAAGTGTAATCAATGCATCATCAGCGCTCACCTGATCACCAACAGCAACATTAATTTCAATGACATCTACATCGCTATAGTTACCAATATCCGGCACCAATACGTCTTTCATCGTTGCCACGTTTGTTTCTCCCCTAAATTCTATTATGCCTGTAATGGATGGACACGATTAACATCGATGTTATATTTTTTAATCGCTTCAGACACGCGGCTGGCAGCTATATCGCCTTGATCGGCCAACGCTTTCAATGCAGCAACCGCAACATAATGGCGATCGACTTCAAAATGGCGGCGTAGCGCAGCGCGTGAGTCAGAACGGCCAAAGCCATCGGTTCCTAGTGCAATAAAACGACGATCTTTGGGCATATGCTCGCGTAACTGCTCAGTGTACAGCTTCATATAATCTGTTGAAGCAATAATCGGCCCTTTGGTATTGCCTAAGCACTGCTCTAAATAACTTGGACACGCTGGCTCTTCTGGATGCAACAGATTCCAACGCGCAACGTCTAAACCCTCACGATGGAGTTCATTCGCGCTAGTCATACTCCAGACCTCCGCACTGACACCAAAGTCTTGATCCAGTAATGCTGCTGCTGCTTCCACTTCACGTAAAATAGACCCTGAACCCAACAATTGAACATGTAATTTTTTCGCTTTTTTCGGCTTAATCAAAGAATACAGACCTTTGATAATACCTTCATGCATGCTCTCATCATAACCGCGGTGCGTATAATTTTCGTTCATCGTCGTAATGTAGTAGAACACGCTTTCATCACGCTCATACATACGACGCATGCCTTCTTCAACAATCACAGCAAGCTCGTAGGCATAGGTTGGATCATAGGTAACACAGTTTGGAATAGTCCCTGCCATAATATGACTGTGGCCATCTTCATGCTGCAACCCTTCACCATTGAGCGTCGTCCGCCCTGAGGTACCACCCACTAAAAAGCCTCGTGCACGCATATCACCGGCCAACCAAGATAAGTCACCCACGCGCTGAAAGCCAAACATTGAATAATAAATATAGAAAGGGATCATCGGTTCTTTATTGCTACTGTAAGACGTCGCCGCAGCTAGCCAAGAACAAAATGCACCGGCTTCGTTAATGCCTTCTTGCAAAATCTGACCATTTTTAGCTTCTTTATAGAACATGATCTGATCTTTATCTTCAGGCACATATTTTTGGCCTTCATGTGCATAAATACCCAGTTGGCGGAACAGCCCTTCCATACCAAAAGTCCGCGACTCATCTGGCACAATCGGTACGATACGTTTACCGATTTTCTTATCTTTGGCCAAAGTCGATAAAATCTGCACAAACGCCGTCGTTGTCGAGGCTTCACGCTCACCAGAGTCTTTCATTAAACGCTTGGCAAAATCAACTGCTTTTGGAATCTCCAGCATTAATGCTTTATCATGCCGGCTAGGCAATGGTCCACCTAAAGTAGCACGACGTGATTTGAGGTATTGAATCTCCTCACTGCCTTCTCCTGGATGAAATAAATCAACATTTTCGACATTTTCATCACTGACAGGAATATTAAAGCGATCACGGAACGTATACAGCTCTTCAGAGGTCATTTTCTTCAGGTTATGCGCAATATTTAAGGCTTCACCCGCATCACCCATGCCATAGCCTTTAACGGTTTTGGCCAAAATAACGCTTGGCTTATCTTTCGTTTCCGTCGCTTGCTTATACGCATTAAAAACTTTTTGGGTATCATGACCACCACGACGTAAAGCGGCTAGCTCATCATCACTCTTATCTTTAACCAACTCAACTAATTCTGGGTATTTACCAAAGAAATTCTCACGCAAATACGCGCCACCTTTTGCCTTATAAGCTTGATATTCACCATCACAGACTTCGCTCATACGCTGCATTAATTTGCCAGAATGGTCTTTCGCAAAGAGCTCATCCCAATCCGTGCTCCATAATACTTTAATCACATTCCAACCAGCCCCTCGGAATACGCCTTCTAGCTCTTGGACAATGCTCGAGTTGCCACGCACAGGGCCATCTAAACGCTGTAAATTACAATTTATCACAAAAATTAAATTATCAAGCTTTTCACGGCCGGCCAAACTGATAGCACCGAGTGATTCGGGCTCATCCATCTCACCATCACCACAATAACACCAGATATGGCGTTGATCGGTTTTTATAATCTCACGATTATGCAAATATTTAGCAAAACGTGCTTGGTAAATTGCCGATAATGGACCTAAGCCCATAGACACGGTTGGGAACTGCCAATAGGTGGGCTGTAGCCATGGATGGGGATAAGACGACAAGCCCTTGCCCATGGTTTCTTGACGGAAATTTCTAATTTGCTCTTCTGTTAGACGTCCTTCCAAATAAGAACGCGCATAAATTCCTGGGGCAATATGGCCCTGAAAATAAACATAATCACTGCCCTGCTCAGCATCAGGACCTGAAAAAAAGTGGTTAAAACCCACTTCATACAAGGTTGAGCTTGATGCATACGAGCCAATATGGCCACCTAAAGTCGAATCTTGACGGTTGGCATGGACGATCATCGCTGCAGCATTCCAACGCACCAGCGCTTCTAGGCGTGCTTCAAGCTTTTTATCTGCAGGAATCATCACCTCTGCTTCAACGGGAATTGTATTGACATAAGGGGTCGTAATCTGTTCTGAACCAACATTTACACCAAGTTCCCGCGCACGCTCTTTCACTTTATTTAATAAAAAGCCAACGCGCTCACTACCATCTGCCTTTGCAACAGAGTTGATTGAATCAAGCCATTCGCTTGTTTCTTGTGGATCAATATCATGGATACTAGACATAACCACCCTTATCCTTAAATTTATTCAGTCTCAGCATTATTGCCGGTTATTTCATATACTAAACACAAATTTGCCTTAAATTAATCTGTCCATAAAGCGCCGAAAATATCTCTTTTTATTAAGCAGCGGACAACCGTTTCTTAAACAGTAGGCATTCCTTACGCACCATAGTCTACTCTTTTTTAATACGAAAGCCTAGTCAACCACCGTGTGGCGGCCATATCAATCATTGCACTGCTATTTTAAAAATGAGAGAGCCGGTAAATTTAGCTATACTCTCGTACCACGTCAGCGAGATCTTCTGCACAGCGGGTAATTTCCCCCATATTTTCACCTTCAACCATCACTCGTACCAAAGGCTCTGTTCCAGAAGGTCGCAGCAAAACTCGACCACGCTCACCCAATTGCGCTTCTGCTTTGACTACTTCTTGATTGACTTTTTCCCATGCCTGATGACCTAGCCTTTTCTTAACCGGTACATTAATCATTTTCTGTGGGTATTTTTTAAAACCAGCCTTTAATTCTTGAATATTCTTACCCAAGCGCTTCATACTCGCCAGCACTTGCAAAGCAGCAACAATACCATCACCTGTCGTCGTCACATCACTACAAATTAAATGGCCTGAGGATTCACCACCTAAATTCCAAGCACGCGCGTGCATCTCTTCAACCACATAACGATCACCCACCTGCGCACGGACAAAAGCAATATTTTCACGATCGAGTGCCTTTTCCAGCCCCAGGTTACTCATCACCGTACCGACAACACCTCCTTGCAATACCCCTTGCTGTTGATAGTCTTTGGCCATGATATACAGTAAATCATCACCATCAACAACACTGCCCGCATGGTCAATGACAATCAAGCGATCACCATCACCATCCAGAGCAATGCCAATATCTGCTCCTTCGCTGAGCACTTTCTTACATAGGGCCTGTGGTGATGTCGCGCCCACATTATCATTAATATTCGTCCCATTTGGTTCAACACCAATGGTTACCACCTCAGCGCCCAGCTCCCGAAACACACTCGGGGCCACGTGATAAGTCGCGCCATGCGCACAATCAACGACAATTTTTAACCCCGATAAAGTCAAATCATTTGGAATCGTTGCCTTGCAGTACTCAATATAGCGTCCAGGTGCATCATCAATCCGCCACGCTTTACCCAACTCCAATGACTCGACTGTCTGCATCGGCTTCTCAAGCTCAGCTTCAATCATCAGCTCAATATGATCAGGGAGCTTTACCCCTTGGGCTGAGAAAAACTTAATGCCATTGTCATAATAAGGATTATGTGAAGCACTGATTACCACCCCTGCATCGGCATGAAAAGTCCGTGTTAAATAAGCAATCGCTGGTGTTGGCATCGGCCCAAGTAAATACACATCCACTCCTGCTGCTGAGAAGCCCGCTTCAAGCGCCGCTTCAAACATATAGCCTGAAATCCGCGTATCCTTACCAATCACAACCTTACCCGCTCCGCTTTCACGACGAATCACGCTACCGACTGCCCAGCCTAACTGTAAAATAAAATCAGCGGTAATCGGTGCCTGACCAACCCGTCCACGCACACCATCCGTACCAAAATATTTGCGTTTTGTACTCATTGTTTTCTCACTTCACTCACTATCACTATCCTAGCCAATGCCCTCTAGCGCTATCAAAAATACGATCTAAATATCAAACCATCTATCTTTTTTTTAGTTAAGATCCTCTTTAGGTTACTCAAGAAAAAAGGGCAACCCGTGCCCTTTATCATTTATCTACTTAAGATCTATAAAAATTTAAATAATATTAAAAAGATGAAGGGTAATTATTAGGTAGGATCATCCGCTGGTTTACCCTTTATTTCTGGTGACGGCGCGCCCTGATCTGTCTCTTGATCAGCGCTCTTAGTCTCATTAATATCAGTATTGATATTAGCATCAAGAGGTTGTAACTCATCACCAGATGCTGATGAGCCACTCTCATCAGAGGGCTGATCCCAATCTTTCGGTGCTTTCACCGGCCGACGCGCCATTAGATCAGCCACTTGGTCACGATCAATCGTCTCATAGACCATCAACGCATCCGCCATCGCATCAAGAATATCCCGATTATTGATTAGAATGCTCTCAGCGCGTGTATAATTACGATCAATGATCTGACGTACTTCCTCATCAATAGCAACAGAGGTTTGATCTGAAAATTCCGGCGTGCCTTTACCCGCACCATAACCAAACGGATCACCGCCTTCTTGTCCATATAATATCGGCCCTAAGCGCTCAGACAGCCCCCACTTTGTCACCATATTGCGCGCCACTTCTGAGGCTTTTTCAATGTCATTCGATGCCCCAGTCGTTACTTTCTCAACACCAAAGACTAAAGCTTCAGCAATACGTCCGCCATACATACTCGAAATTAAGCTCTCCAAGCGCTCGCGTGAATAACCATAACTATCCTCTTCAGGCAGATACATGGTCACACCTAAGGCACGACCCCGCGGCACAATCGAGACTTTATACACCGGATCATGATCAGGTACCAAACACCCGACAATCGCGTGCCCTGCCTCATGAAAGGCGGTTAAACGTTTTTGCTCTTCGGTCATTGCCATCGAACGGCGCTCAGTGCCCATCAAAATTTTATCTTTGGCATCATCAAACTCACGCATAGCAACCACGGTTTTATCTTTACGCGCGGCAAAGAGTGCGGCTTCATTGACCAAGTTCGCCAAATCCGCTCCTGAGAACCCAGGCGTACCACGGGCGATCAATGACGCTTTAACATCATCTCCCAAAGGCACCTTACGCATATGCACTTTTAGAATCTGCTCACGGCCTTTGACATCGGGAAGCCCGACACTGACCTGGCGATCAAAACGCCCGGGACGCAATAATGCCGGGTCCAATACATCCGGACGATTCGTCGCGGCAATGACAATCACCCCTTCGGTTCCCTCAAAACCATCCATCTCGACCAGCATTTGATTTAAGGTCTGCTCACGTTCGTCATGACCACCGCCCATACCTGAGCCACGGTGACGGCCCACTGCATCAATCTCATCGATAAAGATAATACACGGTGCACGTTTTTTTGCCTGATCAAACATATCACGCACCCGCGATGCACCGACACCGACGAACATTTCAACAAAATCAGAGCCTGAAATAGAAAAGAACGGGACTTTCGCCTCACCTGCAATGGCTTTAGCTAATAGCGTCTTACCTGTTCCAGGTGGGCCAACCATCAATACCCCTTGCGGAATTTTGCCGCCTAACTTTTGGAATTTGGTTGGGTCACGCAGAAAATCGACCAGTTCTTTTACTTCTTCTTTAGCCTCTTCACAGCCAGCAACATCAGCAAAGTTAACTTTAATTTGATCTTCACCAAGCAGACGTGCCTTACTGGAACCAAAGGACATCATGCCCTTACCACCACCACCGCCTTGCATCTGCCGCAAGAAGAAAATCCAAATCGCAATTAATAAAATACCAGGGAACCAACTGATTAATGCAGACAATAACCAGCTCCGCTGCTCAGGTGGTTTAGCAGCAATTGTGACATTTTTCGCCAGCATCTGATCCATTAAAAATGGATCTTTCCACGGAATATAAGTAGCAAATGGCGTCCCACTTGAGGTTTGTCCTTTAATATTCAAACCATCAATGATAACGCTTTTTACTTGACCATTATTGATGTCTTTAACAAATGTTGAATAATCTAGCCGATTCACCGACTGCTGACGTGGGCCTAAATTACTAAACACAGTCACCAACACCAAAGCAATGACCAGCCATAGCATGATGTTTTTAATCATATCGCTCAAAGCCCTAACCTCTTATATATGTTCCTAAATTTTTTTATAGCGACACTACTCACAGTTTAACCCTCACCTTACACCATTTGAAAGTTTCTCGCCAGAAGGTAAATCTCGCGTGAACGTGGGCGTGAGGCCGCCGGCTTGCGAGTCACTACTTTGGCAAACTTAGTACGTAATGCTTTAATATACTCTTGTGAGCCCACCCCTTGAAACACCTTAACCAGTAAGTCCCCGCCGGGCTTTAGAGCCTGCTCAGCAAAATACAGCGCCAACTCAACTAAATACATGGCTTGCGCCTGATCACTGGTATCAATCCCACTCATATTTGGCGCCATATCTGATAAGACAATATCCACCGGCCGACCGGCTAATGTTGTAACCAAACAATCATAAACCGCTTTTTCAGTAAAGTCTCCTTGCAGGGCAATCACATTTTCCAATGGATCCATCGGCAATAAATCCAAACCAATCACACAACCTGAGGCACCAACCCAATCCGCCGCCAATTGTGACCACCCACCAGGCGCAGCGCCCAAATCAATCACGGTCATCCCACGGCGAATAATTTTGTCCTTCTCCTGCACTTCTTTCAGCTTATAGCTCGCCCGTGAGCGATAGCCCTCAGCACGTGCCTTTTGCACATAAAAATCATCACGATGTTCTTGTAACCAGCGTGAACTACTTTTCGACTTCTTTGCCATCAACATCCTCAGCATTGGCATTTTTTATACATTTTAATTGATTTAATTGCCGCTTAATACGGCACAACAACCACAGCACCGCCACGCCACTATAAGCAAGTAAAGTAACACATTGATATAAATAGCGATCAAACCAATTCGAAACACCTATCAATAGAATAATGCCAAATAGCGCAATAATCGCGAGATCCAAACGAATATAAAAAAAGCGCTCAGAAGGTAGTTTTTTGCTCATCAAGTCGTTACACTACGGGTTTATTTTTTAACCTAATCTTTCAAGGTGACAATTATGGCATTATCCAGTCAAGAAAAACAGACCCTCAAGGCCCGAGCCCACCATTTAAAGCCAGTTGTAACCATCAGCCATAAAGGCCTAACGGAAAACGTTAATAACGAGATTGATATTGCGCTTAGCCACCACGAACTCATCAAAGTTCGCATCAATTGCACAGACCGTGATGAACTTGAGCAGCTAACTCAGACCATTTGCACAGACCATCATGCTGAATGTGTGCAACTTATCGGCTTTCTTGCCGTACTCTATCGCCAAGCGCCTACAAAACCGGCAGCTGAAAAAGCGAAAACTAAATCTAAACCCAACTCAAAAGTCAAAGCCCGTGAAAAACGCCAAGAAATAAAAGCAAAAGCTGAAAAAGAAGAGCAAGCACGTAAAAAAGCCAAGTACTTTAAAAAAATCACCCAGCCGCGCACACCACGTAACAATCAAGATTAAAATTAAAGATCAATCAATTATTAACCACTCGACACTCTCCAACAGGAGGGTGCACCAGTATCCCTTTACTCTAGAACGGATAACCTTAATACTGTTCACCTACACTCAAGCCAGACACTGTATTATTTTCTTTATTAATTTTTACTTTTTTAATTTATTTGTTAAAAAAACATATACTTTTATATTTATTTATTATAAATATTTAACTATAAAGATTAAAAGTTAAAAAAATTTTAAATTATGCCGAACTGCCAATCAGACTATCTAGATTTAATCTATCAAAAAATATTAAACACCCAACGCACAGGCATTGGCAACTGTGTTCAAGCTGCGAATAGAGTCAGCCACCTTTTAAATACCGGTACAGATTTAACAGAATCTTATTTACAAAGATTGCCAAGAATCTCTAAAAAACAATTTTTTTACCACTTTAAAGATGGAGAAGCACCACTTAAAGCACTAATGCACACTTTAAATGAAGGTCAGCATGTGCAGGTTTCTGCCGACATTGCCCACCTAACCTGTATAAACCACGTATTTAATGCGATAAAGCTAGAAGGTGAAATTAAGCTCATTGATAACTATCAAACTTGGCCAAACCCACCCTGGCTTCAGCAAGCTTGGTATCACCCCAAAGAGTTTTTAACTCACCTTACGCACTGACATGATAAACAATGTATAATGAAATCTGATAGATACAGGGATTTCATCAGGAATGAATAAAGAGCTACTGGATA